>CAJOCV010000012.1:0-1034 GCA_905233785.1 uncultured Oscillospiraceae bacterium
ATTCGACAATGTTGTCATATTTTGTGTTTTTCAAAGCTACACCTCCCAAAAAGGAATATTCATTTCCTCTGTGACCAAGCCAACATACTTATCGTCATAGTACCCCGGCTCAAGCGCGAGCGCACAGCCTCCGCAGACACGAAGCAAGGCCCCTTTTTCCTCCAGCTGCCGCAATTGATAATCGTATAAGGAAACAGTATAACCTGTCGCCTGCCTGAGCAACGATTCGCAGTATGCCGAGTCCCGCGAGCAGCGATCCTCGCACATCTGCGCGATCAGCTGCGCACCTGTTTTGTACGGGACAATCACGTCAACAGTATTCTCGTCG
This sequence comes from uncultured Oscillospiraceae bacterium, assembly GCA_905233785.1. GTDB lineage: Bacteria > Bacillota > Clostridia > Oscillospirales > Oscillospiraceae > Limivicinus. The sequence goes on from CAJOCV010000012.1 coordinate 329, forward strand.
AAAACAGAAAACTCTTGTCCCGCTGTTTTAAAAGCCTGTCTCAGAAACCAGTTTTCTATTTCTGTTTGCCCGGCAGCAGCAAATTTTTTGTTTTCTGACAGCATATCAAGAAGTGTTGTTCCGCTTTTTGGAAGAGGATAGTCACATGCCCCACGATTCATGTCGGCGTAAAATGATTTGTAATAGTATTTGATTGCTTCTTCTGAGGCGAGATCATGGTGGAATTGGGGCTGGTTCTTTTGAAACGCGTTAAGCAGAGAGAGTGTCGCGGTTTTCCCGCGCTGAATATCCTGTAGTTTTCCAAGGCTTTCGTCTGTACAGTTGACAATATAGACCGGGCAAGGCACCGTTGACTCACCATTTCTGTTGCATCGGCCGGCAGACTGTACAATGCTGTCCATTCCTGCGGTCAAGCGCACCACACACTGAAAGGAAATATCAACGCCAGCTTCAATAACCTGCGTGGATATACAAAGCGTTTTATTCTTGCGGTGCGTTTTATTCTTGCGGTCTAAAGACGCCTTCAGCGCCGCAACGGTATCTCTCCGGTGCTGCATGCACATAGATGCAGATAAGTGATAGCTGACAACTTCCTCAGATTTGGTTTTTTCCAGAAGATAGGCAGCCTCTTCCTTTTTATTGCAAACGACCAAAAGACTGTCCGCATCCTCCAGCAGCGCACGAATAAGCTCCGGCAATTCCTTCA
>CAJOCV010000012.1:1050-1517 GCA_905233785.1 uncultured Oscillospiraceae bacterium
GCCGGGATCAAAGGGAACTATGTTTTTCGGCATCGGAAGCAGCGGGTGTTCGATGCCCTCCAGATATGGTTGAGTTGCTGAACAGAGAATGACCGTGGTGCCGCATTGCTCTGCAAGAAAACGTATCGTCAGATTAAACAGCGAGAGCAGTTTTGCTGGAACCGTCTGTACTTCATCTATAACGATCACACTGTTGCACAATGCGTAAAAACGTCGAATGGACGAAGTTTTGCCATCGAACATGCAGTTGAGCAATTGTACAAGCGTTGTTATGATAATGGGGGCGTCCCAGCTTTGTATCATCAGTTCTCGTTCATCCAGTTGTTCGCGCGTCTGCTCTGCTTGCACCACATTAGAATGGTGCTCCAATATCAAGCGGTCATCTCCCACATACTCACGGATAACTGAGGCATTTTGTTCCAATATAGAGAGCAGAGGAGAGGTAAAAATCAGCCTCTTTTGATTAT
>CAJOCV010000012.1:1666-3944 GCA_905233785.1 uncultured Oscillospiraceae bacterium
CAGCTTCTTTTCCAAAAATTGAAGTCTGTTCCTCCAGATCAGTTGCCTGTCTTCAAAGCATGGAGATGCTGTGGTTTGGTTCATAAATTTTGCCGTATCATATCGATCACCTTCAATAACCGCTGATAGCAGCAATCTCGCCAACAGTCCGATCTCAAAGCAGTATTCATCGTCTCTTTCGTAGCTTGCTTCTATTCTGAAAAGGAACCTTTCAATCTCCTCTGACGCAAGCGCAAAGTATTCGCTGATTTTTTCATGCGTAATCCCTTCGCTGAAGAAGCATGCCAGGGCTTCCTGATAGAAAGTGTTTTCTTTTTCCTTTCGGTAACGCATCCCGATTTTACCGGAATCATCGATGCAGTCAAACAGGCCATGATGCGCACCAACTGCGAATGCAAGCAACTCTGCCGCACATGTTTTACTCAATGAATTCCGTTCTTCTGTATCGGATGCTTGTTCCAGCAGATACCGACAGCCTTGAAATGTATGTATCACTGTACCGCGCTTACGAATATCTCCATTTTTCAGGTATGTCTGAAACTCCTTTGTGTATTTCCCCAAGTCATGCAGCAATCCGGCCAAATACGCAGATTTCTCAAGCGCAACATCTTTCAAGCAAAACCCTGCGCGCTCAGCCGCTCCTTTTAGATGTTCCTTCAGAAGCTGCCCTCCGGGCTGCGCCTCGGTTGGGCTGTGTGCTAAATAATCTTTGATTTCGATCATATCCTTTCATAATTGACATATCGGAGACTTCCGTGTTTTGCGCCTCTGTATCGCCAAGACACAATATTCCTGTTGCCTGCGCTCTCCTGCAGGTTTGTGATAAGCGAGCGCAAGGGAGACGTAATTGCCAATTAAAAAAACAAGCACGTCGAATCTTTGAGTTATAATTTTATATGTACTGTTTTCTTGAAATAAAAGTTTATAATTTCACTACTCGTAATATTTTACCATGTAAATATTTGCTATGCAATAGAACTTCCATTATAGATCAATGGCGTATTCACGCCACTCGGTTGACTTTTTTCCCGCCGCGGCAGCTACATCCACCCATGCGCCCTCCGGAAGCACAAGAACACCATCATCTTTGTCACTGCTTAGGGCGAAGCGTCTTGAAGTAGCCCCAGATGCCGGTATGAGCCCTCAAAAAAATGAAGCGCAGCCCCTCGACCAAACGGTAATAGAAGAAGTACGCTTTCGACCTGAGCGGTGCGGCGGCTTCCACACAGATTCTTTTTCCCATTCATCTTTCGGTTCAGCATGAGGCGAATCACATACGTTTGACCAAGGCGAAATGAAAATCGGCTTTTAAAGCAAAAAAGGCAGTTACCACAACAATCGTCAGGTAACTGCCTTTTCCGTATTTTTGTTGGCCAGATAGGGGAAGCCAGGAATAAATTTTCCCGGCACATTTTCCAGCTGTGCCGTCCGATTCTTTCACTACTCTTTATGATCCAGCACCCATTGCAGCAGCTCTTCATAGCCCATACTGCTGTCTGCAACAGAAAGCCCGATGTGAACCAATTCCTCATCCGTGCAGCGGATCCGAATCCCGTTCATTTCAAGAAATGACAGCATCACATACACGCCGATCCTTTTATTCCCGTCCACAAAAGCGTGATTGGAGATCAGCGTATAACCGAGCCTTGCCCCCTTCTCTTCTTTGCTTGGATAGAACTCCTGATCGCCAAAGCCTGCAAAAGCAGCTTCTAAAGCGGAATCCAACAGCCCTTCGTCACGCACGCCAACACTGCCGCCTGTCGCTTCCGCGAGGATTTTGTGAAGAAGCAGCACCTTTTCTTTTGAGAACTTGATCATTTGGCCAACTCCTCAAATGCAGCCTTATGCTCTCGCAGAATACGGGCCGCCACAAAGTCCAGCTTCTCATCCTCGGTCATTTCGATTTGCGGCTCAGTGTCCAGATCAATTACCAGAAGCTTCGGCCGATTATTCTTGAAAACCACGACACGCCCCTTTTTCTCCGCCATTCTTGCTACCTTGGAAAAATTCTGATTGGCCTCCGTCGCCGTCACGATCGCATTGGTATCAATCGTCATACGGATCACCCCCATCATAGTATAACATATTGTAGGTGAAAATCAACCTATTTAAGGCTGCGTTTAACAGCAGTACGTACAGCCGCTTCCTATTTTTAATGAAGACTCCAATGGTCGAACGCAATTCGCACACCTGTTTTTAGATCACTTAGATAGTAAAAAACCTATCCCCGAAATTGAGGCAGAAGCAAACAGGCGGGCGTGGGAGTTTTACAGAGCTT
>CAJOCV010000012.1:3951-23895 GCA_905233785.1 uncultured Oscillospiraceae bacterium
TTTCTTGCAATACACAAAGTATTCCTGCGAAAAATTGCCATCATCAGAACTCGGTTTTTCTCGGAATCTGCTCTTGCCGCATTATGCGGTATTGCCTTAAAGAGCTGGGAGCATAAATAAAGCGGTTGACCTATCGACCATAAACCGGGGAGAGAGAAGGAACTATGTTGACTCATAACGGCAAAGAAGTAGTAATAGAATACACACCGTTTCCGGAATCAATACATGGAAAGGTGAGAGGGTTTTTATCTGGTTCTGTAAAGTTTGATTATTGGCTTATCTGTATAGATGGCAAATTATCACCACAGGCGCAGCGGCATTGCTTAGGGCATGAATTCGCACACCTGTTTTTAGATCACTTAGATAGTAAAAAACCTATCCCCGAAATTGAGGCAGAAGCAAACAGGCGGGCGTGGGAGTTTTACAGAGCTTATAATAAGAAACCCCGCTCAGAAATGGCCGGGATTCTCTAAAATATAGAGCTATTTTCTGAATTTGTTTACCTTTTCTGTTTACCCACCTATTTTCGCATCGCACAAACATTATCTTAAAAATACAGAAAACCGCCAATTATCAAAGAAATCAGCGGTTTTCTTTATGGATATGTAAAGAAACACAGACACTCATAAATCAACAGTACTCAACACCGATTTCATTTTTGTACAGCCAAAGAAAATTCGCGTCAAACGTTTCATGCTTAATTGTGGTTGACGCTTTCTCTTTCGTCAATAAGCGCTTGCTTGGTTTCAAACTCATCTATATACATGGTTATCGCTCTTTCAACAGCCACAGTTTTCGATTGCCCGGACTTTTCGCAGAACATCTTTAGCCGCTCATATATGGCAGTAGAAATGCGGAAGCTTACCGGCGTATTCTCTTTTTTTGCTCGCGGCATAGATCTATCTCCTTCCGCTGTGTTCTGATACCAGTTGCTTCTAACCATCGTCGCTAAGTATAATACCACATCTTTATTGAAAATGCAATACTTTTCTATACCTGGGTGCCAAAATTTGTGTGTGATAAATATTCTTTTCAATAAAAGAGACAGAAGTCTTTGCTTTCTTCTACCTCATATATTTCTGTTCTTTTGCAGTAGCTTGGTTTCAGCAAAGAGGACAGTCATTATCTGCATTCGCCGAGAAAACCACCGTTGCAACATTTGCTATTTCTTCCGCCGAATATTTTAGCTGAGTCGTGTGAAGGAGATAATCATACACATCAGCATTAAAGTCCTGAGGAAGAAGGCACATACAGCCAACGCGTAGCGCGGCCGAGAACGCCTCACTATAACTAATGGCACGAATTGCCTTGACCGCGCCTGTTACTGAGTCAATGACGAATATCTGCAAGATATCGCATGCACCATCCAGGCCTTTAGGATACTGGATCCCCTTTGTCAGATGAGGAGTGAAAGGAGCGTCCATAAATCCAAGCTTTCCAAAACGGAACGTCAACCATAATGTATCTGGAAAACAAGTCATTCTCATTTCAAATGGCTCGTACTTGATTTGCCGTAGTTCTTCCTGAGTAGGATCTGGCACAATAATTAAGAGGATCGAATAGCCTTTCACGAAATTAAACTGAGTGGCATCAATGTAGCTTCCCATATACTGCGGAAGAACATCCCCATATGCATACACAGGATGTACATGCTTCCTTGGATCTCGTCGTATCGACATTTTTATCATCTCCAGTAGTTTGTTTATGGCATGGCACTCTCGCCCACACAGGAAGTTATGCCTGTTGTGGTCAATGATTGTCTCTTTCTTGTGCTTCGACAGAATCGAGGTGGGCTGTGATGATACGTTCGATCGCAGTTGTAAGGGTCTGTCCCTTTTCGTCGGCGTAGGCACAGGCTAACGCGTTCTCCGTCTTTTTTGGGTCTTGGCATTCGTTTTCCTCTCCTTATAGGCCGCTTGGGCCACGAATATTGTAGAATCTATAGCTTTTATACTTACGCTGATGAAGGGTGATAAGGGAGTCGAGCCCTTTGAAATAATCTCCGATTTGCTTCTGCTCTTGGGGATTTCTGGGCGAATACACTTCGATCTCGGCCAAGTCATTCGAGTTGATCGCCGGATAGCTTGTTCCAGTACAATTGTCCAAAACGACCTTCACGAAGCCATCATTCTGTACAAGGCAAAGCAAGAAACGACCGTCTACAACCGGGCGCATTTGAGCATATCCGGTTGAGAAAACATAGTGTTTATCAGGCTTTTCGAACAAATAATTGTTTTTCTGATATGGCCTGACAGTCTGATAGAAAAGGTCACCTGTCTGGGCTAAACGCTGTGCCCGCGAAGGAGCTGTTCTTTTCGATTCTGTCCTATGAGAAAGCATTTCTGTCCCGACTACGGACTCCAAATCTACATATTCAAAAATGTCAGGCAATTCCGCTTTGGGATTAAATACAGCCAGATCGGATAGCTTACGCTGTTCCCAAGCGTTGATATCATTTTGCTCAATCGCGTTCGCCTTGGAAGGATCGGAGAAGAAACTTAAACTTGGGAACAGCGTAAGTTCTCCGACCTTGTCTTGATTGAACGAGGAGGATCTCCGCGTCCGATAGATGATTACATCACAGATGCGTCTGATGGACTGAATTGGGTTAAGATCGGAGACGCGCCTGCGCAAGAGCGATATATCACAAAAACTGCAGAAAAAATCAGGCCAGAAGGACTATCTAAGACGAGACAAGTTCAGCCTGGAGATCTGATTCTTTCTAACTCTATGAGTTTCGGAAAACCTTATATTATGGGGATAAATGGCTGTATTCACGACGGTTGGCTTCTTATTCGAGATACCCGCAAACTGTTTGACTTGAAGTTCCTTTGCCATATGCTTGGAACAGATCAGATGCTCAATCAATATAAGGCATTCGCAGCCGGTAGTACGGTCAACAATCTCAATAAAGAGCTTGTCGGAAGCACCATAGTATCTGTGCCGTCCATCAAAGAACAACGGGCCATAGGAGATTACTTGGAGTCTCTCGACACCCTTATCACCCTTCATCAGCGTAAGCGCAAACGCCTTAGTTCAGGCCGGACATTGATCGCATCACTATATCAATGTCCTGGTTTTCAAGTTCCTGGATGATGTGAAGGTACGTTTTCTGCGTGGTTGTCATGCTCGCATGGCCCAAACGACGCGCAACGCTTCCGATGGAGACGCCTGCAAACAGAAGGATTGATGCGTGTGTATGGCGAAGACCATGCACGGTTATTGCCGGAATGCCGACGGCCTTACAGCGTCTGTTAAGAATTCCGTTGATAGTGGAGTTAAATACCCGTTTTCCTTCCTCAGCAAAGATGGGCTTATCAGAAGGCATTTTCTTAATCAGTTCAGAAAAACGGATAATCGTCTGCCAGTCCAACTGTATCTTACGAACCGACGATCTGTTTTTTGTCGGTAGGAATCCGCCTTTCCCTTTATAATCCCAAGTCTTACTTACAGAGAGAGTTTGCCTGTCAAAATCAAAATCCGCAGGTGTCAGAGCCAAGGCTTCAGAGAATCGCAGACCTGTTTTTGCGACAATCAAAATGAAGTAATCCCAATTAGGCGTTTCTCCAAGATCCAGGCTTTTCAGAAGCGTGTGCAGATCGTACTGATCTAAATACTTTATCTTCTTGGGAGGCGGTGTTTTCCCCTTGATAATGGCTTTTCTCGTCGGATCGCGTTCCGCTTTCCCTTCGTCAACAGCGTCGAGAATTGCGCCCTTGATGAGGTGATGAAAATCCATCGTGGTTTGGCGCTCGTGATTTACGGCGTAGGCGTTCAGAATCTCCTGATAATGAATCCTATCCAGCTGAGAAAGTGTCAATTCCGGAACTAAGCGGCGCAGCCATGCTTGCGCCATATGGTATTTACTGAGGGTGACAGGTCTGACTGCACCCTCTTTATAAATCTTTACCCACTGCTCAAAATAGTCGCAGAGCAGCACATCTGAAACTGTCGTTGTCAATTGAATTCCCCCTTGCATGATTCGAGGCGTTTTTATGCGCTTACGCTGACGAATTGCAAGGAGAAGATATTACACAAACATCTGCTGGAGAAGCCTCAGAAAAGAACTCATTTATGAAGAGTATCAGGAGTGGCAGAAAGCGCGCAAGGCTGAAATACGCGACCGGATGAAAAACAGGGAAAGATCCACGACAGTCGAGCAAGATGACGATCCTCCTTTTAACTACTGGAAGACAAGCAATAGAGACGTAAAGGCATCGTAGTATGAAGTTTCTGCGCGACCCCGCTCTTGAATGTTCACGGCGATCGCAATGGTATAGTGGTATACGAATAGCCCCTTAATGAAGAAGTAATATGAGCATTTTCCTTACTTTAGCTTTTTTGTTTTTCATTGGATCTATTCTCGGCTGGGGCCTGGAGGTGTTCTATCGGCGTTTTTTCTCCAAGGCAAACCCCGCCACTCCGCTGTGATGGTGGGTGAGGAAAGGGCTGCACAGCAGCCGAATGTTCACACCGGAAGGTATCTTGAAGGAGCTCTGAAAAAGTAAGGTTCGAGCTATCTACGAACACACTATGTCGGCACCGGAAACGGTGATCCACGCTTCTAGACGGTAGAGCTCACGGCGGACCATTGACCTGTCGGTAAGGAGAAATCCGAATCCACGTATATCAGAGTGGCCAATGCCGGAGACTGATGCGGGGCTCTTTCAAGATGCCTTCCGACAACAAAATACCGGTGGGGACCCACTTACGGGCAATTTGCTCTTGACAAACGTCATTACATATCAGTGTGTTATACCTTCTGCGACCGTAGGCACGGGAAGGGATGCTGCCCTGCTTTCGGCGGCATCGCTTACCGGGCCGCGGGCAGCGGACGGGATCGGCCTGCGCACAGGCAGAGACCGGCGGCTGTCCGCAAGAGGGCGGAGCGAAATCTTCGAGCGGTGATAAGCGAGAAGGTTTTGTTCCGGCCGGGTCGCGGAAGGGTATATAAAAAGCGCTCGTCCCCGCCGCAACGGACAAACACGTTTTTCAAATAACTCCCGTTCGGAATGAAACCGATCCCTACAATTATGAATTCTCGTTAGTACTACAAAAAGCTGTTTTTTACACCACTCTCGGCTCTGGAGGAATCTGCTTGTGTTAGGGAATATGAAAATAAATTGTAATCAGGCTGATACCGACCGCATCATACTATTCACCAACAAAAAGCGTTTCCTTAGGCCCTTTTGACCGAAAATTTTTGCAAAATGACAAAATTATTGGAAAAAGCTTTTCCGCTTTATCCGGGTTGGGGATCATGAATCGGACAGCTCCGCGTAGCGAAGCATCACGGCGGCGATGCCGAGGCTGCCGCGCAGAAAGGCCGGCAGAAAATACTGTTTTCGCCCCGCCTGGAAAATCCTGTACGAGCCGTTTTTCTCCTTTTGTTCATACATCCAGGCCAGCAGCCTTCCGGCCCGATCCCATGCGGCCGTATCTGCCTGCCTGTAGGAATTCAACAGGCAGGCCGCGCGCCCGGCCAGCCCGCCGGACAGGATGTCGGTGTCCGGCCGGGAGCTGACAGCAGTCCCCAAAACCGGATCCGGCATCTTCTCGGCACCGTCATCGATATTCCAGCGCTTGAAAGCCTCCAAAAGCATTCCGCTCTCCCTGTCGCCCGGATCGCGGCAGATCTTCAGCGCCCAAAGGAAACCCGACAAACCGTTCTCAAAACCAAAGCCGCCGTCAAAGCGCCGCGTGATCAGGCGCTCTTCGGGGGCATCGGGGTATTCGCTCAGAAGATAGCTGGCGAATAGCAGCATATCCCGCAGGCAGGCGTCGGCGAGCTCATGGGCCAGCTCCGCATCCGCCTGACTCAACAGCGGGGAGCGCGATGCCGCGCGGCAGAAGACGCCAACGCCGGAAAAACCCTGTGCCAATCCGTAAAGGCTCCCCGCTTTTCCGCCTGTCAGAGGAATATGCCAAAGGCAGCGGCCGTGGGACAGCATGATGCGTTCAGCCCGGAGCTCATGCAATGCATGGGCAGCCTCGTTGACCGCGGTCTGCCGCGACAGCGGTTCGGAAGGCACTTCCGGTTCGACGGCGGGGGACCGCAAAAACCGCGCCGTCGGGTTGGTCCACCCGTCGATGTGCCGAAGACTTGCCCGGATATAATCACATTGCACGGAGAGATCCCGCTCATCCATGCTGCGGATGCGTTCTTTTGCGTGTTCGAGCGGACTGACAGAGAAAAAATCCTCCATCAGCCGGGCACCCTCCCTGTCCCCGCGCAGAGCGCGCTCGTCGGCACGGATCCAAAAATACGGTACGTCGCCCTCCTTCAGGCAGGAGGTTTCCCAATCGAGGATCGGCTGCCAGCGGCGTCGCTCCTCGCTGCCGAGCCCCTTGCTCAGGCGGCCCAGTACAAGCCCTCTCTCCACATCCGTCCTGCAGAACGCGTATTGCGCGAGGATGGAGTTATATGCCCCCGTGGAGCGCAGGATATACCGGACAGCATAGTGCCTATAACGTTCCAGCAGGGGGTACACGGCTTTGCGATGATCCAGGATCGTCCGATACCCGGCTTGAAATCCATTTATGAAGTCGCCCTCATATCCCCGGGGGGTGCAGCCGTCCCCCGGGATGAGCGGACTTTTCTGGATCAGGGCATAAAACCGCGGCAGGACCATACACTCCCCCACAGACATGCGGTATTCCGGGAACACATCCCCGTAGGAAAGGGGAAAATCGCCGCTTCCTCCGAAGTCCTCCGCTTTGGCCGACAGGAGCGTTTCCGTGTCTACCGCACACGGTCTGCTCCCGGAGGGAATCACATTCATGCAGTGCATATCGGTACTGCCCAGAGCGTAGAAAACGGCGGTGAGCCTTCCGAACCAATGATAAAACGCCGCCCGCTCTTCACCCTCTGACGGGAGCTTGCACACGACCTCCTTCTGAAACGCGTATTCCCGGCCGGTGATCTGCTCCGGGACCAGGCGCTCGCCGAAGAGCAGCTCGTTGAGCTGCCCGAGAAGCTCTGTTCCGGCCCCGTCTCTCGGCTTATAGTAGAGATTCCCCGCCGATGTCTCCAGCTTCAGTACCGTCTCCCCGTGCAGGTGGCGGTCTCCGGTCTGCGCGCAAGCCGTGATCTCAACCGGGGCGGCGCTGTGGAAAAAGCGCCGGGAGATCTCCGCGCTGTGGCGTTCGAGGCGTTCCGCCAGAAGCTTGTCCACGACTGCACTCATTCCTCTATCACGCGCCAGCATTGGGGATCTCGCCCGTAATAATCGCCGCTGACAGCGGCTGAGATGGCGGGACAGCCCCGGCACCAGGGCTCCAGCTTGCACCGGGCACAGTCTGCAAAGCGATCGTACTGCCGGTAGCGCCCTTTGGCCTGCGTCCACATTTCCATCAGATCGTCTGTAAAGATATTCCCCAGCGCGGAGCTCTCCATGCGTCGGCAGGCCATGACAGTGCCGTCGGCGGAAATAGCTATTGTGCCGTTGGCGCAGTGGCAGCCGGCCGGCATGTGATCCCCGGGCTTGTGACAGTAGGCGGTCGGATGAAATTTTCCTTCTTCGTACAGATACAGGGCCAGGAGATGATCCTTCAGAGTAAAATACGTAAAGCTGCCCCTGCGCCTGGCCTCCTGCCGCTTTTTGAAATAGGTATCCAGCAGCGCGCGGTATTCCATCGGGTCAATGGCGTTGGTTTTTTCACCGGAGGTCGGGACATAGCGGGAAAAACCGAATTGACCCACGCGGGCCTTCTCTACGATGTCCATGACATCCGGAAGCTGCCGGTAATTGAGCTCCGAGACAGTCATGCTCACCACCGACTCGATTCCCGCCGCGTGCAGCATGGGAATCACATCCAGCGTTTTTCGGAAACTGCCCGGCTTGCGAAACCAGTCGTGGGTCTCTTCCGTTCCGTCGATGGACAGCTGAAATGCCTGACAGCCGGTATCCTTCAGCCGACGGCATACCTCCGGCGTCAGATGAAACGGATTGCCCATCAGCAGATACGGCAGCTGCTTTTCCTTCATGTATTCGGCCAGCATCCAGAAATCGGGATTCATCAGCGGATCGCCGCCCGTGATATGCCAGTTCGGGCGCATATCCATTTTGGAGAGAAAAGCATCGACCTTTCCCATCACCTCCCGCATCTGGTCATAATCCATATTTACAGGGGGCTTGTGATTGTCTTCCGCGAAGATATAACAGTGTCGGCAGCGCTGATCGCAGTTGTCCGTAATATGCCATTGGACGCCGAAAAGACCCTCTTCATTTTCCCGCAGGGGATTCGGCGCAGTCTGCTGCTCCGAACGGGAGGGCTTATTTTTGTTCATGCAGAACTCCTCCAAAGCCTCAGATAACAGGACATATCGATCCAGGCCCTTTTCGTGAACGGCCTTGACCTCGCCCTTCTCCCCCTTTCCCTTCCGGATCAAACGGCGGGTAAGGATGACGCGGGCCAGAAAGGCCTGCTGCTGAGAATCGGTGACGGCAGTACGCGGATCGAGATAGGCCCGCATCAGGCGGTCCGCGCTTTCCTTCATGACCTCTTCCATTTTGGCCTTATCCTCCAGATTCGGGTGCCCGACCGCGTAAAACGCGCCGGCGTTGACCAAGGCCCCGCAGAAGAAGCGCAGCAGGTACTCAAGATCCTCCGACGCCTCTGTGCCGTGGTTGGAATACGTCGTCATGAATTGCAGCATGGGCTTTCCGATCAGCTCAAGGGTATGGCTCATATACGACAGCCTGTCGAGCACACATTTTGTAAAGCCCGACATGCGGCCATAATACACAGGGCTTGCAAAGAACAGCACATCGCACTCCAGTATTTTTTTCCGGAGCATGCCCATGTCGTCGAACTCGTCCCGGGGGCAGAAGCCCTTTTCAAAGCAGGTCTGACAGCTCCGACAGTAGTCCACGCGCAAGTCCGCGCCGGTCAGCCGCTCATACTCGACCTGCTCGCCGTCCTGTGCCGCTCTCCTTCGGAAGGCCTCCGCCAGCTGGTCAGACAGCTTTGCCGTAACGGACTGCTCTCCGGCGGCGGAGCCTATCAGCGCGAAAACTTTAATCATGTCCGTTCTCACTCCCGATTGAATGCATGCAGATACTCCACCGCCGCCAGGCCGACACCCAGACTGCCAAACCAGACAGAGGGATCAAAAAAGCTGCGGATCCCCGGCGCGGTCACAAGGAAGCTGCCCTCGCTCTCGGCGCGCAGACGCATGGCCTCCAGCACCCGGCCGGCGCGTTCCGTCTCGCCCACGCGCAGAAGGCACAGGACCGTCAGCGCGTTTCCCTGCTCCAAGGTATCAAAGCGGTACAGCTCCTGTTCGCTGCGAAGGCTCAATAGCGCCGTCTCACGCAGCTGCTCCGCCGCGGCGGGAGCAGGCAGACGTTTCGCGGCATAATCGGCCGCAAGGGCGATTCCCGCGGCCTGCGTACCGCGGTCTGCCATCCAGCAGAGCTTTACCGCGCTGTCCGGCCAGCCCTGTAACGCACTGTCATAGTCGCCGCGTATCCGTTCCATGATTTCACACGCCTTTTCTGCGCAGCGCGCATCGCCCAGCCTTCCGTAGGCGGCCGCCAGCGCGGCGGCGATTCCCGCGGCGCCCGTGTCCGCGTCCGGAAGGGATGGGACATCCGCCGCCAGAAGCGCATCGGCGCACAGGCGCATACAGGCATCCCGCGCTTGCACCGCGTCCGTCAAAGAGTCCAGAGCCAGCGTGAGACCGACTACGCCCCTGGCTGCCGTCGCGTCCGGATGCCACATATCCCTGTATTGGATCAGCAGATGAACAAGCTCCGCTGCGGTTTCGTCCGCCTGCTCAACCCCGGCTTGACTCATCACGCCGAGCCCCCACAGCACGCCGCCGAATCCGGCATACAGGCCCGTGGGAAAGCACGGTCCGGCGGATACTGTTTCCCGCGAACGCCTGGCACCATCCGTAATCGTTCGCCTCAGGAAGTGCACGCACTCCCGCGCCGTTTCCATTGCCTCGGCCCGAAGCTCGGCGGGAAGGTCGATGGAAAGGAGTTTCGCGCAAAAGGCGCCGGCTTCTGCGTACACGCCCATATCACCGAGGGGCTGATAACCGCGGAGCCTCACCATGGTGCTCATCCAGATCCTGCCGCCCTCGGGAACGGGGATCGCGTCCTTCTGAAACGAGCGGAAAAGGGAAAGGGCCATGTCCGTGACGTTCTGAGGCTTTGCCGCCGCCGCCGCGATGGGCCGGGGCGGCGTCACGGTCTGCGTATCCAGCGCCGCGTGGGCAAAGGCAACGCGGATGAGAGCTTCCTCAAAGCGCAGATCCTCCGCCGAGAGCCGGTCAAGGCTCTGCTTGGTCATCTCCAGCGGGCTGCCGGAAAAATACCCTGCCCGGACGGTCTCCCCCGGGTTGTCGCCGCACAGGTCCGTTCCGTCGGCCGCGGTGCAGAAATAGGGGATATCACCCATCAGCAGGCAGGCGGCCTCATGGTCCACCTGTTCCCGGAAAACCTCCGCGCCTGTCTGTTCAAACGGCAGGGCCAGACGATGGAGGGCCGCTTCCTGCACCTGCCTGCTTTGCAGCGCGTCCTGACGGTACAGGCGCTGCTGGATCAGACAGTAAAACGCCGTGTTTCGCATCATGCAGCGCACGGTCGACCCGCCGTATGTCCGAAGCAGCGCCATGATTTCCTCCCGGTGGGCCAGCAGCCGGCCGTACCCGTCCCGGAACCCGGCGATGAATTCCTCCTCGTGCCCCTCCGCGGTATAGGTCTTCCCCTCAAACACCGGCAGACAGGCGCTGCCCTTGCGCTCGCTGTAAAGCGGAGAGTGCATCACCCGGCCGTACATCCGCACAGGCAGTATGCCGGTCCGCATGACCGACGGGCCAAAGTTGTGCGTGCTGGGCTCCAGCTGCTTGGTCCTTGCCTGCTCCATGTAAGAAGGGGAGATCAGCGTTTCTATGTCGATCAGGGAGGGCCGGTCCCCGCAGGCCATGATATTCTCCAGATGGATATCCACGCTGCCGAGTCCGAACAGCAGCGCCGTCAGAACGCCGAAATGGGTATAAAAGGCCGAAAGGCCGCTTGCCTGCTCCACGGGAGCCGGCTCCAGGCAGGAGACAAAGGCGACCTTGTTTTTCTGTACCACCTCGGCCGCGGCGGTGCTGTCCGCAAACCAGCGCTTCACGATTTCGCAGTACGCCGCGTCCAGTCCGCACTCATGGGGCTTGTAATAGAACACGCCCGCATCGGTCCATACGCCCGTTACGGCCCGGCCGTGGCGGTGCTGATCGCCGCCGAAAGCGGAAAAACGCTCGATCTTTGTAAACGCTCCGCCCCGGAGAAGCCGCCTGCCGATCTCCTCCCGGCAGTCCGCCAGGGTGTCGAAGAATTCGATCCAGCTGTCCCGGAAATTGCGCACGATATGCGCCTCATAGTCCGCCGCCAGCGGGAACTGCCCGTGCAGGAATGTGTCCATATGCCCCTGCGCGTCCAGAACGATCTGTCCGGCGATCTGCGCATCGAGCGCGGGATCGTCCCTGACCAGTACGGCATTGATCGGATCGCGCGCGACCTTCCTCCTGCGCAGCTCCTCGGCCAGGGCCGGCAAATAGAGGCTTTCCAGGCGCTTCCGGCAGTTGCGCCGCAGACCGTCCCGAGCCTCCGGCGTCAAAAGGGAAAAGCCGTCGGGACAGGTCTGTGTCAGCTCTTCCAGCACGCGATCTGCGGTTTCGTCAAGAAAGCGGAAGCAGCCGCTCTCTTCCAATATCTTGCTTGCATTTTTCATGGTCGGATCATTCTCCGTAGTTCTGTCATCGTGTCAATCTTCAAGGGTTTTCAAGCGCTTGCTTAAAGAATCAGATTGGCGCCGACCTCGTGCGTATCAGGACGCGCACACTGGACGGCGCCGATCATTCCCGTTTTTTCAAGTGAGCCGCAGAACGCTGCCGCCCGGGGCGTCAGGCTTGAGGCGTGAGAATGGTTGCAGAGTCCGTCCGCATTCTCTCAATGTACTCTTTGGCTGTTTTCATCGTTATGCTCCTTTGTTTTTTTCCTGCGCGCCGGTCCGCTGAGGCGGAAAAAGCCCGGCGCAAACGCCGTTTTTGATCCGGTCATTAAGCCTGTAAAGATGCAACGATCGAAACGGCTGGGATCAAAAGCAGGCTCCATGACGTGCAGGAGGAGCCGCCGGCGAGCTTGCCCAGCTCCTCGTCGGAGATATCCTCGCTCTGATTGCCAAGCTCGCGGATCTGGTCGGGGCTGATGTCATAGCCCAGCTCCTTTGCGGCGGCGCTGGCGGCGGCGAACAGGTCCTCTGCGCCGGCCTGCTTTGCCGCGAGGATTTTTTGCTGCATCTGTGCGCCGAATTCCTTGTCCGTCTGCATTCTCTCAATGTACTCTTTTGCGGTTTTCATTTTGGGTTCCTCCTTTAATTTGTTCTACCTATTTATACGGACGAGAGTCCAATGGTAGTTTTGTGAAAAAAACGAGAGCTATCTCGTCAGGCCTCCGGTGCGCTGATCTGCTGCCGTGCCACGAGCTCCGCGAAAAAACCATTTTGAGCAATCAGCTCGTCGTAGCTGCCGGACTCCACGATCCGGCCCCCATCCAGCGCAATGATGCGGTCGCAATCCCGGATGGTGGACAGGCGGTGGGCGATAACGATGCGGGTGCAGCCCATGGCGTTGAGCGAATCCGTCACGATCCTCTGCGTAATGTTATCCAGGGCGCTGGTGGCCTCGTCAAGCATCAGGATACTGGGCTTTTTGGCAATAGCGCGCGCGATAATCAGGCGCTGCCGCTGTCCGCCTGAAATGCCGCCGGACCCTTCGGTGATGAAGGTATTCATACCCATGGGCAGACTGCGGATATAATCCGCGATGCCGGCCTTCTCCGCCGCCTCCCAGGCGTCGTCCAGGGTGAGCCAGGGCGCGGAGATCGTGATATTGGAAAAGATATCGCCGGGAAACAATTTGCCGTCCTGAAGAACAACGCCGATGTTTCGCCGCAGGGAGCGTTTGTCCAACTGTTCAAGATCAATGTCGTCATAGCCGACGCTGCCCTGCTGGGGGGTCAGAAAGCCCAGCAGCAGCTTCATCAGCGTGGACTTACCGCAGCCGGTTTTCCCCACGATGGCGATATACTCCCCGCGGCGGATGGACAGACTGATTTCATCCAGAATCGCGGGACCGTCCTTCGTGTAACGGAAGGTGACCTCGTTGAGT
Organism: uncultured Oscillospiraceae bacterium; assembly: GCA_905233785.1. Classification (GTDB taxonomy): domain Bacteria; phylum Bacillota; class Clostridia; order Oscillospirales; family Oscillospiraceae; genus Limivicinus. The sequence goes on from CAJOCV010000012.1 coordinate 17,120, forward strand.
TCAATGCGTCCGGTCAGCTTTGTAATGCTTTTCTTCCCGGCGCTGCGCTCCGGCACCTCGTCGAGAATGGGCTTGCCCATCTCCAGGATCGGCTGCAGATAGGAAAAGCTGGTGCCGTACCTGGCCAGGGTGGTGATACAGGATGTCAAAAGCCCGTAGGCGGAGGAAAATACGGCAAAATCCCCAACGGTCAGGCCGCTGTGATAGGCGACGATAAACGTCCAGAGCGTACCCAGGAGATTGATAACCGTCAGCACCTGCATACGGGCGCTTGCCGGAAAGCGGAACTCAAAGCTGGCGCCCGCCTTTTCCCGGTACACCTCCAGCCATTTGGCAAAGGCCATATCCTCGCTGCCGGAAACCTTGATTTTCTGGATGCCGCTGATAAAGTCAAAGACCACGCCCTGATTCTTTGTAGAACCTGAAAGCAGCCTGCGGACCCGGTCACGCTCCTGTACAACAGTCAGCACAAATACCGCGATCGACACGACCAGCACGGAAAGCACCGGCAGAACAAGCGCCGGGGATGCCGAAAAGATCGGATAAATATTCACAAGCGACAGGGCCACGGTCAGAATACCGCCGATCAGAATATCGCACAGCAGGGATGGCAGCATATTCAAAGAGTTGGTCTGCTCGGCAAGTCCACCGGCGGTCTTGTCGTCGAAAAAGGTCGCCGGCAGATTCAAAATCCGGGAAAACACGGCGTTCTGTGCCACGGTGTCCAGCCGGTTTCTGATGCGCTCGGTCAGCGCGGATTTGACGGAGCTGAGCAGCCACCCGCCGATGGCGGTACAGACCAGCATGGCCGCCATGGCGATCAGCAGCGTAGTCTGCCGCGTGGGAATCACGCCGGAGAAGGCAATTTTAGTCGCCTGCGGCGTCAAAAGGCCGACCAGGGATACGCCCAAACCGGCTAGCACGACCAAAAGCAGGTCGGGCAGCTGCAGCTGACGCAGAAGAAACAGAATGTACTGTCGGCCCGATAGGGCCTTCTGCGGGAGCGGCTTGTAGATGCAATAGGCATCCTCCTCGAACAGATCGCTGTTTGCCGCGGTGACCCGGACGGGTTCGCCGCTTTTCGTGTCGAAGTAATAGTAACCGCCAAACCTGCCCGGCAGCAGTGCCGTCACGCCGCCTTCCTCTTTTCTGGCCGCCAGCAGTGGGCCGTCGCTGTCCTTCCACCAGGTGCCGGACAGGACGACCCGGCGTCTCATGGCCCCGGAGGGCTGTAACACCGCGTCGAGCTGCTCAACCAGGTTCTCATACTCCGGCGGATTTTCGGGCAATTCCAGCTTGAAATATGTCAGAATAATCTCAATCTGCCGGATCGTCTCCTGCGAAGAATTGTCCGCCTCGTAGTACCGATCCGTCCAGCCCATGACCGTATCGCCCAGGACAAGAAGATTCCGCTCCATCACCTTTTGCACCGCCGCGGCGCGCGCCTGAAGCTGTTTTCCAAATAGACTCATACCTGCCGTCCTCTTCTCATTCCGTCGTGATCAGGGTCTTGTATAGCCCTTCTTTCTGTATCAGTTCTTCGTGTGTGCCGCGCTGCACGACCTGTCCGTGATCCATCACCAGGATCTCGTCACAGTCCCGGATGGTGGAAAGCCTGTGGGCCACGATAATACAGGTGATGCCGCGGTCGTGAATATGCCGGGACACGTCGTACTCCGTGCGGGCGTCCAGCGCGCTTGTCGCCTCGTCCAGGATGATGACGGAGGGATCGGTTGCCAGCACACGGGCAATTTCGATCCGCTGCCGCTGGCCGCCGGACATGTCCTTGCCGCCCTCCTGCAGGACCCGCTGGTAGCCGCCCTTTTGGGCGACGACGTCCGCGTGCATGCCGGCGTCTCTGGCCGCGAGGATCATATCGAAATCCTGGATGGAGGAATCCCACATCTTAATATTGTTTTCCACCGTGTCCGAGAACAGCACGACATCCTGATCCACCATGGATACCGAGCCCTTGAATACCGCCCGCGGGATACGGGAGAGGGGCTCCCCGTCGAAAAGGATCTCGCCGCTCCAGGGCTGATACAGACCGGTGAGCAGCTTGGCGATGGTGGACTTGCCCGAGCCGGAGCCGCCCACAAACGCCACGCGCTTACCCGGCATCAGCTCGAGGTTGAAATCCCGGATGATCGGTTCGCCGAGCTTGGAATAGCCGAACGTGACGTTTCTCATCTCCACGCGGCCGGACAGCTTTCTCGCGTCCTCGAGCTCTTCGGCGGCGGGATCGCCGGCGAAGACCTCATCCTCGGGATAATCGAGCACATCATTGATCCGATCCAGCGAAGAGCGCATTTCCTGCAGGCTTTGTCCCGCGGCAATCAGCTCATTGACCGGGGTCATAAAGGAGGTCATATAGGACTGGAACGCCAGCAGAAGACCGGCGGTGAACTTCCCGTCCATGATGAGGTAAAAGCCCATCGTCAGAACCGCAATATTGGACAGCTTCTGCAGAAGCGAGGGAAGCGTGCCCAGGAAGCGGTTGACGGAGACAAATTTCGTCTTTGCCTCGATCACAGAGGCCTGAAAACCGCTCCAGCGCTCGAAATATCCTCTCTCCGCGCCGGCGGCCTTGATCGTTTCCACCATACTGATGCCGGAAACGGTCGCCGCGTCCAGCTTCGCCTGGTCGCGCAGCTGCGCGGAGGAAATCTCGATGCGCTTGTTGGTGATGACATGGGCGACATAGAGATTGATGGCCACTGAGGCAACACCCACCGCAGTCATCAAAACACTGTACTGGAGCATCACCACGAGATAAAGCACCAGCATTACAAGGTTGATGACCGTCGGGGCGAGGCTGGTAATCAGTGTGGAGGCGACGGCGTCGTTGGCCGCCTGACGGCCAGCCAGATCACCGCTCATGCGCTGGGAAAAGAACTGCATCGGCATCCGGAAAAGATGATGCATGAACCTGGTGTTGGCCTTGACCGCAAGTTTCCCTGTGGCGCGGAGGATCAGCACCTGGTTGAGGACCTGGGCGATGAGCTGGAACAGGATCGCCGCTGCAAAGAAAATCAGAAGACCCTGGTACCAGCCATCCCTGGATCCGCCTAAGATATCATCCGAGAAGATTCTGGTAAAGGCGGGGATGAGAACGCCGCCTATAGCCGCCAGGGCGCCGGAGAGCATGATAAACCCGATCAGCCGCCCGTTGTTGTCAAACCCGGAGCGGAGAAAGTCTATGGTTGACTTCTTTTTCCCGTCGGCAACGAAGTTTTCCCCCGGCGAGAACTGAAGGCAGATCCCACTGTAGCCTTTCTGAAACTCCTTGAGCGATATCCGCACTCTGCCCTTGGCGGGGTCGTTCAGATAGACATTGTCTTTCCGAAAACCGTCTAGCACGACAAAATGATTCATGTTCCAGAAGATGACAGCCGGATACGTGGCTTTCTCCCGGAGCCTTTCGATCGTATAACGCTTGGCGCTGCATTCGAGCCCATACCGCCTGGCCGCCTTGACAATGTTCAGCGCGTTGCTGCCGTCCCGCGATACGCCGCATTCCACGCGCACCTGATCCAGCGGCACCCATTTTTTATGGTACGCCATGATCATCGCCAGAGAGGCCGCGCCGCATTCGAGCGCCTCCATCTGCAGGATCACAGGTACCTTTACGACTTTTCCCTCTGCCATAGCCATTCCCCTTACCGCAGCAGCAGGTCGATGGGATGCACGTTCTCCATCACGACCGTCACGTCCGCGCTGATCAACCTCTCGTTATATTCGTCGCTGTCGAGCTGCGCGACTGCCATCCAGGCGTAGTCAGAGGGCACCATCTCGTTGACGATCCAGACAGAGTCAAACTCGGCCAGAATCTCGTTTCTGTGGTATGGGCCCGCCGAGACCATAGCGATCGTTCCATGGACCGTCGGTTTTCCGGGACGGCTTACCAGGACGTCCTTGCCTATGATATCTTCATAGGTGTATTCGTACCCGTTCAGGAAGAAATACATGTCATAGCGCTGTAATACCTCTTCCGGAACATCATCGAGCACACCTTCATAGTAATCCCGGCCGTAGTAATAAAGGGAATTGTCCCGCCGCATCTGTATGGAGAAGGTCACGCCGTCGAAGGTCTTCGTGACAGGCAGCGTGCCTGTAAAGCCCCATACGATCAAAGAGCCAACGATCAAAACCAGGGCGATTACCAAAACAAGTGTGCCGGGCCGGACGACGCGGATGTAGGCATCCAGCTCTTCCGGTGACCTCACGCGATCACGGTTATCCGATATCCCTCTTTTTCTCTGATTCGTTTCCATGTCCCGTCCTCATTTCAATGGATTGATGGTTCCCTGTCCGCGGCTGAGGCTTTGCCGCTCCTCTGCGGCGGAAATCAGTCGCGCGCTGCAAGAAGAAAGAATTACCCACTTTTACTCACTATACCAAAAGCTACCCTGAAAATCAACAATTCCCGAAATAATAATAATGATAATACCATATGTATCATGTTATTGCAAGCAGAAATCGCAAAAACCGCGGGCTGTCGGATAGTGGCAAAACAGACTTAGCAACTTAATCTAAATGCAGAAATTGTATCTGACCTATCCAAAAAAGTCAGACGCTGTCTGGGGGATTATCATCTCAAACAGTTCGTACAACTTCTACATAGTGGCTGGGGACAAGATTGTAGTCCTTTGCGATGACCTCTGCCTTCTTTGCTGCATAGCAGAATTCAGGAATATCCTCGTAAGGAGTCTCATATCCCTCAAAACGCCAGGATTTAGACCGGTCAACGATGATCGTGCGGTCTTCCTCTGTGAACTCAATATATTTTCCCTTCTCGTAGGGATGTCCCCATCTGACGGAGATCCATGAAAAGAATTTTATCAGAACGATCGCGGAAGGCAACATCGCCGTCGGGACGCTTTTCAATACGGGACTTCTTGTTTTCGTTCAGAATTCAGATGGCGGCAGAAATGTTCGTTGTGTAGAACATATTCTGCGGCAGGACGATGATAGATTCCACTACATCATTTTCAATCATGCGCTTGCGGATCTCATATTCGACGCCGCCAGAAAACATGGTTCCGTTCACAAGCAGAACCGCACCAACGCCGTTTCGTCCAAGCTTTGAAAGTGTATGCAAAAGCCAGCCGTATGGCGCACATATTCAGAAGTCAAATTTATGGAGGGTAAGAGCGCTTCACGCATTATCCATAGCAAATAGAAGAACCGGCGTCAGCCAGCCAAAATGTTTGGGTTAATCCGGAAGATATCCAGGCACACTGTAAAGAGCGGTGTTCAAATTTTTCTTGCATTTTAGCTAAAATCGCATATAATATAATTAGCTAAACCGAAGGAGGTATTGTTATGGTTGGTGCCACAGCTACCGCTACCGAGATGCAAAACAATTTTGGCCGGTATCTAAGCATTGTCATGGGTGGACAGGAAGTCATTGTTACAAGAAACGGTAAAGAAGTAGGGCGTTTCATTCCGAACGGAGTAGCTGTATCCTATCTGACGGATTCTCTCACGGGTATTCTGAAAGGACGATCCGATTACGAATCCGAGAAAGAAATGGCGCTGAGGAATAAGTATGAGATTGCTGATTGACGCCAATGTTATTCTGGATGTGCTTCAAAAACGCGAGCCGCATTTTAAGGATTCGTCGATAGTCTGGAAGATTTGCGAGACAAAACAAGCTGAGGGGTATATATCCGCCCTGACTTTTGCTAACCTCGTCTATGTGATGAGGAAGGAATTGAATCCTGTCCAAATTCATGATGTGTTAAGTAAGCTGCAACTGATTTTTTGTTTTGCAGATTTCAGTGTAGTGGATATGGAAAGGGCAGTTGAGATGAAGTGGAACGATTATGAAGACGCAATCCAAGCTGCCACAGCAGAACGTATCTCAGCAGACGTGATCATAACCAGAAATGTTCGAGACTTCAAAGGAAGCAGAGTGATCGCATTCACGCCGTCGGAGTTCATCGCGAGATTTTGATGCTTTTCTTGACACGGTTTCTTCGGGAAATGAATTAGATTGACACGCGCAAAAACAGACCATCTGGATCTCTTTCGGAGATGCCGGTGGTCTGTGCTTCTTATGAGCAAAGAGAAGAGCCGGCATCTGCCAGCCCTTCTCAAATAATTCTTATTGTATCAGTTGCTTTGCCACCAGAAAATCCTCCTGCGAAACTATAGTAAGAAGAATGTCTTCTTCCAGCCCTGCGTCAATCAACTTCCGTATAGTTTCCAACTTTTCCTTCTCAGCCCGCGCCCTCTCTTGCTGGATTCCGAGTTGGACGCCAACGTCGTACCAGTACTCCTTCGACGGTATGATAGTTATGGGCATTTTCTATCACCTCTTTTTATCAACGAGAATGGCCTTGATGACGGTCTTTCGTTGGCTGCCGTCCAACCCGCGAAAGTCCTCTTTGGGCTCATCCGAATAGTGGATCTCCCGGCTCACTCGATCTCGACTTCTTTCATGTCGGCGAGATCTTCATCGGTGATGCCAAAGCTGGCCATGACTTCTTCCTGTGTGCTGGTATGCTCCAGCGCGCCGTTGGCGATACGCTGCAAAGCAAGGGCCTTCAGTCTGGCGTCGGCCAACTCCTCCGCTGAAACCGCGAGATCGTTCGCACCTGTGAGATCTACCATTCGTCTCGCCCCCTCAGCTAAAGTATATGCATAAGAACGCTTCAAGAAACAGAATAGGAGACAGTCCGTAAGTACTGTAACCTCGCGCTGGGCGTCCATGAAGTCCTCGAAGAGTTTCTTTTCATTCTCGCTGAGCGAGGCCGTCAGTTCATCGCCGA
>CAJOCV010000013.1 GCA_905233785.1 uncultured Oscillospiraceae bacterium
CCGTCCTTGCCGGTGCAGTCGTCCTTGAACTTGAGAAGGTAGTTGCCGTTTTCGAGGGCGTACACGTTCTTGGTCTTTCCGGTGTAAACAAGATTTTTTCCCATGGTTTTTATGCTCCTTTGAAATTAGAATAGATTTGGTTATAAAATGAATAGTGAATAACGAATAGTGAATAGTTAGGGTGTCCCCTTCGGGGACTTATTATAATCGTCGCGAAGCGACACCATAACGTTTCACTTTTTACTCTTCGCTTTTCACTCTCGCGAGGATTCCTGCGTCCTTTTTGAGAACAGCCTCGGCATCGTCGGCGCGCTTTTTCGCAAGGCGCTCTGCAAGAGCTTCCTCTGTCACGGCGAGGATCTCGGCGGCTAAGAGCGCGGCGTTCGCGCCGCCGTTTACGCCGACGGTGGCCACCGGGACGCCGGAGGGCATCTGCACGGTGGATAAGAGCGCGTCCAGCCCCTCCAGCACAGGACCCTTGCAGGGAATGCCGATGACGGGCAGGGTGGTGTTCGCGGCGACGGCGCCCGCAAGATGAGCTGCCATCCCGGCGGCGCAGATCAGGACGCCGAAGCCGTTTTTGCGCGCGTTCGCGGCAAAATCATGTGCCTGCAGAGGGGTGCGGTGCGCAGAGTAAACGTGGACTTCAAAGGGAATATCCAGCTCCTTTAAAATGTTGGTGGCCTTTTGGATCACGGGCAGGTCGCTGTCGCTGCCCATGACGATCCCGACTTTTTTCATAGCTTCCTCCAGAAATAAAAAGGGCGCACGAAGACATCGGTCTTTGTGCGCCCAGACGGTCGGCATATTCTCTCCCGTTCCTCCGTGGTACTCCACTGATCCGTCAGTTGCGGGAGAGTTTCGATTGACGCCGGAATTTTATCACAAGGGCGCGCTTTGCGTCAATTGCCATTCAGCCCAAAAGTTGGGGAAAGAACTTACTTGATTGTGGGCGAAGTGTCCTTTTGAATCACGTCGTGCGCGCCGCCCTCCACGATGGAGGTGGGGGATACGAGCGTGAGCACCGCTTTTTCCTGCAGCTCGGGGATGCTCATGGCGCCGCAGTTGCACATGGCGTGGCGCACCTTCGAGAGCGTGAGAGCTACGTTGTCCTTGAGAGACCCGGCGTAGGGAACGTAGGAATCCACGCCCTCCTCGAAGCTCAGCTTCTTGTCGCCGCCCATGTCGTAGCGCTGCCAGTTGCGGGCGCGGGCGGAGCCTTCGCCCCAGTATTCCTTGTAGTAGGTGCCGCCGATGTTGACCTTGTTGGTGGGGCTTTCGTCGAAGCGGGCGAAGTAGCGCCCGAGCATCACAAAGTCCGCGCCCATGGCGAGAGCGAGGGTGATATGGTGGTCATAGACGATGCCGCCGTCGGAGCAGACGGGAATGTAGACGCCCGTCTCCTCAAAGTAACGGTCACGCTCGGCGCACACATCAATGACGGCGGTGGCCTGGCCGCGGCCGATACCCTTGGTCTCGCGCGTGATGCAGATGGAGCCGCCGCCGATGCCTACTTTCACAAAGTCCGCGCCGCACTCGGCGAGGAAGCGGAAGCCGGCCGCGTCCACCACGTTGCCCGCGCCGACCTTTACGCTGTCGCCGTAGTTTTCGCGGATCCAGGCGAGGGTGAAGCGCTGCCAGTCGGTGTGCCCCTCGGAGGAGTCGATGCACAGCACGTCCGCGCCGGCCTCAAGCAGAGCGGGGACGCGCTCCTTATAGTCGCGGGTATTGATGCCCGCGCCGACGACGTAGCGCTTGTGGGCATCCAGAAGCTCGTTGGGGTTCTGCTTGTGGCTCTCATAATCCTTGCGGAAGACGAAGTAGCATAGACGGCCGTTTTCGTCGATGATCGGCAGGGAGTTGAGCTTGTGCTCCCAGATGATGTCGTTGGCTTCCTTGAGGCTGATGCCCTCCTGTGCCCAAATCAGCTTGTCGAAGGGGGTCATGAAATCGGAAACCTTCGTGTCCTCCTCCATACGGGAGACGCGGTAGTCGCGGCTCGTGACGACGCCGACGAGCTTGCCGTCGGCCGTGCCGTCCTCGGTGACGGCGATGGTGGAGTGCCCGGTCTGCTCCTTCAGGCGCAGCACGTCGCGCAGGGTCGCGTCGGGGCTGATGTTGGAGTCGGAGCGGACAAAGCCGGCCTTATAGCTCTTGGCGCGGCGCACCATCGCGGCCTCGTCCTCGATGGACTGGGAGCCGTAGATAAAGCTCACACCGCCCTCCTTGGCAAGCGCGACGGCCAGCCGGTCGCCGGAGACGGACTGCATGATCGCGGAGATCATGGGGATGTTCATGGTGATGGCGGGTTCTTCCTCGCCCTTGCGGAACTTGACGAGAGGCGTTTTGAGGGATACCTTCTCCGACCGGCAGGTAATGGGGGTATAGCCCGGAATGAGAAGATATTCGTTGAAGGTATGGCAGGGGTCGTTGATGATCTTCGCCATGTTTAGTCTCCTTTCAAAATTTGCTTGCTTTCACAGTAGACGCAGCGATAGATTTTTCGTTCTCTGTTGGTGCAGCGGAAGGCCTGCGGCAGCTCCTGCTCGGTCTGGACGATGCAGCGCGGGTTTTCGCATTTGAGGTCATAGGCGATCTCCCCGACTTCGCGTTCCGGCTCGTCCATACCCTCCAAAAGCTTGAGGATCAGCGCCATGCGCATGTATTTTCCGTTTGCGACCTGCTTGAAATAGCAGGCGCGGGGGTCTTTGTCCACCGCGACGGAAATCTCGTTCACGCGCGGCAGGGGATGGAGGATGCAGAGATCGGGCTTTGCGTTTTTGAGCTTGTCGGGCGTGAGGATGTAGCTGTCCTTCAAACGCTCGTACTCTTCGGGATCGGGGAAGCGCTCACGCTGGATACGGGTCATGTAGAGAATGTCGAGCGCGGGCATGGCGGCTTCCAGATCGTCGGTCTGCTCATAGGGGATGTTCTGTACCGCGAGGACTTCCTTCTTCACATAGCTCGGAAGCTTCAATTCCTCGGGGGAGATGAGCACGAACTTCACGCCCGCGTAGCGGCTCAGCGCCGAGATGAGCGAGTGCACCGTGCGCCCGTATTTGAGATCGCCGCAGAGGCCGACGGTGAGGTTTTCAAAGCGCCCCTTCTCGCGGTAGATCGTCAGCAGATCGGCCAGGGTCTGCGTCGGGTGGTTGTGCCCGCCGTCGCCCGCGTTGATGACGGGGATGGAGGCGTTTAGGGCGGCGACATAGGGCGCGCCGTCGCGCGGGTGGCGCATCGCGATGATGTCCGCGTAGCAGCTGATGACCTTTGCCGTGTCCGCCACGCTCTCACCCTTCGCGGCGGAGGAGCTCTGCGCCTCGGAAAAGCCGATCACATGGCCGCCGAGCTCGTACATGGCGGCCTCAAAGCTCAATCGCGTGCGGGTAGAGGGCTCAAAAAACAGCGTCGCGAGCTTCTTGCCCTTGCAGCGCTCACAGTAGGCCTCGGGATGGGCGATAATGTCATTCGCGGTGTCCATGAGGGCGTACAGCTCCTCCACCGAGAAATCGAGGATGTTGATGAGGCTTCTCATGCCTGCGCTCCGATCCAGCTCTCGTCCGCGGGATGATCGCGAAACTGCAAGAGCCGCCGGACGTCCTCGGGGCGGATATAGCTCTCCTCCGCGGCGACGCGGGCGATCACGTCAAAGCTGCAGAGGCTGTGGTTTTCTACGCCGGCCTCGGCAAGCCGTTCGAGTCCCTTTTGCATCCCGTAGGTGAAGATACTCACCACGCCGAGGACGTTTGCCCCGGCTTCGCGCAGAACATTCACCACTTCGATGACACTTCCGCCAGTGGAAATAAGGTCTTCCACCACCACGACCTTCTGACCGGGGAGCAGCCTGCCCTCGATCTGATTCTGCCGCCCGTGATCCTTCGCGCCGGAGCGCACATAGCCCATGGGAAGAGACAGCAGATGCCCCACGATGGCGGCGTGGGCGATCCCGGCGGTGGAGGTGCCCATGAGCACTTCCGCGTCGGGGTAGTATTCCTTTACCAGTTCGGCAAGGCCGTTTTCCACATCGTTTCGCACCTCGGGCGCGGTGAGGGTCAGGCGGTTGTCGCAGTAGACGGGGCTCTTGATGCCGCTTGCCCAGGTGAAGGGCTCGTCCGGGCGGAAGAAAACGGCGTGGATTTTCAGCAGGTCTTTCGCAATCGTTTCAGCCTTCATCCGAGAAACTCCTTTACACAGCGTTGATAGGCGGCCACGGGGTCGTCGGCCTGGGTGATGGGTCTGCCCACCACGATGTAGTCCGAACCCAGGGCTCGCGCGTCCCCGGGGGTGGTGACGCGCTTCTGATCGCCCTTGTCGCCGCCCGAGAAGCGGACGCCCGGCGTGACGGTGAGGAAGCCCTCGCCGCAGGTTTCGTGCACCTTCCCGGCCTCGAGCGGGGAACAGACCACGCCGTCCAGCCCCGCGCCGCGCGCGTTTTCGGCGTAGGCCATGACCACCTCGGCCATGGGCTTTTCGATCAGCAGCTCCTTCTCCAGCGCCGCCTGATCGGTGCTCGTGAGCTGCGTCACCGCGATCAGCAGCGGACGCGTCCCGTCCGGGCGGGTAAGCCCCTCGAGCGCCGCCTCCATCATGGCGCGCGTGCCGGAGGCGTGAAGGTTCACAATGTCCACGTCCAGCGCCGAGAGAGAGCGCATGGCCTTCTTCACGGTGTTGGGAATGTCGTGCAGCTTGAGGTCGAGAAAAATCCTGTGCCCGCGGTTTTTGATCTCCCGCACGATCTGCGGCCCCTCGGCATAGAAAAGCTCCATGCCGATCTTCACAAAGGGCTTTTGCCCGGTGAAACGGTCGAGAAAGGCGAGGGTCTCCGCGGCGCTGCCAAAATCGCAGGCGATGATTACGTCTTTAGCCATGGGCGCCTCCTATGATGTCCTTGAGATTTTGAATCCCGTAACGGTCCATGACCGCCGGGAGCGCTTCGATGATCTCCTTGCAGGCGAAGGGGTTTTTGAGGTTCGCGGCGCCCACCTGCACGGCGCTCGCCCCGGCGAGCAGCATTTCGATCACGTCCTCGGCGGAGCTTACGCCGCCAAGCCCCACCACGGGGATTTTTACCGCCTTTGACACCTGCCATACCATGCGCAGGGCGAGCGGGAAAACCGCCGGGCCGGAGAGCCCGCCCGTGACGTTTGCGAGCACGGGCTTTCGGGTTTTGAGGTCGATGCGCATCGCCATGACGGTGTTAATGAGGCTCAAACCGTCCGCGCCCGCGTCCTCGCAGGCTCTCGCGATGGCAACGATGTCGGTGACATTGGGGGAGAGCTTCACGAGCACCGGCTTTGCCGTGACGGCCTTGACCGCGCGCGTGACCTCCGCCGCCAATATCGGATCGGTGCCGAAGCTCATGCCGCCGCCGTGGACATTGGGGCAGGAGATGTTGACCTCCAGCCAGCCCACCTGCTCCTCCCGGTCGAGCCTTGCGCAGACCTCGCGGTATTCCGCCACCGAAAAGCCGCTGACGTTTGCGATGACGCGCTTATGAAAGACCTCGCGCAGCCGGGGCAGTTCCTCCCGGATCACCGCGTCCACGCCGGGGTTTTGCAGCCCGACGGCGTTGAGCATCCCCGCGTTTGCCTCCGCGATGCGGGGCGTGGGGTTTCCAAAGCGCGGCTTGAGGGTCGTGCCCTTGAAGGAAAAGCTGCCGAGGCAGTTGATGTCGTAGAGCGAGGCAAATTCATAGCCGTAGCCGAAGGTGCCGGAGGCGGGGATCACGGGGTTATCGAGCTCTGTGCCGCAGAGCGAAACGCTCAGTCGTCCCATACGATCTCCTCCTTTTGAAACACCGGCCCGTCCTTGCAGACGCGCTTTGCGCCGTTCACCGTCGCCTTTGAGCAGCCCATGCAGGCGCCGAAGCCGCAGCCCATGCGCACATCGAAGCTCAAGTCCCCGGAGACGGGGCTTTTCGCCGCCACGGCCTTCATCATGGCTTCCGGGCCGCAGGTGTAGAAGTAGCTGTGCGAAATCGTCATGCCCTCCGTCACAAAGCCGCGGATGCCGAAGCTTCCGTCCACGGTGGTCACGGTGGGGGAGACGCCCAGTGCAAAAAAGTCCTCCGCGAGAATGACCTCCTCGCGCGTGTTGAAGCCGAGGATCACATGCGGGCGCGCCCCGGCGTTTACGAGACGGCGGCAGAGCCCCAGCAGGGGGGACACGCCGCTCCCGCCGCCGACAAGCAGCGGCTCCTCCCCGGCTTTGGAGAGGTCGAAGCCGTTTCCGAGCCCGGTGAGCACATCGAGCGCTGTGCCGACGGGAAGCGTGCGCAAGGCAGTTGTCCCCTTGCCGACAGCCTCGTAGACGAGCGTCAGGCTCGTCTCGCTCCAGTCGCAGACGGAGAAGGGGCGGCGGAGAAAGAAGCCGGGAAGACTCAAATCCACAAACTGCCCGGGTGTGGTGACGGCGGAGGTATCGCCGCCAAGAACCAGGCGGGAATAGCGCCCGTTCAGGGGCGTATTCTCTGCGATTGTAAAAACGGTCTGCTTCATGCGTCAATGGTGGAGACGGTGATGGTGGTCTCTTCCAGCACGTCCAGCAGGACGCGCACCGTGTCGAGGGAGGTAAAGATCGTGACGTTGTTCTCCGTCGCGCAGCGGCGGATAATCACGCCGTCCTCGAGGTGCGTGGGATTGTGTACGGCGCGGGTGTTGATGATATAGCTCACATAGCCCGCGCGGATGGAGTCTAAAATCTCCTCGCTGCCCTCGCTGATCTTGTGGCGGACGCGGGTGCGGATGCCGCGCTCCTTGAGAAAAACGGCGGTGCCGGGAGTGGCCTCAATGTTAAAGCCCATGTCGTAGAAGCGCCGAACCAGGGGCAGCGCCTCCTCCCGATCCTCCCGCGCGACCGTGACGAACACGGTGCCGTAGTTTTGAAGCTTCATGCCCGAGGCCTGCAGCGCCTTGTACATGGCGCGGGAGAGCTTCGTGTCGTAGCCGATGGCCTCGCCCGTGGATTTCATTTCCGGGGAAAGATAGGCGTCCAGCCCCTTGATCTTGCTCCAGGAGAAGACCGGAACCTTGACGTAGCAGCGTTTCTTTTCCTCGGGGTAGAGGTCGAAGATGCCCTGCTCCTTGAGGGATTTGCCCAGAATGACCTCGGTGGCGATGTCGGCCAGCGAATAGCCCGTGGCCTTGGAGAGAAAGGGCACCGTGCGGGAGGAGCGGGGGTTGACCTCGATGATATAGACGTTCTCGTCCTTATCCACGATGAACTGGATGTTATAAAGCCCCACGATGCCGATGCCAAGCCCCAGCTTTTTGGCGTATTGCAGGATGACGCCCTTGACCCGGTTGGAGATGGACATGGCGGGGTAGACGCTGATCGAGTCACCGGAGTGGACGCCGGTGCGCTCCACCAGCTCCATGATGCCGGGCACGAACACGTCCCGCCCGTCGCAGATCGCGTCCACCTCGACCTCCTTGCCGAGGATGTACTTGTCCACCAGCACGGGCTTGTCCGCGTCGATCTCCACGGCGGTCTTGAGATAGTGGCGCAGCATCTCGTCGTCTGCGACGATCTGCATGGCTCTGCCGCCGAGAACGAAGCTCGGGCGCACGAGTACGGGGTAGCCGACCTCGTTTGCGGCCTTCACGCCGTCCTCAATCGTGGTGACGGCGGCGCCGCGCGGCTGGGGGATGTTGAGATCGAGCAGCACCTTCTCAAAGGCGTCCCGGTTCTCGGCGCGCTCGATGGCGGCGCAGTCGGTGCCGATGAGCTTCACGCCCCGGTCCATCAGCGGCTGGGCGAGGTTGATGGCGGTCTGCCCGCCGAGAGAGGCGATCACGCCCTCCGGCTGCTCAAAGTTGATGATGTCCATCACGTCCTCCACGGTCAGCGGCTCAAAATAGAGCTTGTCGCCGGTCGTGTAGTCGGTGGAGACGGTCTCGGGGTTGTTGTTGATGATGATGGCCTCATAGCCGTTTCGCTTGATGGTCTGCACCGCGTGAACGGTGGAGTAGTCAAACTCCACGCCCTGCCCGATGCGGATCGGCCCGGCGCCAAGGACGATGATCTTCTTCTTATCCGTGAGGCGGGAGTCGTTCTTCCCGGAGTAGGAGGAGTAGAGGTAGGCGATGTATTTGCCGGTGTGCAGGGTGTCCACCATGCGGAAGACGGGCAGGATGCCGAGTCTACGGCGCTTTTCGTAGAGCTCCACCTCGCTGAGCGACCAGAGAGAGGCGATGTATTTGTCGGAAAAGCCCATGCGCTTGGCACTCTTGAGCGTTTCCACGTCGTTGACCTTCGCCTTGAGCTGCCGCTCCATCGCAACGATCTTCTGCAGCGATTCGAGAAACAGCTCCGTGATCATTGTCACCTCGTGCAGCCGTTCGATGCTCGTGCCGCGGCGCAGAAGCTCCACGATGGCGTAGATGTTGTCGTCCCGGAATTCGGAGATGTAATCAAAAAGCGCCTCGTCCGTCATGGGGTCAAACTTCGGGCTGTAGAAGTGGCAGACCCCGGTCTCGAGCGAGCGGACGGACTTTAGGAAGCATTCCTCCAGGTTCGAGCCGATGCCCATGACCTCGCCCGTGGCCTTCATCTGTGTGCCGAGGGTGTTCGGCGCGTCGGGGAACTTGTCGAAGGGGAAGCGCGGAAACTTCGCCACGATGTAGTCAAGGCTCGGCTCCATGGCGGCCGTGCCGCCCGCAACGGGGATCTCCTCCAGCGCCATGCCCATGGCGATCTTCGCCGTGACGCGGGCGATGGGGTAGCCGCTGGCCTTGGAGGCCAGCGCCGAGGAGCGGGAAACGCGGGGATTTACTTCTATTAAATAATACTCGCTTGTCGTCGGGTGCAGCGCGAACTGCACGTTGCAGCCGCCTTCGATCTTGAGCTCGCGGATGATCTTGATGGCGCTGTCGTTGAGCATCTTCTTATCGTGCTCGCTGAGCGAGAGGATGGGCGCGACCACAATGGAGTCGCCGGTATGCACCCCCACGGGATCGACGTTTTCCATGCCGCAGATCGTGATGGCGGTGTCGTTGGAGTCGCGCATGACCTCAAACTCGATCTCCTTGTAGCCCTTGACGCTCTTTTCCACCAGCACCTGGTGCACGGGGGAGAGACGGAAGGCGTTGGCGCCGATCTCCATCAGCTCCGCCTCGTTATTGGCAAAGCCGCCGCCGGTGCCGCCGAGCGTGAAGGCGGGGCGCAGAACGACCGGGTAGCCGATGCGCGCGGCGGCCTCCTTGGCCTCGTCAAGCTGATAAGTGATCTCGGAGGGGATGACCGGCTCACCGATGGACTGGCACATCTCCTTGAAAAGCTCGCGATCCTCAGCGCGCTCAATGCTCTCGCTGCTCGTGCCGAGAAGGCGGGTGCCGCATTCGCGCAGGATGCCCTTCCGCTCAAGCTGCATGGCGAGGTTTAAGCCCGTCTGCCCGCCGATGCCCGGGACGATGGCGTCCGGCCGCTCATAGCGGAGGATTTTCGCGATATATTCCAGGGTCAGCGGCTCCATATACACCTTGTCCGCGATCGAGGTGTCAGTCATGATGGTGGCGGGATTGGAGTTTGCCAGCACCACCTCATAACCCTCTTCCTTGAGGGCAAGGCAGGCCTGCGTGCCCGCGTAGTCAAATTCCGCGGCCTGACCGATCACAATGGGGCCGGAGCCGATGATGAGAACCTTTTTGATGTCCGTGCGTTTTGCCATTTTCATGCCTCCGAATAGACGATGTTGCTGTTATAAACTGTGAGCTTGCAGCGGCCGGAAACCCGCCGCCCGGCAAAGGGGGTCGCTTTTCCCTGGGAGAGAAACTCTCCGGGGTCGATGGGATATTCTTTTTCCAGATCCCAGACGGAAAAGTCATTTCCGATGGGGATCCGAAAGCGATCACGCGGCCTCACGGTGAGAAGCTGCACGAGCGCTTCCAGGGAGAGAAAGCCTTCCTTCACAAGCCCCGTATACAAGAGCGGGAAGGCGGTCTCAATGCCGACGATGCCGAAGGCGCTTTTCTCCAGCCCGCGGCTCTTCTCCTCGGCGCTGTGCGGCGCGTGGTCGGTGGCGATCATGTCAATGGCGCCGTCCGTGAGCCCCTCCAGCAGCGCCTCACGATCTTTGCGGGCGCGCAGCGGCGGGTTCATCTTGAAGCGCCCGTCCTCCTGCAGGTCGTTTTCATCCAGCAGCAGGTAGTGCGGCGCGGTCTCGCAGGTGACATCCACGCCGCTCTTTTTCGCCTCGCGGATGATGTGCACACTCTCCCCGGTCGAGATGTGGCAGACATGGTAGCCGCAGCCGGTTGCGGCGGCAAGCTCAAGGTCGCGCGCGATCTGCCCCCACTCGCTCTCAGAGCAGATGCCCCGGTGCCCGTGCGCCCTCGCGTAAGCGCCGTCGTGAATGTAGCCGCCGCGCAGGAGAGCATTGTCCTCACAGTGGGCGACGATGAGCTTTCCGAGCGCCCTGGCGCGCTCCATGGCCTCGCGCATGATAGCGCGATCCTGTACGCCGTGCCCGTCGTCGGAGAAGGCGATCACCTTGTCAGCCAGTCCCTCCAGATCGGCAAGCTTCCTGCCCTCTTCGCCCACGGTGATAGCGGCATAGGGGTAGACGGCAATCACAGCGTCGCGCCGGATGATTTCGGTCTGCGCGCTCAGGTGCTCCACGCTGTCGGGCACGGGGTTTAGATTCGGCATGGTACACACCGCGGTATAGCCGCCGCGCGCCGCCGCGCGTGAGCCCGTTCGGATCGTCTCTTTATAAGAAAAACCCGGCTCGCGAAAATGAACATGCACATCGCAAAAACCGGGCAAACAAACATATTGACTTTCATTCAAGCAGGCGAAAGCAGCAAAACGATCCCCAAGGAAAGGCGCGGCGCCCTCCATGCAGATTCTTTTGACTTTGTCAAACTGCGGCATACACATTCCCTCCGCCTTGGCGAGCTCTTCATATTAACATAAAGTTTAGTCGATTATACAGGGCAAGCCGCTTCCTGTCAATTGGCGTTTTGCACAGAAAACAGGATGTGATTTCAATCAGGGCTCACACTTGCGCGGTGCTTCAAAAATGTGTAGAATAAAGACAGAAATTGATGAGGGTGTGAGGCGTTGAACGAGGCGATCATCGCGCGGCTTGCGCGCGTAAATGAAGAGGAACAGGCGATTCTCTCCGGCCGGCGCAGCATTGACCGAAGCATCTATATGGACGGGAGCCGGGATGTCATCAGCGGCGAGAAGCTTTTGGAGCGCGATAAGCTCATCGCGGTTCGCAAGCACACGCGCTTCGTTGCCTTCCCCGAGCATACCCACGACTATGTGGAAATGGTCTATATGTGCCGGGGCACCACCACCCACACGGTGGACGGAAACCGCCTGTGCTTAAAGCCCGGGGAGCTTCTGATGCTCGGGCAGAACGCGCGCCAGTCGATCGAGGCGGCGGGGGAGGGCGACCTTGCGGTGAACTTCATCGTGCGCCCGGAATTTCTCGGCGGTATCCTGCGCTTTCTCGGGGATGAGGAGACGCCGCTGCGCCGCTTTGTGCTCGGCGCGCTCAGCGGCAGCGGGAGCGTGGACTACCTGCTTTTTCGCACGGCGGACTACCTGCCCGCGCAGAACCTGATCGAAAACCTGATTTGGACCCTCATTCAGGATACGCCCAACAAGCGCGGCATCTTACAGATGACGATGGGGCTTCTCTTCGCGCAGCTTCTGAGCCGCACGGATCTGCTCGCCGCGGCGGATCAGGAGCAGGAGATCATCGTGCGTGTGCTGCGCTATGTGGAGGAGCGCTACCGGGATGGAAGCCTTACCGAGATCGCCAACGAACTCAATTATGAAGTGAGCGGGCTGAGCCGCTTCATCCAACGCAAGACGGGGCGCAGCTATACGGAGCTGGTGCAGGAAAAGCGCCTGAGCCAGGCGGCCTGGATGCTGCGCAACACGCACGAACGGGTGGAGGACGTTGCCCGCGCGATGGGATATGAGAACATCAGCTACTTCCACCGCATCTTCCGGGAAAGGTTTGGCCTGACACCGAAGAAGTACCGGGATTTCAGCGGCCAGTGATCAGTGACCGGTGGCCACTGAAAATAAGGACAGTTTTTTGTAAAATATCGACCTTGGAAAGACGGCGTTTTTTTCTTATTATGTTAGCATAAGAAATAAGGGGGCTTTGCCATGAACAAATACCTCGCAATTGACATCGGCGCTTCCTCCGGGCGGCATATCGTCGGCTGGATGGAGTGCGGTCAGCTCAAGACCGAGGAGGTCTACCGCTTCCCCAACGGCGTGCAGATGCTGGACGGGCATCTGACCTGGAACCTTGACGGGCTGCTCGGACATGTCAAGGAGGGCATCCGCGTCGCGAAGGAGCGTTTTGACGACATCCGCTCCCTCTCGGTGGACACCTGGGGCGTGGACTACATCCTTCTCAAGGGGGACGAGGAAGTGCGCCCCTGCTACGCCTACCGCGACAGCCGCACCGAGGCGGTGATCCCCGAGGTGCACGCAAAGATGGCTTTCTCCGAGCTCTATCGCCGCACGGGCATCCAGTTCCAGCCCTTCAACACGATCTATCAGCTTTATGCGGATAAAGTCGCCGGGCGGCTTGAGGGGGTGACGGATTTTCTGATGATGCCGGAATACCTCATGTACAAGCTCTGCGGCAACAAGGCGCATGAGTACACAAACGCCACCACCGGCGGCCTGGTCTCCGCCGAGACGGGGGAGTTTGACGGCGCGATCATCCGGGCGCTGGGGCTTCCCGAGGCGCTGTTTCACCCGCTGCAGCGGCCGGGGACGGTGATCGGGGAGTACGAGGGCATCCGGGTCGTGCTGTGCGCAACGCACGACACCGGCTCCGCCGTCGAGGGCATCCCCATGGAATCCGAACAGCCCTACATCTCCTCCGGCACCTGGTCGCTGCTCGGCGTCAAGACGCCGAAGCCCATCACAGGCACGGAGAGCCGGCTTGCCAACTGGTCAAACGAGGGCGGCGTGGGCTACAACCGCTACCAGAAGAACATCATGGGCATGTGGCTCATCAACCGCCTGCGCGACGAGCTCTGCCCCGCAAAGCCCTTCCCCGAGATCGTGCATGAGGCCGAGCAGAGCCGGTTTGACGAGACCGTGGACGCAAACGCCAGGGACTTTCTCGCGCCCGAGAGCATGAAGGCCGCCTTTGACGCCGCGCTGAGAGCCAAGCCCCAGAGCATCGGGGACTATTTCCGCTGCGCCTATCGGAGCCTCGCCCTCTGCTACAAAAACGCCGTCGAGGAGCTGGAGTCAAACACCGGCGCGCGCTATGAGGCCATTTATATTGTTGGCGGCGGCGCGAAGAACGCCTTCCTCAACGCCCTGACAGAGAAGGCCAGCGGCAAAAAGGTGATCGCCCTTCCCATCGAAGCCACAGCGATCGGCAATCTGAAGGTACAGATCCAGGCAAATTGATCCTGTAGGGGCGACCCTTGCGGTCGCCCGCCGCGAACGCAGACCAACGGGCGACCACAAGGGTCGCCCCAACGATAAAGAATCAAAGGAGAGCACTTGTCATGTTAGTCAACACCAAAGCACGCATCGGCGTTTTCTCCATCGCGCTGGGCGCGTATCTGCCCCAGTTCCCGTCCCTGGTGCCTGAGTTTGAGGCGCAGTACGCGGATTTCAAAAAGCGCATCCCCGACTCGGTCGAGCTCATCGACGGCGGCCTTGTCACCACCAAGGAAAAGGCGATGGAGGCCGGCGACAAGTTCCGCGCGGCCGACGTGGATCTTGTGATCCTCCAGCTTCTGACCTACGCCACGAGCTACAATATGCTCCCCGCCGTGCGCGATCTGGACGTGCCCGTGGTGCTCGTTAACCTCCAGAAGAAGAAAGCGCCCGACTACCCCAACACCGATACCGCCACCTGGCTGGGCGAGCTCTACGCCTGCGGCGCGGTGGGCGAGATGGTGGCCGACCTTGAGCGCGCGGGCAAGCGCCACGCCGTCATCACCGGCGTCGTCGAGGGCGGCGACCCGGAGGTGGACGCCGAGATCGCGGACTGGTGCCGCGCCGCGCAGGTGCGCCGCCGCTTCCGCAACACCAACATTGCCCAGATCGGCAGACCCTACCCCGGCATGATGGATCTGTATATCGACGAAACCAACCTCTACCACCGCATGTGGCTCTACACCAAGCAGTTTGACTGGGAGAAGATGTGGGCCATCGCCGACAACATCACCGACGAGGAGGCCATCCGCGCCAAGGCGCAGGATATTCTCGATACCTTCGACATCGAGGGCGGCGGTACGATCGAAAAGGTCTGGGACATGGCCAAATACGTCGTGGCCTTCGAGCAGTGGGTCAAGGATGAGCAGCTCGGCTTTGTCGCCTCCCACTACGACGGCTTTGCCCAGGGCGTGGCCGGAAAGCTGGATTCCATGCTGATTCCCGCCTTCTCCATGCTCATCAAGCAGGGCACCGCCTGCGCCGTCGAGGGCGACATCAAGGTCGCCATGGCCATGGGCATCCTCAAGGTCATCTCCGGTATGGGTCAGCTCAGCGAAATGTACTCCATCGACTTTAACGAGGATATCTGCATCATCGGCCACTCCGGTTCCGGCGACGCGGACATCTCCAAGGCCAAAAAGCCCACGATGAAGATCGTCCCCGTCTTCCACGGCAAGACCGGCGGCGGCTACCTCACGCAGTTCTACCCCGCTGCTGGCCCCGTCACCTATCTCGGCATCACCCAGGATCGTGACGGTCACTTCAAGTTCGTCGTGGCCGAGGGCGTGAACGAGGAAGGCCCCATCTTCACCTTCGGCGACACCAATATGCGCACCCGCTTCACCTGCGGCGCGCGGGAATTCTGCAACAGGTGGAGCGAGGCCGGCCCCACCCACCACATGGCGGCGGCATCCGGCCGCTGGATCGACACCATCCTCAAGGTCGCGAAGATCTTCAACGTCCCCGTGGACATCGTGACCCGTTGATCTGCCTCCCCTGAAAGGGGAGGTGCCCGAAGGGCGGAGGGGTTTCAAGGCCGTACAGACCCCTCAGTCATGGCCTCGCGTGAGATCGGCCATGCCAGCTCCCCTTGCAGGGGAGCCAAAGATGAAAGGAGATATATTATGAAAGTTTTGGATGCTGAATTTGTAAAGGGCTTTATGCGCATGGCGGACGACGGCTGGCAGCAGGGCTGGCATGAGCGCAACGGCGGCAACCTGAGTTACCGCATCAAGCCCGAGGAAGTGGAATCCGTCAGAGAAGAGCTGCACCCCGGCGAGTGGCGCGAGATCGGCACCTCCGTTCCCAAGCTCGCGGGCGAGTATTTCCTGGTCACCGGCTCCGGCAAGTATTTCCGCAACGTCACCATCAAGCCCGAGGATTCCTTCTGCATCATCGAGCTGGACGACAAGGGCGAGAACTACCGCATCTGCTGGGGGCTTGTCAACGGCGGCCGCCCGACGAGCGAGCTGCCGAGCCACCTGATGAACCATGAAGTCAAGGTCATCGCCACGAACGGCAGGCACCGCGTCATTTACCACTGCCACCCCGCGAACACCATTGCCCTCACCTTCGTCCTGCCCCTGACGGACGAGGCCTTCACCCGCGAGCTGTGGGAGATGGCGACCGAGTGCCCCGTCGTGTTCCCGGACGGCATCGGCGTGGTGCCCTGGATGGTGCCCGGCGGCAGAGACATCGCCGTTGCGACCTCGGAGCTGATGAAGAAGTACGATGTGGCGATCTGGGCGCATCACGGCATGTTCTGCTCCGGCGAGGACTTCGACCTCACCTTCGGCCTCATGCACACCGTCGAGAAGAGCGCCGAGATCCTGGTCAAGGTGCGCTCCATGCAGCCC
The DNA here is from genome assembly GCA_905233785.1 of uncultured Oscillospiraceae bacterium. Classification (GTDB taxonomy): domain Bacteria; phylum Bacillota; class Clostridia; order Oscillospirales; family Oscillospiraceae; genus Limivicinus. The sequence continues at coordinate 15,795 of CAJOCV010000013.1, forward strand.
TACAAGCGCCAGACCATCCAGCCCGACGATTTCCGTCACCTCGCTGTCGATTTCAAGGTTAACCTGCCTGAGAAGTTTCTCTTCGAGAAGCACGACTAATGTCAGATAATCATGAGCATACTCAATATGCTCTGATATAATAACTTTCAAAGTATAAAAAGGAGAATGTAAAAAATGGCCAATCGCATTGTTCTGAATCCTGTTTCCTACCACGGCGTCGGCGCTGTCGCCGAAATCGGCAATGAGCTTGTGAGCCGCGGCTACAAGCGCGCCTTCATCGCCTCCGGCCGCCATGTTGTGAAGTCCGGCGAGATCAAGAAGATCACCGACGTGCTGGACGCCAAGGGCATCACCTACACCTTCTACACCGACATCAAGCCCAACCCCACCATCGAGAACGTCCAGAACGGCGTCAAGGCTTTTCAGGAATTTGACGCTGACTGCATCGTTGCGGTCGGCGGCGGCTCCGTCATGGACACCTCCAAGGCCATCGGCATCATCATCAACAACCCCGAGTTTGCCGACGTCCGCTCTCTTGAGGGCGTAGCCCCCACCAAGAAGCACGCGGTCTTCACCATCGCCGTCCCCACCACCGCCGGCACTGCGGCAGAGGTCACCATCAACTACGTCATCACCGACGTGGAGAAGAAGCGCAAGTTCGTCTGCGTGGATGTCAACGACATCCCCGAGGTCGCCGTGGTCGATCCCGAGATGATGTACTCCATGCCCAAGCCCCTGACCGCCGCCACCGGTATGGACGCGCTGACCCACGCCATTGAGGGCTACATCACCAAGGGTCACTGCGCCATCTCCGATATGTTCCATCTGGAAGCCATCCGCCTGATTGCCAAGAACCTGCGCGCCGCCGTCGAGAACGATCCCTGCGGCCGCGAGGGTATGGCGCTCGGCCAGTATATCGCCGGCATGGGCTTTAGTAACGTCGGCCTCGGCATCGTCCACTCCATGGCGCACGGTCTGTCCGCCCTGTACGATACCCCGCACGGCGTCGCCTGCGCGATCCTGCTGCCCCTGGGGCTGGAGTATAACCTCCCCGTCGCGGGCGAGCGCTACCGCGCCATCGGCCGCGCCATGGAGGTTCCCTACATTGACAGCATGAACGACGAGGAAGCCGCCAAGGCCACCATCGCCGCCGTGAAGAAGCTGGGTCACGATGTGGGCATCCCCGCCGACCTCAAGGAGATCGTGAAGGACGAGGACGTGCAGTTCCTGTCTGAGAGCGCCTTTGCCGACGCCTGCTGCCCCGGCAACCCCCGCGACACTTCCGTTGAGGAGATCGCCGCGCTCTACCGCAGCCTCATGTAATTTTCTGCAAACAAAAAGCTCCCGGAGCGAAGCTCCGGGAGCTTTTTGTTTGAGTGGTCGTAGGGCCGAGCATTGCTCGGCCTCTCTGACTGGCCGCTGGCTACTGTTTTTTCCGCTTGAACCAGCGTTTGATTTTGAGCGGTTCGTAGTAATTGACGACGGTGTTGAGTAAGTGCATGGCGTCGGACTCGTTCTGATAGGTGCCCGGCAGAAACACGCGCACATCTTCCAGCTCGGGGTTTTTCGCGTGCAGCATCTGCATGAGCTTGTTTTGCGCGCGGCGGTTGTTGGCCTGCGTGGAGTAGATATAAAGCCCGCTGACGCCCGGCGCGTCGGACTGGGGGCGGATCACGGAGCGCAGGTTTTGATCCCGCAGCAGGTGGTGCAGCTTCTGATGCAGAAGCTGGATATTGTCGTCCAGGTCGATGATCTTGAAGTATACCAGCTCCTCGTTGCGGTATACTTCGCCGTCCAGGTAGCTGCGGTAGGGGGAGCGGCGCATCCGGTCATAGACCAGCTTTTCCGCTTCGTTCATGCGCCCTTGATGGAAGATGCAGGTCTTGTTGTTGTGGATGGTATAGATAAAATAACTTGCGCCCAGCTTGTCGAGATAATCCCGCAGCCAGATGGAGTTTTCCGGCCTGATGGTCTCGGCGTAGAGGTAGCGGTTTTCATTTGCGTCATAGATCGCCGCCCCGTCCATCACGATCTGGCTCATTTGCAGCGCGAAGAAGGCGGGCGCGTGCTCGGACATGAGGCAGATCCTCGCGCCGTCGTTGAGCAGATAGTTCAGCCGAAACAGCGCCGCCGAGGGGATCTGGGAAAAACGATTCGGCGCCAGATCCTTTGTGCGCAGGAAAAAGACAAGGTTTCGGTTCTTGTCGCGCGGCAGACGGAAGACGTTTACGGCAATCGCCATAAAGGTGCCGAGCAGCACATCGGAAATGCGATAGAAGGCCTGCTCCAGCGGAGACTCGATCTCCGGGAAGGCGATCACAATGCAGATAAATACAATGGCGGCGAGGCTGGAGGCGTCCGGCATGCGCATCACGACCGTGGTGTAGAGCGAAACGATCACGCCGACAGCCATCATGACATAGAGCAGCAGGCGATAGTCCCCGATCTGCGGGAACACCAGGCAGATCAGCAGAAACAGCAGCCCCCAAAAGGAGCCGACCAGCGTGCCGGCGACGCGGTTGACGGAAAACTCCCGCGTATCGCGCACATAGGGCTGCAGACAGATGATCGCGGTGATGCAGGCCTCCGAGGAGAGAGCTGCGCCCTGGATACCGCGCAGGTGGAACACCAGCAGACAGAGAAACACGGCGAGCGCCGTTTTGGTGATGCGCTGCCCGATCCGCGGCAGGCGGAAGGGCTCGCGCGGGGTGTTGTTAAGACTCATGGGATAAACCTCAAAGCGAAGCGGCCAATGCCGCTTCTTTATAAAATATCTTTCTTTCTCTTTTAGATGCCGTATTTTACACAGCTTCACAGGAAAAAGCAAGCCCTGAAAATGTAAAAAAATTGTTTACACGCGGAACGCTTTGTGTTACAATACCAATAATTCAGCCATTTAAAGCAATCAATCGTTAAATGGATGAGAGAAGGAGGTAAATTATGGAACGCGAGAGCTTTAAATCCCGTCTGGGATTTATTCTTGTCAGTGCCGGCTGCGCCATCGGCTGCGGCAATGTGTGGAAATTCCCCTGGATGACCGGGCAGTATGGCGGCGGCGGTTTCGTTCTGGTGTATGTGCTGTGCCTGCTTCTGCTGGGGCTTCCCTCCATGACCATGGAGTTTGCCATCGGCCGCGCGGCGCAGGCAAGCCCCGTGAAGATGTATCAGAAGCTGGAAAAGCCCGGTCAGAAGTGGCATATCCACGGCCTCTTCGCCCTCCTGGGCAACATCGCGCTGATGGCCTTCTACACGGTGGTCACCGGCTGGATGATCTATTACTTCGTGCGTTTTGTGACCGGTCAGACGGCGGAGCTCGGCTTTGTGCAGATGATCACCAACCCGGGCGTGAACGTGGTGTACCTGCTGATCGCGGTGGTGCTGGGCTTCGGCGTGCTGAGCTTCCACCTGCAGCGCGGTCTGGAGACGGTCACCAAGTATCTGATGACGGCGCTGTTCGTGCTGATGCTGGTGCTGTCCATCCACAGCGCCACGCTGCCCGGCGCGGGGGAGGGGCTCAGGTTCTATCTGGTGCCCGACTTCGGCAAGATTGACGGCGGCGTTATCGTGGCGGCTATGAACCAGGCCTTCTTCACCCTGAGCATCGGGATCGGCTCCATGGCCATCTTCGGCAGCTACATCGGCAAGGATCGCGCACTGCTGGGCGAGTCGGTGAATGTCATTCTGCTCGACACCTTTGTGGCCATCATGGCGGGCTTCATCATCTTCCCGGCCTGCTTCACCTTCAATATCGAGGTGGACGCCGGCCCCGGCCTCCTGTTCAACACGATGGCGACGGTCTTTAACAACATGGCCGGCGGGCGCATCTGGGGCAGTCTCTTCTTCCTGTTCATGGTTTTTGCCGCCCTCTCGACGGAGCTTGCGGTGTTTGAAAACATTCTTGCCTGCGTCCGCGAGCTCACAGGCTGGAGCCGCGTCAAGGGCTCTGTCGTATGCGGCGTCGGTATCTTTCTCCTGGCTCTGACAACGGCTTTGGGCTACAGCGTGTTCCACTTCCAGCCCTTTGCCGACGGCAGCGCCTGGCTGGACTTTTGGGACTTCATTGTCAGCACCAACCTTCTGCCGCTCGGCGCACTGGTGTTTTCTCTGTTCTGCTGCTTTCAGAGCGGTTGGGGCTGGGAGAACTTTGTGAAGGAGGCCAACGCCGGAAAGGGTCTCAAGGTACGTAGTTGGATGAAGCCCGTGTTCTGCTATGTGGTGCCCATCTGCATCGCGGTGGTCTACCTCTACGGTCTGTTCACCTTCCAGTGGAAATAAACGTAAGAAAGCGCTGATGAAATCCCTTTTTGCCGATTTCATCAGCGCTTCCTCAATGGAAGAATCGTATCAAGCCGTTCTGCTCGAAAAAGCGTACGGGGAGCTTTTTGAAAGCCCCCCGTACGAGAGAAGCATCAGCCTTCAATGGCAATGTACTTCTTTTCCGGCAGCTGCGGCTTTGCTTCCTTCTTCGGGATCTGCAGCGACAGGACACCGTGCTCCAGTTTGGCTTTGA
>CAJOCV010000014.1:0-17224 GCA_905233785.1 uncultured Oscillospiraceae bacterium
AAATCCCTCTGCCACGCGTGGAGCGCAAGCCCCATCTATCTGCTGGCGCGCTATTTCGTCGGCCTGCGGCCGCTGACGCCCGGCGGGGCGCAGTACGCGGTCGAGCCGCGAACCGAATTCTTCCAAAGTCTCGACTGCCGTTTCCCCATGGGCGGGAAGATCGTTCACATCGTCCTGAAGGACGGCGTCCTCGCGGTGGAGGAGGAGTAAAAAACATACACTACCCTTTGGGGAAAAATACAGGAAAAGGAGCAGAAACAATGAGCGAATCCAAGTTAGGCGGCTTATTTGACAAGCTGCCGCCCAGTCTCATCAAGAAAAACAATGTCACCCTGATCCCTGAGGGCGCGATCGGCTATCTGGTCGGCCCCACGCTTGCCTTGCTTGCAAACTCCGTACTGTCAAACTACTTTAATAAGTACATGTCCGACGTGCTGCATGTGAACACATGGGCGAGCGCCTTCTTCACCTGGCTGCCTGTTGTGTCCGTGATTTTCGTCGTTCTCGGCAACATCCTGGTCGGCAAGCTCATGGATAACTGCAGGTCCAAAAACGGCAAGGCGCGTCCGCTGCTGCTCTTGAGCCTGCCCATCAGTCTGCTCGCGCTGCTGTTTCTGTTCGTGTTCTCCCCCTATAACGCGAACAACGAAAGCTGGCACACCGGCGCGCTCATCTGCATTGCCATCGGCTATAACCTCTGGTTCGCCTTCGCCTACCCCATGTATTATACGCCGCACGCGGGTCTTGTGAGTCTCTCCACCCGCAACTCCAAGGATCGCGGCTTGCTCGCCACCATCTCCAACGCCACGATGCTCGCGGCCATGGGCATCAGCTCCATGTTCCTGCCCTTCTTCCTGAACCTGCTGTTTGTGTACGACATGAGCGGCAAGGGAAGCCCCGTCACCAATGACGCCGGCAAGCTCCTTTACTATGTGGACGAGACCGGCGCTGCCATCTATGATTCCGCGGCCAGCTACGCCCACTGGAAGATTTTTGTGATTGCCCTGCTGATTATTACGGCAATCGGCGTTCTGATCGAGTACTTCTTCACGCGCGAGCGCGTCACCGAGGAGTCCATGGGGCAGCAGCAGGAGGCCAAGCCCACGCTCTCCACCGGCGCGCAGGCCAAGCTCTGCTTCAAGGATAAGTACTGGATCATCATGATGGTCTTCTTCTTCCTCTATCAGTTCGGCGGCATGATCAAGAACGTCAGCCAGAACTACTTCTGCACCGCCATGTTCCCCGACGCCATGGGCAACTACACCGTGGCGTACGGCGGCCAGCTCCAGGGCACCCTCGCCATCATCGGCGCCATCCCCACGGCCATCGGCATGGTCATCGCCCTGCCTCTTGCCAACATTCTCGGCAGCAAGTCCAAGGCCATTCTCGCCGGTGCGGCGGTTGCCGTTGTCGGCGGCGCGATCGGAATGCTGGCTCCCACGAGCTTCGTCGTCGTGACCATCTCCTTTGTCATCAAGGCTTTGGGCTCCACGCCCGCCATGTATCTGTCGCTGGCGCTGCTGGCTGACATCTTCGACCACCAGGAGGCCGTGCACGGCGTGCGTACCGACGGCTTCTCCATGACCGTCTACGGCGCGATCATCGCCGGTATGACCGGCCTTACCACGGGCGTACTGAACATGGTGCTCTCCGCCACCAACTATGACGTTGCCACTCTGCAGACCAATGAGACCCTGCGCGCTGCCATGCCCTGGGTCTTCATCGGCGGCGAGACCCTCTGCTACCTCGGCATCTTCCTGATTTTCCTCTTCATGGGCGTTGAGAAGTTCAGCAAGATCGACCACGCCGCCATCGTCGCCGACCAGAAGGCCGCGGCGAGGAAGGAAGGCAAGAAGTACATCTCCGCCGAGGAGAAGATCCGCATCGAGGAAGGCGAAGAGGCCTACCAGGCGGAGCTGAAGAAGCAGGCGGACGCCAAGGCCAAGGAGGAGGCGCGCCTCGCCAGACTCTCTCCCGAGAAGCGCAAGGCCGAAAAGGAGCGGGAGGAGGCCATCCGCAAGGAGTTCAACGACCTTCGTAAGGCTGCCGGACGCTCTGCCGTCTGAGAAAAGCCCCGAGGAATTGCCGAAGCCAAGGTCTTCGGCGTCTTCCGGACAGCTTCGCGATATGATTAGGCCGCTGTTTCCTGAAATATACCGAGCGACCCTACAAAAATGCCTTTATCAGTAAGCTGTTTTTGGGAGCCGCTCTTGCTGATCGATTTAGTGTTTCCCCCCTGTTCAAGGGGCTGTGAGAAAACATAGTTTTTTCACAGCCCCCATTTTTCAGGAGATGTTCGATAAAATAAACGCTTTCCTTGCATTTTTTCGGAAAAAGGGTTATGATACGTTGAACCATACAGAGGAAGGATAAATGCATGAAATACGATTATTTGATCGTCGGCGCCGGACTGTACGGCGCGGTTTTTGCCCATGAGATGCATAAGCGTGGCAAGCGTGTTCTCGTGATTGAAAAGCGCTCTCATGTGGGCGGCAACGTCTATACCGAGGCGGTGGAGAATATCCAGGTGCACGTTTACGGCGCGCACATCTTCCACACGAACAACAGGCGAGTGTGGAATTATGTAAATCAATTCGCGGAGTTTAATCGTTACACGAATTCCCCGGTTGCCAACTATCACGGCGAGCTTTATTCTCTCCCCTTCAATATGTATACGTTTCATAAGATGTGGGGTGTTGTAACTCCGCGGGAGGCCGAGGAAAAGATTGCCGAGCAGCGCGCCGCCGCCGGGATCGCAGAGCCGCGAAACCTTGAGGAGCAGGCAATTTCCCTCGTAGGGACGGACATTTATGAAAAGCTCGTTAAGGGCTACACGGAAAAGCAGTGGGGGAGAGCCTGCACGGAACTTCCTGCGTTCATCATCAAGCGCCTGCCCGTTCGCCTGACCTTTGACAACAACTACTTTGACGCCCGCTATCAGGGCATACCCGAGGAAGGCTACACGCGCATGGTTGAACGTATGCTCAAGGGGGTGGAGCTTCGCCTGGACACCGATTACTTTGCTGACAAGCAGGCCTTCGACGATATGGCTGAGACCGTGGTGTATACCGGCGCGGTGGATCGCTATTTTAATTACTGCTTCGGTCCGCTTCAGTATCGCAGTGTCCGCTTTGAGACAGAGGTGCTTGACACGCCGAACTATCAGGGCAACGCCGTCATCAACTACACCGACCGGGAGACTCCCTATACCCGTGTCATTGAGCACAAGCATTTCACCTTCGGCACACAGCCCAAGACCGTTGTTTCATGGGAATACAGCGCCGAGTGGAAACCCGGGGACGAGCCCTACTATCCGGTGAATGACGCGCCCAACTCCGCGCTCTATCAGCGCTATAAGGAGCTTGCGGACGCGGAGAAAAAGCTTATCTTTGGCGGGCGCCTGGGCGAGTATCGTTATTATGACATGGACGCGGTCATCGCCTCTGCGCTGGATAAAACGGAAACGATTGGATAAAGGAACGAGAAAATGAAGCTGCTGACTGTTACCATCCCCTGCTACAACTCCGAGGACTACATGGCAAACTGCATCGAGAGCATCCTGCCCGGCGGCGACCGGGTGGAGATCATCGTCATTGACGACGGCTCGAAGGACAATACCGGCGCCATTGCCGATGAATATGCCGCAAAATATCCCGACATCGTCAAGGTAATCCACCAACCGAACGGCGGGCACGGTGAGGGCATCAACCAGGGACTGCGTCACGCCACGGGCAAGTATTTTAAGACTGTAGACAGCGACGATAAGCTGAGCGCGGATTTTGTGCGTTTTCTGGACGAGCTGGAGCGCGTTGACCGGGAGGGCGGCGTCGATCTCTTTCTCACAAATTACCATTATGTCCACGCGGACGGAAAGGGTGATCGCTCCATCAAGTTTGCAAACGCTCTGCCCGCAGGCCGCGTCTTCACCTGGCGGGAGACAAGACCCTTTCTGGTCGATCAGATTCTGATGATCCACACGGTCTGCTTTAAAACCGAGCTTTTGCGCAAAACCGGGCTGGAGCTTCCCAAGCACACCTTCTATGAAGACAACCTGATGGTCTACGGCAACCTCCGCTATGTGGAGCGGATGTACTATATGAACGTCGATCTATATCTCTACACCATCGGTCGTGAGGGGCAGAGCGTACAGGAGGACGTGATGAAGCGCCGCTATACCCACCAGATCAAGGCCACCGAGCTTTGCTTCAAGGCGTTCCATCTGGATGAGATCACAGACCGGCATAAGCTGGGCTATTTAAAGCACGAGCTGTTCATCATGTTCGGCATCTCCATCATCTACGCCCGCCTGAATCACAACGAGCAGGCGGAGCGGGATCTCGAGGCCATGTGGGAGGAGTGTCGCCGCTATGACTACAAATGGGCAAACTACTTCCGCCGCAAGACTGCACTGCGCCTGATCTGCGTTCCGGGCGAGGGCGGGCAGAAGTTTACCGAGCTGATGTATCGCGTCGCGCACATGGTGGTGCGCTTTAACTGATGATCCCGGTCGATCTGATCACGGGCTTTCTCGGCGCGGGGAAGACCACGTTTCTGCTGCGCTACGCCCGGTATCTGCTGCAAAAAGGGGAGCGACTCGGCATCCTTGTGTATGACCACGGGGCGGTGAACGTCGATCTGCCGCTGCTGGGAACGCTGCGCGGCGATAACTGCGAGGTGGAAACGCTTGCGGCAAGCTGTGACGCGGACTGTCACCGCCGCCGCTTCCGCACAAAGCTCATCGCCATGGCCATGAGCGGTTACGACCGCATCCTGATCGAGCCTTCCGGCGTCTTCGACATGGACGAGTATTTTGATACCCTGCGTGAGGCGCCGCTTGACCGTTGGCTGGACTTCGGCAATGTGATCTGCGTGGTGGACGGGAAGCTTAGCGGCGATACCCTCCCGGAGGAGGATTTCTTCCTGGCCTCCCAGGCGGGCTGCGCGGGCGCGATCGTCTTTAGCCGGGTGCAGCTTGCATCCGGGGAAGAGCTTGCGCAGACACGCGCGCATCTCAGGCAGGCGGCGGAAGCGATCCATGCTTCCCTGACCGATCGCGTTTTGGCGAAGGACTGGGACGCGCTCAGCGAGGAAGATTTCGCAGCGCTCAGCCGCTGCGGCTATGCCTTCCCGGACTACGTCAAGACCATCGCCGGGCGCGCGGCGTCCTTTCAGTCCCTGTCCTTCCTGCATCTGCCCCTAAACGAGCAGCAGCTGCGCCAAAAGGCGGAAGCGCTCTTTTCCACGGGGGACTATGGGCGCATCCTGCGCGTCAAGGGTTTCTTTCCGAAAGGGGAGAGCTGGTATGCGTTCAACGCCACCCAGCATGAGCTGACGGTCAAGCCCGCCGCCGAAAGCCTCGCCGTTCTCACCGTCATCGGCAGTGACTTAAATGAACGCGCGATTCACCTTCTGCTGAAAGGTGAGGAACCGAAACTGCATATCTTATAGTCGTAGGGACGAGCATTGCTCGTCCGTTAGCTGCGTAGAGAACAAAAACGCTTGGGCGAGTTCGTAAAATCATCAAACGAACTCGCCCAAAATTGATAATAGAAAGCCTCTGCCAAGAGGACGGGTAATGTGTCTCTACGGATGCAAAAATCTCTTCCGGTACTGCGCGGGGGTATAGCCCGTGGTGTCACGGAAGCACTGGATAAAGTAATTGACCGTGTTGAAGGCAAGCTTCTCCGCAATCTCCTGCACAGAGAGCCGGGAAGACTCGAGCAGCACCTTGGCGCGCTCCACCTTGACATAGCGGATGTAGGAGTTGATGGACTGCCCGGTCTCTTTTTTGAACTTTTCCGTCAAATAATACTCCGTGTAGCCCACCAGCGCCGCAAGATCGGCGGTCCGAATCTTCCGGTCGAGGCTCAGCTCGATGTAATCGCAGCACTTCTGGATCGCATGGGAATAGTCGGGGTTGACGCGCAGATGGTGCACCCGATAGATGAAATCGTGGTACATGGCGTGCGCCAGGGCGGAAAGCTCCCCGGAATCGCGGCAGTCCTCCGCCGACTGAATATAGGAATCGCCGAGAGAATAGGCAATCTCCGGCGAAAGCCCGCCCTCCATCGCGGCGCGGCTTACCAGGGTGGTAAAGACGACGATGCTGGTCTTCATCTGCCGAAGCGGATCCTGACCCCGGACGGGAACGCCGGGGCTGACGCGAACGCTGCCCGCAAGGGCGTTCTGGTAATTGATGTCCCCGTTGCGCACCATTTGCAGCATCGCCCGCTCTGAAAGATAGACCTGGCTGCGATCCCGCTGCTCCGCCGGGAAGGGCTGGTTCTCGCCGCTCGTCTCCCACGTGTCCAGCGCTTCCAGCCCGAGCTGCTGCCCGGTGAGGGTATTATGCACCATCATCGCATAGCGCGTGAAAATAGCGTAAGACATGACGGGAAGCTCCGGCAGCAGGCGGGTAAGCTCACTTGCCCAGAGACCGCTCTCCCGGCTGCTCACGAAGGGGCGCAGCGCGGGGCGAAGCTGCCGCTCCGTGGGGCGCTGGTAGAAGACCGGGCCGATCACGAAGATCAGATCCCGCTGCCGTTCCGCCTCAAAGCTCAGAGCCCACTGCATCCCGATGGGGGAGCCGATGATCTGCGGGCGGGTGTTCTGCGTGTCTGCGGCGTAGTGCGCGAGCTTTTCAAGCCCGCCGAATATGAAAAAGCTCTGCTCCAGAACCTGCCGTTCCGACGCCGGGCAGGACGAGGCAATCAGTTCCCCATCCTGACGATAGCACCAGATATAAAACTTCTCCCCCTCGGGGATCAGACTTTGTAAAAGCACAAGGTTCTGCTCTCCCTTGGTCATGTGCGGATCCATCTTCCTCACCTCGGGACAAGTGTAGCACCGTGCTTTCCATGATGCAAGAAAAAACACGAATTTTTGTAACTTTGCCGTAGAATTTGGCTTTACCCGTTTTCCTGTATTTTGTAAAATGGTCTCAGAAATCGCGGGTACGCTCAAAAACCCGCAAATAAGGAAAAAAGGGGATTATATCATGGCAAAAGAAAGACTCACGCAAAGTCAGATCGACGGTGTTGACTACCGCCGCGCCAAACTCTGGCAGATCATCCTTGTCGCTTTTAACGCCTTCAACGGCATGGCCGTGTATTTTCTGATCGGTCTTGCCAGCTACTCGGCCAGCATCGGCTACGGCATCGCAACCTTGGTAGTCGGCGGCCTGCTGACCTTCACCCGTATTTTTGACGCTATCACCGACCCCTTGCTCGCGTTTGTCTACGACCGTTTCAACACCCCCTTCGGAAAGGTTCGTCCTCTGCTGTTCATCGGCTGGCTGATTCAGTGCATCGGTCTCCTGTGCCTGTTCAATCTGTTCTCCAGCAAAGGCCATGGCATCCCCGTGTTCCTGGCTTGCTACATGCTCTATGTCATCGGCTACACCATCGTGAACATGACCGCACAGACCATCCCCGCGCTGATGACCAACGATCCGAAGCAGCGCCCCACCGTTGGCGTTTGGCAGACTGCCCTCAACTACATCACACCGATGGCGCTGAACATCATCGTCTATACCAAGATCATGCCGGCGATGGGCGGCGGCTTCAACCAGGATTTCCTGAACGTCGTCTGCTGGCTGTGCATCGGTATTGCCTTTGTCGGAGTCGTTCTCGTCAGCATTGGTGTTTCTGAGTACGACAGGCCCGAGAACTTCAGGGGCATCGGCAAGACTGAGCGCCTCAAGCTCAAGGACATGGTCGACGTGCTTAGCCACAATAAGCCGTTGCAGAGCTATATCATATCCGCCTCCTCCGACAAGATCGCCCAGCAGGCCGCTGCCGCCTCCATCGTCAGCACGATGCTCAACGGCATCCTGATCGGCAATATGGGCCTGGCGACCACGCTGAGCATGATCGGAATGTTCCCCTCCATCCTCTTCGCCATCATCGGCGCGCGCTACGCCGGCAAGCACGGCAACAAGGAGTCCATCGTGGCCTGGACCCGCTACAGCATCTATGCCAACATCGCCATGATTGTGTTCTTCATTATCACGAAGTATACTGTCGGTACCACGGCGATCTCCGCTTCCCTGGTTTTCAAGGTCATCTTTGTTGTCCTGACCTTCACCGTCAACGGTTTCGCCATGGGCGTCACCACTGCCAACACTGGCTTTATGGCCGACATCATCGACTTTGAGCTGGACCGCAACGGCAAATACATCCCCGCCGTTGTGACCGGCACCTATAGTCTGGTGGACAAGATTGTGTCCTCCTTCTCCGCTGCAATCGCTACCGGGTGCGTTGCCCTCATTGGATATACTACCACCATGCCCCAGCCCACTGACCCGCAGACGGACGGCGTCTTCTGGATGACCATGTTCCTGCGCTACGGTCTGGCAGTCTTGGGCTTCATCTGCACGCTGCTGGCCATGCGCGGCTGCAAGCTCGGCAAGGCCGAGATGGTCGAGGTGCAGAAGCGCATCGCCGACAAGAAGGCTGAGGCTCAGGCCGAGCTCTTTGAGGAAGAACTGCATAAGGGAGATCCGAAAAATGCGTAAGATCACAACTCTCACCGAGGGATGGCGCTTCTTAAAAGCCGCCATCCCCGCGGCGCAAGCCGTGGAATTTGCCGCCCGGGGCGAGGCGGTCACGCTGCCGCACACCTGGAACGCCATCGACGGGCAGGACGGCGGCAACGATTATCACCGCGGAACATGCTGGTATGTGCGGGAGCTTTCGGCGGAAGAAACCGCGGGGGAGCGCCTGTTTCTCGAAGTAAACGGCGCCGCCATGACGGCGGAGGTGTGGTTCAACGGCGAAAAGCTCATCCGCCACGAGGGCGGCTACTCCGCCTTCCGCGTCGAGCTGACGGAGAAGCTTCAGGAGAAGAACATCCTTGCGATCTCCGTCAATAACGAGGACAACACCACGGTCTACCCGCAGAAGGCGGACTTCACCTTCTACGGCGGATTGTACCGGGATGTGAAGCTGATCGCTGTCCCGGCGGAGCATTTTGAGCTTCTCAAGGACGGAACACCCGGCATCAAGGTCACGCCTGTGGTCGATCTGGAAAAGATGACCGCCACCATCACGGTGGAGACCTGGCACAACGCCCAATCGGTTGACATAACTATTAATGGCGAGACAAAGACTGTCGAGCGCTGCGCAGAGTTCGTGATCGAGAATGTCCATCTCTGGGACGGCGTGGACGATCCGTATCTCTATACCGCCACGGCGAAGCTTCCCTCCGGAGACGAGGTTTCGACCCGGTTCGGCTGCCGTGTCTTTGCCTGCGATCCCGAGAAGGGCTTCTTTCTCAACGGCAGAAGCTACCCGCTTCGCGGCGTAAGCCGCCACCAGGATCTCAAGGGCAAGGGCAACGCCCTCAGCTATGAAGATCACGCGGCGGACATGGCCATCATCCGCGAGCTTGGCGCGAACACCCTGCGCCTTGCCCACTATCAGCACGCGCAGGAATTCTACGATCTCTGCGATGAAAACGGCATCGTGGTCTGGGCGGAGATCCCCTATATCACCATGCATATGCAGAACGCCCGGCAGAACACGCTCGACCAGATGCGCGAACTCATTACCCAGTGCTATAACCACCCCTGTATCGCGGTGTGGGGGCTCTCTAACGAGATCACCGCCGCGAGCGCTGTGAACGAGGAGCTGCTGGAAAACCACAGGGCGCTCAACGAGCTGTGCCACCGTATGGACAAGACCAGACTCACCACCATGGCCGACGTGTTCATGCTGGAGATCGAAAGCCCGATTCTCGAGATCCCCGACATCAACAGCTATAATCTCTACTTCGGCTGGTACCTCGGGGAGCTGGAGCAGACGGACGAGTTTTTTGACGAGTATCACGCGAAGTACCCGGAGCGCGTCATCGGCTTTTCGGAGTACGGCGCGGACGCAAACCCCGCCTTCCACAGCAGCCATCCCGAGAAGGGGGACTACACCGAGGAGTATCAGGCGCTCTACCATGAGCATATGCTCAAAATGATCGAGCAGCGCCCCTACCTTTGGGCGACGCACGTCTGGAACCTCTTCGACTTTGCCGCGGACGGGCGTGACGAGGGCGGCAAGCACGGCGAGAACCAGAAGGGACTTGTCACCTTTGACAGAAGTTTGCGCAAGGACGCCTTCTATCTCTACAAGGCCGCCTGGAACAAGACGGAAGCTTTCGTCCACCTCTGCGGAAAGCGTTATGTCAACCGCTGTGAGGAGGAGACCGAGATCAAGGTCTATTCCAACCGGGAGGAAGTAACACTCTATGTGGACGGTACCAAGGTCGGCAGCCAGTCGGGCAAGACGGTTTTCCGCTTCCGCATCCCGCTGCTGGGCGAGCATCTGATCCGCGCCGAGGCGGGGGATGTGAGCGATACGATGTGCATCCGCCGCGTCTCCGAGCCGGACGAGAGCTATCTCTTCAACAAGGCCGCGGCCTCGGTCACCAACTGGTTTGACGCGGACGACATTGACCCGAGCTGCTTCTCCATCAATGACACCCTGGGCGAGATCCGTCAGCACCCGCAGGCGGGCGCGATCGTGGACGCGATGATGGCCAAGGGCGCCTCCGAGCGCGGGGACGTGGCTGACGCGGTGAAGGATAACCCCGCGCTGCAGCGTATGATGGGGCGCATGACCATGCTGAGCCTTCTCAAGCAGGGCGGTGCGGACGAAGAGAGCATCAAGCAGCTAAACCGCATCTTGCAGGGGATCAAAAAATGAAAAAAGCCGTACAACAGATCATGCTGGGCACTGTGACCGGAAGCGAGTCACAGGCTCGGGAGACTTTACGCAGAATCAAGGCCGCCGGTTACGACGGCCTTGAGCTCAATCGCTTTATGATCCACCCAAGCTCCCTGATGCTGCGCCTGATGACCCGCGCGGCCGGCATGCCCACCGGCAACGGCGGCAAGCTCGACTGGCATGCGCTGCTGGGTGAGAGCGGGCTTTCGGTCGTCAGCCTGCACGCGGATCTCGGTTTCTTGGAGCGGGAGCCGGACACTGTTATTGAGGAGGCCAAAAGCTTCGGCACGAACAAGGTGGTCATCACCGGGATGTACCGCTTCGACTACGGCGACGAGAACACGGTGCGCGAGCTTGCCAAACGCCTCAACGCGGCGGGGGAGAAGCTGAGCGCCGCGGGACTGTCGCTTTTCTACCACAACCACAATGTGGAGCTTTTGCAGGTAAAGCCCGGGCTTCGCGCCTTTGATGTGCTGATCGGGGACACGGATAGTCGTTATGTAAACTTCGAGTTTGACAGCTACTGGTTTACCGACGGCGGCGCGGACGCGAAGACCTGGATGCGAACGCTCGGAAAGCGCATGAAGCTGTGGCACGTCACCGATCGCGGCAGCCGTCAGTCAGGCCCTGCCATGACGCCCATCCTCAAGGCTGACAGCGTGGAGCTTGGCACGGGCAATATGGATCTGTCCGGCCTGAAGGAGATCGCCCTGCAAAACGGCGTGGAGGCCGTGGTGCTGGAAAGCCACAAGAACTGGATCGACAAAGACCCGGTCAAGAGTCTGGAAGTCAGCGCAAAATGGCTGAAGGAGAACTGCTGAGATGAGCCTGCTGCAAAACAGAATGCCCGCACAGTGGCGGGCAAAATGGATCGACCCGGAGATCAGCCGCGACAAGGACGTACGCCAGCCCGCTTCGGTGCTGCGCCGCCGCTTCACGGTCGAACAGACGGAGAATGCGATTCTCTACATCACCTGCCACGGTCTCTATGAGGCGGTGCTCAACGGCAGACGCGTGGGCGATTTTGTCCTCGCCCCCGGCACGGGGGACTACAACCAGCGCCTCACCGTACAGGCTTACGACGTTTCCGAGCTGCTCCGCGTCGGGGAGAATGAGCTGAGCGTCACCTTGGGTGACGGCTGGTATCGCGGCAGCGTCGGCATCGACGGCCTGCGAAACTACTTCGGCTCTGACCTTGCGCTGCTGTGCCAGCTCGAGATCGACGGAGCATGCGCCGTCGCCTCGGACGAGCGCTGGGAAGCCAGCCAGCAGGGGCCGCTGCGCGAAAACGACCTGGAGCTGGGGGAGCGCTATGACGCACGGCGGGAAACGGTCACCGAATGGCACCCGGTTACGGTGATGGGCTTTGGCCTCGAAAACCTCGCGCCGACGGAGAGCGTCCCGATTTTGGAGCAGGAACGCTTTGCGGGGAAGCTTCTCAAGACCCCGAACGGCGAGACGGTCATCGACTTTGGGCAGAACCTCGCGGGCTATACCGAAATCCGCGTGACCGCGAAAGCCGGGCAGCGCATCACGCTATGGCACGGGGAAACGCTGGATGAAAACGGGAACTTCACCCAATCGAACTTTGACCCCGGTGAGCGCAACAAAAACGGCGGCATCCCGCAGAAGCTCGAATACATCTGCAAGGACGGGGAGAACGTCTACAAGCCGCGCTTTGCGATCTTCGGCTTCCGCTACGCCAAGGTGGAGACGGACATTGACCTGTCAAGCGCGAGCTTTACCGCCGTCGCCGTCTATTCCCAGATGCCGCAGACCGGCTTTTTCACCTGCGGCAACGCCGACGTGAACCGGCTCTTTCTCAACAGCCTTTGGAGCATGCGCTCCAACTTCTGTGACATCCCCACCGACTGCCCTACCCGCGAGCGCGCGGGCTGGACAGGGGACGCGGGCGCTTTCGCGCCGACGGCGGTTTATCTTGCCGACTGCTACGCGGTTTTGCGCAAGTGGCTGGGCGAGTGCCGCATGGCACAGGGCGAGGACGGGCTGGTGAAGAACATCGCCCCGGCAAACTACGCCGACGGCATGATCTCCAAGCTTCTGCAGGGCTCCGCCGGCTGGGGCGACGCCTGCGTGCTGGTGCCCTGGGCGCTGTATGAGGCTTACGGGAAAAAGGAGATTCTGGAAGAGAACTACGACATGATGTGCCGCTGGCTGGCTTTTTGCGAAAAACGCGCGCAGAAAACAAGGCCGCAGAATCTCTTGAATCCCTACAAAAAATACCTCGTGGACGAGGGCTTCCACTTCGGCGAGTGGTGCCAGCCGGATGTGGACAATGGCGAGGCCATGAAAAAGACCATGATGCTCGGCGCGCCGGAGGTCGCCACGGCCTATTATTTCAAGTCCGCGTCCCTGCTTGCAAAAATCGCAGAGATCCTGGAAAAACCCGAGGACGCGAAGTGTTATACCGCCATCGCCGAAAACGCGAAAAAAGCCTATCGACACTGCTGCACCAAAAATGGTAGAATAGAATCAGACCGGCAATGCGAATACGTCCGTCCCATCGCCTTCGGGCTGCTGGAAGGGGACGAGGTGCAAAAGGCCGCCGACACGCTCAATGACCTGGTGATGAAAAACGGTTTTCATCTCAATACCGGCTTTCTCTCCACGCCCGATCTCTGCCGGGTGCTTTCCGATCACGGGCACGGCGACACCGCCTACAAGCTGCTTCTGCAGCCTGAGTGCCCCGGCTGGCTCTACGCCGTGAAGAAGGGCGCGACCACGATCTGGGAGACCTGGGACGGCGTGCGAGAGGACGGCACGGTACACGATTCGCTCAACCACTATTCCTACGGCGCGATCTCCGGCTGGCTTTTTGACGGGGTCTGCGGCATCCGCCTGCGCGAAGGAAAGCTCACGCTCAAGCCCTGCCCGAACGCAGCCCTTGGCTATGCCAGGGCGGAGTGGCGCTCGCCCGTGGGAACGATCAAGAGCGCCTGGGAGTACCGGGACGGCAAGCTGGTCTTTGACTTTCTGACCCCGATCGCGGCAACGATCACGCTGCCGAACGGGGAGACAAAATCTGTACCTGCGGGGGAGTACCACGATGAAATTCTTCTGTAATCCGCTTAACGTCAACTACCGTTATCAGTTCAACGCCGATCCGCGCCGTCATGGCGAGCTTCAGATCTGCCGCGAGGCCGCCGACCCCTCCATGATCCTCTTCAAGGGGCGCTACTACATCTTCGCGTCCATGACCCTCGGCGTCTGGGTGTCGGACGATCTCGCGCACTGGGAAAACCACCGCCTGCCCGACACGCTGCCCCTCTACGACTACGCGCCGGACGTGCGCGTGATCGGGGACTGGGTGTATTTCTGCGCCTCCTCGCGGGATTATAACTGCGACCGCTGGCGCACGCAGGATATTTTGAACGGCCCCTATGAGAAGCTGGAGGGGAATTTCCCCTTCTGGGACCCGAACCTGTTTCTCGATGACGACGGGCGCGTATACTTCTACTGGGGCTGCTCCAACGTGACGCCGATCTACGGCGTGGAGCTTGATCCCGAGACCATGAACCCGAAGACCGAGCCGAAGGCGCTCGTGGAGGGGCATCCCTTCGAGATCGGCTATGAGCGTTTCGGGGAAAATAACAGCCTTTTCCCCGCGACGGAGGAGGAGATCGACGCGAAAGTGAAGGCCTTTCACGAGGCGCAGGGCATACCCGAGAGCATGATCCCCAAGGAGGTCATGCCCCTCATCCGCGGCATGTTCTCGAATCGTCCCTATATCGAGGGCGCGTGGATGGATAAGCACGAGGGGAAGTATTATCTCCAGTACGCCGCCCCCGGCACGCAGTTTAATTGCTATTCGGACGGCGTGTATGTGTCGGACAGCCCCCTCGGCGCCTTTACGCTTGCCAAGAACAACCCCTATTCCTACAAGCCCGGCGGCTTCCTGCCCGGCGCGGGACACGGTTCCACGATGGAGGACAAGGAAGGCACGCTCTGGCACACCGCCACCATGCGCATCTCCAAAAACCACGACTTTGAGCGCCGTGTGGGGCTTTGGCGCGCGGGCTTTGACGCCGACGGCGAGCTTTTCTGCAACCAGCGCTACGGTGACTGGCCGATGAACGTGGAGGAGCTGCAAAAAGATCCCTGGTGTGACCCAAAGTGGATGCTGCTGAGCGTCTGGAAACCGGTCACCGCGTCCTCTTCTATGCCCGGTCATGAGCCGGAATGCGCCTCGGAGGAAAACGTGCAGACCTGGTGGCGCGCGGCGTCCAACAGCCGGGACGAGTGGCTCAAGCTCGACTTGGGCGAAGTCCAGGATGTTCACGCCGTGCAGGTGAACTTTGCCGATGACAAGCTCGACATTCCCTGCCCCGGCGAAATCCGCCCCGGCTCCCAGGCGCGCTATATCGACGAAGCGTCCCATGTCACGCAGTGGAAGCTTGAAGGCAGCACGGACGGCGAAAGCTGGTTTGTGATCGCGGACAAGTCCGAAGCGGAAAGCGACCTCAGCCACGATCTCGTGGTGAGCGAGGAGGGCTTTGCGGCGCGGTATCTGCGCCTGACCGACATGGCGGTTCCTTACGCGCAGAACCCCTGCGTGTCCGGCTTGCGCGTCTTTGGCCTCGGCCATGGCAAGAAGCCCCACGGCCCCCGCTACGCGGTGGAGCGTGTGGAGGAGCTCGATATGATGGTGGACATCAGCGATCAGCCGGACGCGCTGGGCTGGAACATCCTCTTCGGTGAGAGTCCGGACAAGCTCTACCACAGCTATATGGTCTTTGCCGCGGGGCCGCGCCGTGTCGGCGCGCTTATCAAGGGCAGGGACTACTATGTGCGCGTGGATGTGTTCAACGAAAACGGCATCACCGAAGGCGTGTGCATCAGATTACAGTAAGGAGGCGCGGATATGGCCTTTCCCAAAGGATTCTTCATCGGCGCGGCTACGGCGGCGCATCAGGTGGAGGGCAACAATGTTAACAGCGATTACTGGCTGCAGGAGCATCTGCCGCACACGAGCTTTGCAGAGCCCAGCGGCGACGCCTGCGACCATTATCACCGCTATGAAGAGGACATCAAGCTCCTCGCAAACGCCGGCTTGAACGCCTATCGCTTCTCCATCGAGTGGGCGCGCATCGAGCCGGAGGAGGGGCGCTATGACATGGCGGAGGTCGAGCATTATCGGAAGGTGATCGCCTGCTGCCGCGAAAACGGCGTGGAGCCGATCGTGACACTGCACCACTTTACAAGCCCCGCGTGGCTCATCCGCAAGGGCGGCTGGGAGGCGGAGAGCACCGTCGAAGACTTTGCCCGCTACGCCCGCTTCATTACCGAGCAGCTCGGAAGCGAGCTTCAATACGTTTGCACCATCAACGAGGCGAACATGGGGCTGCAGCTTGCCGCCATCTCCGAGCGCTTCAAGCTCATGGCGCAGCAGGCCGCCGAGAAGGCCAAGAGCGCCGAGGGCACGGTGCAGGTCGGCATGAACTTCGAGAAGATGATGGAGAACATGAAGTTTGCCGCGATGGAGAACGCTCAGGTCTTCGGCACGCCCCAGCCCCAGATTTTTGTGAGCCCCCGTACAAGTGAGGGGGACAGGCTCGTCATGCGCGCCCATCAGGCGGCGAAGGCGGCGGTCAAGGCGGTCAATCCCACGATCAAGGTCGGCATCACCCTCTCCCTGCATGACTGCCAGGCGCTCCCCGGCGGGGAGGCTTTTGCCGCCAGGGAGTGGGACGAGGAGTTCCGGCACTACCTGCCCTACATCGAGGGCGATGATTTTCTCGGTGTGCAGAACTATACCCGCAGCCAGTACGGGCCGGCAGGGATGCTGCCCTGCCCGGAGGGGGCGGAGCTTACGCAGATGGACTATGAGTTCTACCCCGAAGCGCTGGAGCATGTGATCCGCCGTGTGCGCGAGGACTTCAAGGGCGATCTGATCGTCACCGAAAACGGCATCGCCGTCTCGGACGATACGCGCCGCGTGGAGTTTATCCGCCGCGCCCTGCAGGGGGTGGAAGCCTGCGTGAAGGACGGCATTCCCGTCAGGGGCTACTGCTACTGGAGTTTGATGGACAACTTTGAGTGGCAGAAGGGCTTCGGCATGACCTTCGGCCTCATTGCAGTCGATCGCGCCACGCAAACGCGCACACCCAAGCCAAGTCTTGATTTCCTCGGATGCAGGGCGGCTAAGTAAGATCGAGAAATCAATACGGTTTTACGGAAGGCAGTACAGCAAAAATCGGCGAGAGCGGATTCCGAGAACACTTGCTCTCTGATGAAGGCAAGTGATCTGAAAGCCGCTTTCGCCGATTTAATCAGCGACACGGGTACTCGCAGAGGCTTTATATCTTCCCACTGATGCAAAACACAGCAGAGGATACCAAAAAAGGAAGCCGCGAAAAAACATTTCTTGGCTCTTGACATTTCCCTATAGAACTATTATAATAGACAGGCTTTCGGGGTGTAGCGCAGCTGGTAGCGCGCTTGGTTCGGGACCAAGAGGCCGGGAGTTCAAGTCTCCCCACTCCGACCAT
>CAJOCV010000014.1:17237-34102 GCA_905233785.1 uncultured Oscillospiraceae bacterium
CCTTTTCATATACGGCATATCGTGTATGAAAAGCAGTTGGAGAAAAATACACATTGACAAATTTCTATAAGTGTGTTACTCTACATATAGAATGTTTTTGAATGTGAGGGAAGTGCATGGAACAGGTCTATATCGACACCGCGAAAATGCTGCGCGCCATGTCCGATCCCAAGCGTCTGCGGATCGTGGATATGCTCTCCTGCGGGGAACTGTGCGGCTGCAAGATCCTGGAGGAATTTCACATCACTCAGCCCACGCTGTCCCACGACATGAAGGTGCTGAGCGAGGCCGGGATCGTGAAGCAGAAGCGGGAAGGGAAAAACATATACTACTCCCTCAACAACGAGGCACTTGCCTCGATGCATCAGACACTTGGCCGGATGTTCGTGGATAAGCCGGACTGCATCTGCCGTCAAAAAAGCTGCTGTGATTGAGCCGACGTTTCCTGCGTCGGCTTAATCCGAGCTCAATATATAGAAATAATTAAAAGATTCAATGGAAGGATAATTTCTAATGGGACAGTTCATTCAAGATCAAATCCTCGGTATGAAGTGGCTCAATGTCCTGATTGGCAAGGGGCTGAGCGCGCTCGGTCTGGATACCGCCACCCGCTGGGGCGGCAGCATACAGTTTTTTCTCTATGACGTCATCAAGATCACGATCCTGCTTTGTATGCTGATTTTCATCATCTCCTACATTCAGAGCTTCTTTCCGCCGGAGCGTAGTAAGCGCATTTTGGGGCGCTTCCACGGGATCGGAGCCAACATCGTCGGGGCGCTGCTTGGCACTGTGACGCCGTTCTGCTCCTGCTCGTCCATCCCGATCTTCATGGGCTTTACGAGCGCCGGCTTGCCGCTGGGCGTGACCTTCTCGTTTCTGATTTCCTCCCCGATGGTGGATCTCGGTAGCCTCGTTCTGCTGATGAGCATTTTCGGCGTCACAATTGCCGTGGCCTATGTGGTGCTGGGGCTGGTGATCGCCGTCCTCGGCGGAACGCTGATTGAGAAGCTGCACATGGAAGACCAGGTGGCAGACTTTATACGCAATGCCAATTCGAGCGTCAGCCTTGAAGCTCCGGATCTGACGATTCTTGACCGTATGGTTTATGCCAGAGATCAGGTCTTTTCCACCTTCAAGAAAGTCTTCCCGTACATTCTTATCGGTGTTGGCATCGGCGCGGTGATCCACAACTGGATCCCCGAGAGCTGGGTGGAGGCGGTGCTGGGAAGCCGCAATCCCTTCGGCGTCGTACTGGCAACGCTGGTCGGCGTGCCCATGTACGCGGATATCTTCGGCACGATCCCGGTGGCGGAAGCGCTGCTTGGAAAAGGTGCTCTGCTGGGCACAATCCTCAGCTTCATGATGGCGGTCACGACACTGAGCCTGCCCTCGCTCATCATGCTCCGCAAAGCCATTAAGCCTCGGCTGCTCGGCACATTCATTGCGATCTGCGTGATCGGCATTATCATCGTTGGATACGGCTTCAACGCCTTCCAATATATCTTCATCTGACAGGAGGATTATCCATGAACATCAAGGTTTTAGGCGGCGGATGCCGTAACTGTGAGAATCTGTTGGCGGCCGTGAAAGAGGCGGTTGCCGAAAAAGGGATCGAGGCCGAAATCGAGTACATCACCGACATGGGCAAAATCATGGAATACGGCATTATGAGTACCCCAGCGCTGATGGTCGATAACAAGGTCGTGTCCATGGGACGTGTGTTGAAGGCAAAAGAAGTGATGAAACTTTTATAGTAATGCACCCCACCCAACGCAAATGCACCCCACCCAACGCAAATGCACCCCACCCTCAAAAAATGCACCCCGCCTTGACCCCGGGGTGCATTTGGTATCATTATCAGCGTGATTTGCCATAATCGTGAGGAACAAAGACATGTGTTCCTCAAAGTAAAATCTCCGTATTATTATGGGGATTTTATTTTTTTGCCTGTAACGCTTCCGCCTGCTCCATAGCGCGGCGAAAAACAAATTGCGAGGGAATGCGATTCCTCCATAGACCGCTAAGAATTTTTCCGGCTGGATTTGCGTCATGCATCGTGATCGCCTGACGCAAATCTGCCTCGGAAATCTTTCATAGCGCCTGATGGAAGAAGCGTATAACTGCTCAGTCCCCCCCGCGGGCGACGAAACAGGGAGCGGCGCTCACGCTAACGTCAGAAAAAGCTACAGTGTCAGCCCGGGCAATTATGACGACGACGGAAACTACTACGCCTTCAGCACCTATAATTCATACGGCGATTTTATTCTGCCCCGTCCGAACGGGGATAAAGATGAGCGCCTGCGTCATAACATTGCCGACTATACGGTCTCCAGCTTTCCACAGGAGACCGTGGAGTGCTTGCATCGGGAGTATCGGCGCTTTCTGGACGAGGGTATCACCGTTTGCTTCAGCTATACGCCGCGCAACCGTTCCTCCTTGACGGATGAGAGCAGCCCGGAGGCAAGGGCGGCTCTGCACCGCTATTTGTGCAGGGAGCTCTGCGTCCCCGTCATTTCCGGAATGGAGGAGTACCTGCTTCCCGGCATTTACTTCTGGCAGATTGACAGTCATACCAGTACGGAGGGAGCCGCCATTCGCACAAGGCAGGTGATTGAAGACCTCAAAGCGCATGACATCTTACAGTAAAAAAGCGGAACTTCCAAATTGCTATGTTTTGCAGCCTGTGTTATAATATTATTATACGTCTGCTCCAATGCCAAGGGGGGCTCAGAGGGGGAAGGCCTCTGGTTTTTCGCCTCGCACGGCAACGGACATTCCTGTCTTCAAAAGGGAGCTGCAAAGCGTCGGCCTTCGCGGCGCGATGAAAAACAATACTCAATCACAGGAGATTCTGCAATGAAAGTTTGTTTGCTGAACGATTCCTTCGCGCCGGTCATAGACGGCGTTGTCAACGTGATGCTCAACTACGCCGATTATTTGGGGCGGGATCACGGCGCCGAAGTGATGGTGGGCACGCCCAAATACCCCGACGCCGACTACAGCGCATATGCCTATCCGGTCGTACCGTATCAGAGCTTTGACACGACAGCGATTACCAACGGCTACCGAACCGGTAATCCCTTCTCCGGCAAGGCGGTTGCGGAGCTCGCGGCCTTCAAGCCCGAAATCATCCACAGCCACTGCCCGGCCTCGGCAACCATTATCGCGCGGCTGCTGCGGGAAGAGTGCGGCGCGCCGATCGTTTTCACGTATCATACCAAGTATGACATTGACATCGAGCGCGCGGTGAAAATCAAACTTGCCGCCAAAGAGAGTATCCGCGCCATGGTGAGCAATATTGAAGCCTGCGACGATGTTTGGGTAGTAAGCCGCGGCGCCGGTGAAAGCCTGAAGGCGCTGGGCTTTCAGGGAGATTACCGGGTCATGAACAACGGTGTGGATTTTGAAAAGGGCAGGGCGGATGCGGCGCTCGTCGAGAAGACGACAGAGGGCTATGATTTGCCCGCGGGGGTGCCGGTGTTTTTGTTCGTGGGACGTATGATGACCTACAAGGGGCTGCCGCTGATTTTGGACGCACTGAAGCTTCTGGCAGATAGCGGACAGGACTTTCGCATGGTGTTTGTGGGAAAAGGGCCGGATAAAGAGCTGCTGGAACGCAGGGCGAAGGAACTCGGCCTTATGGAAAACGGCAAGGCGGGAAAGTGTATTTTCACCGGCCCCATTTATGACCGGGAAGCGCTGCGCGCATGGAACACAAGGGCGGATTTGTTCCTCTTCCCCTCTACCTTTGATACCAACGGCCTTGTGGTACGGGAGGCTGCGGCCTGCGGGCTTGCCAGCGTTCTGATCGAGGGCTCCTGTGCGGCGGAGGATGTCTCGGACGGGCACAACGGCTTTACCATTCGGGAGACCCCCGAGGCCATGGCTGCTCTGCTCCGGGAGGCATGCGGAAATCTGGACCGACTGCATGAAGTCGGGGAGAATGCCATGAATGAGCTTGTCCTCTCCTGGCGGGACTGCGTATCGGCGGCATATGAGCGCTATCAGGTCGTATTGGACGAAAAAAAGCGCGGCGCGCTGCAGAAAAAGAAGCTGCCGGCAGATCTGCTCTTGTCGCTGACAGCACGCAGCATGGAGGAGGCGGAGCGGTACAGACAGATTCGCCGAGAGCTGTTCTGTGATTTTAAGGAGAGCGCCGTGGGCATGATGGAGAACATCCAGGATGCGGAGGAGCACATGGAGCGTTTCCTGGACAGGATCGGGGAGATTGTGCGCCGCGAGATCGGCTCGAAAAAATAACATCCCGCGGCGTACCACTCGATACAGGCAAGCTCATGCAGCAGAGAAGGAGACGCATTGCGGGGATGACGATATTTTTCTAAAAGAATCGGTGAGGCGTTCCTCGCCAAGAGGGAGGAATTCGTATGCAATTTCCTGTTCAGGAGACGATTGAAAAGCGCCGCAGCATTCGCAGCTATGAACCGAAGCCGCTGCGGGCAGAGGATCGTGATAAACTGATGGCCTTTGCCGAAGCGGTGAATAACCCCTTCGGCGTCCCGACCCGGATCGGCCTGATCGAAACGGAGCACGCCGACAGCCCCAAAAAGCTGGGCACCTACGGCGTTATCAGGGGCGCGGGCAGCTTCCTCGGTATTGCGGTGGCAAAGGAGCCGCTGGGACTGGAGGCAGCCGGTTACGACATGGAGCAGGTAGTGCTTTATGCGACACATCTTGGTCTGGGTACCTGCTGGCTTGCCGGAACGCTTAACCGAGAGGGCTTTACCAGGGCGATGGGGACCGGGGAAGGGGAGTGGATGCCGGCGATCACACCGGTCGGATACCCGGCGCAGAAGCTCAGCTTCCATGAGCAGCTTATGCGCTCTTCTATGAAATCCACGCAGCGGAAGCCGTGGCGTGAGCTCTTCTTCCACACGGATTTCCGCACGGCGCTGTGCGAAGCGGATGTTGGTGACTATGCCCCGGCGCTGGAGCTGCTGCGCCTCGCGCCGTCCGCCACCAACGCCCAACCCTGGCGCGTGGTGATGGATGGTAGTGCGTTCCATTTCTACGCTGTCGTCGGCAAGGATGCATTGGCCGAAAATCCGCCAGCCATCCAGCGTGTGGATGTGGGGATCGGCGCCTGTCATTTCCATCTGGCAACGCAAGAGAAAAAGCTGCCCGGTCATTTCGCGCGCCTGAACGATCGTGTAAGTTCGGCGCCGGAAGGCTGGCGCTACCTGTTCAGTTGGGTCAAAGGATAGGACAGGGGCTGCTTTCGTATCCCTTCCGTGCGGCAGGCTCAGACGCCGGGCGGCTTCAGGCGGGCGAAACGAAACACGACACAAATTTCGCCTGGGAATTCGGAATTATCTGAGGCTTGTGTTCACCGCCGCTTCCTTTTCAAAGGTCATATCGGTCAGGGCGGAGGCAAGGAGAATGTGTGGATTGATATTTGGGTCGATCCAACGGGAAACCTCACTTTCCGGCAGAATCAGGGGCATGCGGTCGTGGAGAAAGGAGATCGAATCGCCCGGCTCCCGCGTCAGGATTACGAAGTGAGGGTAGCCCTCCTCCATGCGGTAGATACCGCACAGCCAGGTCATGTCCCCACCCTTCGGCATGATCGCGTATTTTTCCCCTGCTTTTGTTTTTCCGGAGGGCGAGAGCGTATGCTCCCATTCGTAGTACCAGGAGGCCGGAATGATACAGCGGTGGGTAGCCCAGCCCTCCTTGAAGACAGCCTTCTCCGCGGCGGTTTCTGCGCGGGCGTTGGCAACGATGCGCGTGATGCCGTGGATGTGATAGCCCCAGAGCATGGGGAATACGGCCTTTTCTCCGGCTCTGTTGCTGGCGAGCACCGGCACAAGGGAATCGGGCCAGACCTCGCCCTCGGTGCTCAGGGGTCTTGCGATACGCTGGATGTTGGCTTGATAGAGCTTGGAACGCTGCGCGGCCTCTACGATCGGCCGCAGTTTCGGGGACATTTCCATATAATAGCGGCAGCACATCGTTATTCCTCCTCGTTGGACAGCTCGACGCGGATTTCCGCAAGATCGGCAAATTCGATCTCCTGATCGGCGATGACGATCGACCGGCGCAGCACGGGATCCACTTTCCACACTATGCCGCTCACACGCTCGTAGCTTCCGCGCAGACCGTAGGCCTCGTGGTTTTCGTCCTGGCAGGGCAGATAATAGACAACCGTCGCCCGGATACGGTTTTCCCGCGCTGCGCGTAGATTTTTTGTCTTCTCGCAGAGCAAGGTGAGCGTGCTGTCAAGCCTTGCCTGCTCTTCGTCGTTCAACTCCCGCCTGCTCACATATCGCTCCAGCTTTTCGCCGATGGCCTCCTCAAAGCCCTTGAGCGCGGAGAAGGGTGAGAAAATCTTGGCGCGCTGGCTCAGGCGCATCTTTGGATGACGGACGGAGAAATCGTCATATGCGCTGTGTGTCGGTCTGCTGCGGTAAAAGGCGGCACGGTATTTGCTTTCCACAGTTTGCTCCATAATGAGCTCCTTTTTATGCGCGGTGTCCACCGATTTGCATATTGCGCTCGATGGCGGTGGAACCCTCTTGAAAATTGATGCCCTTGAGAAGGGCGTTTGCGCCGTACTTCTTTCGCACCTCCAGCATGGCGCCCTCCAGCCTGCGCTCCTTTTCCAGTGCGCCGTAGTCGGAAAAAAGGTCCATCTGAAAAACGCTGTTATCCGTCTTCACGTCTTCTGCGCCGATGCCGAGACGGCGAAAGAGCAGACTGTGATCGGTTTTTGCGTCAAAGGAGGCGAGAAGGGCGGGGGAAATGATGCTCAACGCGTTGGTCCGGTTCCTTAGGCGGACCGTGCCGCCGCTGTGTACCGGGTGCAGCCGCCCGTAGAAGTCCGGCTTCACGGGTCCGGCGTAGTTGGGGCAAAGCTCCAGGCTCTTGTAATCATAGGATACCCACCAGCCGAGGGCAGGCGTCGTCAGATTTTTGGTAAACAGATCCGCGCAGAGCAGCTCCAGCATCTCCTGAAACACGACGCGCGCCTCGGCGTAGGAATAAGGACGGGGGAGTACCTGCCCGCTTGAGAGGCTTGCGGCGCCGGTTTGATAGCCTTTGATGTCCTCCATTGTGACCGGCTCAATACCCCAGGCGTGGTCGATCAGGATTTCACCGTCGATGCCGAAGACACGGTAAAAATACTCCTCGTCGCGCAGGGAGCGCACGGCAATATCGCCCATGGTGAAAAGCTGCGCCTCCATCAGCCGCCGCGCCTTGCCGGGGCCGAGCTGCCAGAAATCTGTGAGCGGTCGGTGATCCCAGAGAAGTCTGCGGTACGAAAGCTCATCCAGCTCCGCGATGCGCACACCGTCCCGATCTGCCGGAGCCTTTTTGGCTACAATGTCCATGGCGACTTTGGCAAGATACAGGTTCGTGCCGATGCCGACGGTGGCGGTGATCCCGGTCGTCTGCAGCACCTCGCGAATCATTGTGCGCGCCATGACGTGCGCGGGACTGACGGCCTGTTGAGCGGCTTGCCGCTCGTAGCGCGAAAGGTAGCGTGTGCAGTCGATAAAGGCCTCGTCTATGCTGTAAACGTGGATGTCCTCCGGCGCGACATAGTGCAGATAGATGGAGAAAATCAGCGCGGAGATGCGCTCATACTCCGCCATGCGGGGGCGGGCGATGTAATAGCGGGTCTGGGTGTGATGTGCGGCATCGTAGAGGCGGATGGCACGCCTGGCCTCAAAGAGACGGGGACGGGAGGGGACGCCGATAGCCTTCAGAGCGGGAGAAACGGCAAGACAGATCGTCTGATCCGAACGGCTCTCATCCGCAACGAGGAGCCGGGCCTTGAGCGGGTCAAGCCCGCGAGCCACACACTCAACAGAGGCGTAGTAGGACTTCAAGTCGATACAGATGCAGCTGCGGCGCACGCTGTCAGACACGGGAAAGCCCGTGGAGCATCAGATAGGCCTCCACGGCCTCCTCGGTGGGAATGTCTTCCTGTTTGACCGTGCCGACGATGCGGCCGATCAGATATACGGACTGTTCTTCGTCGAAACGCAGCACCGCGTATTTTCGGTTCAGAGAATGCAGCCCGTCCGCTTCATAGCGCTTGATGTAGGTCTCGTTTCCAACAATGAACGCGCCGATTTCTCCATAATGCAGGGATGAACCGCCGCGGAGCTTTTCCACCAGCACCAGATCGCCGCTGTGATAGTCGGGCTCCATACTGTCGCCGTTGACGCAAAACACATAGTCGGCACGCCTGACTGCGGGGGAGACGTAGAGATAAAACGGCTGCGCGTCCTGTTCAAACTCAGTGGGGTCGGCCGCACCGGCGGCGAGAGAACGCTCAAAATAGAGAAGACGGCGCATATCCGGGCGGCTCGACGCCGCCTGCACGAAGCGCAGTGTTTCGAGCGCCTTGTCGATGACATACTGGTTTCCCGGGCTTAATTGACGGTACTCCGCCGCTAACTGCCGCTCCCGGTCGGAGAAGAAAGCGTCCGGGGGCGTTTCGCCGTAGAGTTCATAGAGCGTAATATCCAGCGCCTTGCAAATTGCGGGCAGCAAATTCACGTCCGGCCTCGCGCGGCCTCGCTCCCAGTTGCTGACCGTGTTGGCCGAAAGTCCCAACTGCGCGGCAAAGGCCTTCTGCTCAATCGCCTTTGCGCTGCGGTAATGCCGGATCCGCTCGCAGATAAGCGGCATGGCGGTCTTCTCCGCCGGCTGCCCGGTACGCAGATCAATCATTCCCGCTTCTGCGGCGGACAGCTCGACTTTTCTTCGGGACATAAACGCCACCTCCCTCAATAGTGAATTCATTTTAACACATAAAACTGCGATTGTAAAGAGGAATAAAGCATCAATATGGCATATAAATGAATTAAGGCCGTGGTATATGCTGTTTTTCTGATCCGGCGAAAGTACAGATGTTGCAAAGAAAATTAAATTATCACAAATATCCATGAAGGAATTGAAAAAGGAAAGAACACATGATACAATAAAATGCCAAAGTAAAGCAATGAAGTAAGCGATGATGAGAACGGCAAGAGCGCGTCCCGGGGAAATTTGCGTATCAATGACGGCGCTCATTGAGCAGGAGTACTTTGTGTGTATCAAGAAAAAGAGGCAAAATCATGACGCGAATCATCCGGGAGGCAGCGCAGGCGATTTGACCAGCGCTTACTTAAAGCTTTAAAAGAATCATCAAAAATCATCAAAACTGAACGGAGGAACTGAACATGCTGAATATCGAAAAGAAAACCAACGGGAACGCTCTCACCGTTGTTCTGAGCGGGCGCCTGGATACCACTACCGCACCGGAGCTGGAAAAACAGCTGAAGGACAGCATAGGCGGCGTTGAGATGCTTGTCATTGATATGCAGCCCTTGGAGTACATCTCCTCGGCCGGTCTGCGTGTGCTGCTCTCCGCGCAGAAGGTCATGAACAGACAGGGAAGCATGACAGTTACCCATGTGAATGAGACCATTATGGAAATTTTTGAGGTCACAGGATTTTCTGACATTCTGAATATCGAATAATACCAACAGAGAAGCGAAAAGAAAGAGAATGGATTCTGATTATAATATAGAACGAAAACTGATGGAAAAAGCGCCGGAGCTTCACCGGCGCACACGGGACAGTGTTTTCGTTCTGCAGGGAATACTGGAATCTTTTTTGCCGCGCTTTCCGGACTTTACGGATCACTCACTGCTGCACAGCATGGATGTGCTGGATTACTGCAACCGCCTTCTCGGCACCGACCAGATTGAACAGCTCTCAGCGGCTGAATGCTATACGCTGATCATGGCCTGCTATTTGCATGACGTCGGTATGGGCGTCAACCAGAAGGATTTTGAGGAGTTTTCACCGCATATCGACTTTGGAAATTACAGCAGTGAGGATCCATCTGATACGATTCGGATTTTTCACCACGAGTACAGCGGCCTTTTTATCCGTAAATACGCAGAGCTGCTGGAAATCCCGACCGAGGAGCTGGTGTTTGCCGTCATTCAGGTATCCCGCGGGCACAGAAAAACCGATCTGTTCGATCCGGTCGAGTACCCGGAGCTGCATACGGAATACGGGCTGGTTCGCACGGCGTTTCTCGCGGCTGTGATTCGTTTGGCGGACGAAATCGACGTGGGGGAAAATCGCAATTCGGAACTCCTGTTTGACAGCTCCAAACAGACGCTGCTTCGGGCAATCAACGCCTTCGGAACCCATGAGTCAATCAAGCAGGTTGAGCTTACGCCGGAGAGCATCTTGCTTTACGTCAAGCCCAAGGCGCCGAAATTTGTTCCGCTGGTTGAGGAACTGAGAGGGAAGATCCAGCAGACGCTGGATTATTGCCGACGCGCCGCCCGGGAGCGCTCTGACCTCAGAATCACGCAGGAAAGGTCGGAGATTGTAGCGCTATGAAAAACGATGAGAAGCATATGCTGTCGGGCGACGGCGCCATCATCAAAAAACTGTTCCAGAAAACCATGATTACCATGCTCGTCGCGGAGCTTTCCGGTGGCACGACGGCGATCATCGACGGTATTCTGGTGGGCAGATACCTGGGGGCGACAGCGCTCGCCGTCAGCGGTCTCGGTTCGCCCTATTACAGCGTCGCCTCCATCGTGAGCGGTATTCTCATGGTGGGCAGCACCAATATGTGCACCAAGGCCATCGGCAAGGGTGACAGGGAAGGGCTCAACGGCATATTCTCACTGACCATTGCGCTGGCAGTCGTGCTTTCCGGCATGCTTGCGCTCTGCGGCGTACTCATGCCGCAGCAGTTTGCGCTTCTCTTCGGTGCCAGGGGAGCAACGAAGGAGGTCTTTACACAGACGGCGGCCTATTTGCGAGGCCTGTTCTTTGGTTCGCCCGCCTTTATCCTGTATGTGGTTTTAACGCCCATGCTGCAGCTGGACGGTGATACTGTGCGCCCCAAGATCGCAAGCTTTGTGTGCGCGCTGACTGATGTCGCCGGGGATCTGTTGAATATCTTTGTTTTTCACGGCGGCATCTTCGGCATGGCGCTTGCCAGCAGCTTGAGCCACTATGCGGCCTTTTTGATCGTAGCCTCACATTTTCTGAAAAAGCGAAGCTTGTTCCGCTTTTCCTTCCGCACGATTCGAGAGGGGATGGTCTCTCCGCTGCTGAAGGATGGGCTGCCCCGCGCGACCTGTATGCTCAGCCGCGGCATTCTCCCGGTTCTGCTTAACATGCTGCTGCTGCGCCTTGCCGGTGACCCCGCTGTGACGGCGCTCTCCTCCATGATCAATTCCAGCTTTATTGTCGGCGCTCTCGGTTGGGGCATCGGCGGCGCGGTGCTGATCATGGGCGGAATGATGGTCGGAGAACAGGACATTAACGGACTCAAGCTCGTGATGAAAACGGCGCTGACGGACATTCTGATCGGCGTATCCGTGCTTGCGCTGGCGGTTTTCTGTTCGGCTCCTCTGATTGCTTCGCTCTTTGTTCCCGAACCCGGCGTGGCGCAGAGCATGTCTATCGCCTTTATCCGCAGCTATGCGATTTGTCTTCCTTTTCTGGCATTTAACGTCACGATGGCAAATTATATGCAGGTCATCTCCAGAACTCTGGACGCCAATCTCGTAAATATCTGCATCGAGGTCGTTTTCACAGCGGTCATGGCATATCTGCTCAGCACCTTCCTTGGCGTCCCCGGCGTCTGGATCGCCTATGCCGCGGCGCAGGCCGAGCTTTCGCTCTTCCTCGTTGTGCGGATGCTTCTGTCGAAAGACCCGGCGCGTACCGGCATGGAAACACATATGCTGCTGCCGAGAGGCTTTGGCATTCCGGAAAAGGATCGTCTGGAACGCTCTCTGTACAACATGGACGAGGTGGTCGCGATGTCCGCCGAGGTGGTTTCCTTCTGCAAGGAACGCGGCATCAGCTCCAGGGAAGCCAACCGTCTCGCGCTGTGCATTGAAGAGATGGCGGGCAACGTCATAGAGCACGGCTTCGACGACGGCAAGCCCCATCATCTGGATGTGCGCGTCATGGTGAAGGACGGCACCGTGATTCTCCGCCTGCGGGACGACTGCCGCAAATTCGACCTGCGCGAGAAAACCGAGAAGTGGGAATACAATCCGGAGCATCCGGAAAAGAACATTGGAATCCGCATGGTGATGGGCGTGGCCAGGGACGTGGTTTATACCAACACCATGAATACCAATAATCTGATTATTACGATCTGAGAAACGATCATGGGAATAGGGTGAAAAGATGAAAATTATAAGGGGAATGAAAATTGGTGGGCTGCAGTCGAAAATATTCAATTTGCTGCTGATTTTTATTGTCGCCCTCATGCTCGCCTACTCCGTTGTTTCGTTGTACAATCAGCGCGAGCTGGGAGACATCGTACAGGAGGCAAGCGAGCAGCAGCAGGCGTCCATCGTCACGGTCTCAGAGCAGACAATGGACGCGATGCTCAACAGCTTCATGTCCCGTACCACGGCGCTGCAGGCCTATATCGCCAACGATATTTTTAATGACGTGGAGACGGATGTTCTCACGCTGCAGACCTTCGCGACCGAGCTTTTTGACCACGCGGAGCTTTTTGACTCGCATCCGGTTGCGCCCCCCAGCCCGGAAACCGACGGTCAGCCTGCAGTGATGCTGATCCATGAGGAAGGCGTTGACCCGTCGAAGTCGGAGACGCTTGGGCTTGTGAGCAATATGAGCGAGATCATGCTGGCAATGTATAACGCCTCCGATAAGATGAGCAGCGTTTTTGTCGGCACTGCAGACGGCAATATGGTGCTGGTGAATAACCGCTCCGGTATCTATATTGCCGAGGACGGATCGCCTCTGCCGCTGGCCATCACCGAACGCCCCTGGTATGTACAGGCGGAAAAAGCCGGTAAGCTGGTCTTTACCGGCGTTGAGTTGGACGCCTATACGGATACTCCCATGCTGGAGTGCGCGGCGCCTGTCTACCATGACGGAGAGCTTGTGGCGGTCGTCAGCGCGGACGTCTATTTAAACTCCATTGCCGACTATGTTCGGGATACCTCCTCGGACGGCGGCTTTCTCTGCGTTCTCAACGAGAACGGGCAGGTGCTGTTTTCTCCCCAGCAGGACGGAGTGTTCAAGGTAGAGCTCTCTTCCGAGGCGCCGGATCTTCGCAAGAGTGAGAACAAGGCGCTTGCCGCATATGTGGAGCAGGCGCTCAAGCAGAGAACCTCGCTTACGCTGCTGGAGATTGACGGAAAAGAATACTATCTGTGCGGCGCTCCGATGGAGACACTGGGGTGGACCGTCCTCACTGTCGTGGAAAAAGATGTCACCCGCCAGCCGACCACGACGATGCTCTCGCAGTATGAGCAGATCAATGACAACGCGCTTGCTTCTTACGAGAAGGGCGTGAAGCGCTCGGCGCAGACCTTGATCGTTCTGACGATCCTGATTTTTGTCGCCGCCATTACCGGCGCTCTGGTGCTGGGCACGAGGATCGTAAAGCCGCTCGAGAACCTGACAAAGCGCATCAACGCGCAGGGCATCGGCGGCGCGGATTTCGTCATGGACGAGAGCTTCCGCACCGGTGATGAGATCGAATTTCTGGCCGAGTCCTTTGCATCTCTGACCAAGCGCACACAGAACTATATCGGGGAGATCATCGCAATCACAGCGGAAAAGAAACGCATCGGAACCGAGCTTGCGCTCGCAACGCGTATTCAGGCGGATATGCTGCCCAACATCTTCCCGGCATTTCCCGAACGTCCGGATTTTGATGTCTATGCTTCCATGAGTCCGGCCAAGGAGGTCGGAGGCGATTTCTACGACTTTTTCCTGATCGACGAAACGCATTTGGGACTCGTGATGGCGGACGTGTCCGGAAAGGGCGTCCCTGCGGCTCTGTTCATGATGATCTCCAAGATTCTGGTACAGAACTACGCCATGACAGGACGCGGCCCCGCCGAGGTTCTGCGGAAGGTCAACGATCAGATTTGTCAGAATAACCGAGAGGAAATGTTCGTGACGACCTGGTTCGGCATTCTGGATACTGTTACCGGAAAAATCACGGCGGCCAACGCCGGGCACGAGTATCCCGTGCTGATGAAAACGGGTGAAAAATTCGAATTGGTGAAGGATAAGCATGGCTTTGTCATCGGCGGTATGGAGGGAATGCGCTACAAAGAGTACGAGCTGCAGATGACGCCGGGCTCACGGCTCTTCCTGTATACCGACGGCGTTCCCGAGGCGACCAACGCCGAAAAGGAGCTTTTCGGTACCGACAGAATGCTGGAGGCGCTCAACCGCGTGCCAGACGCGTCGCCCGAGAGAATTCTGAAAAATGTTCGCAGCGCGGTGGACGCGTTCGTGAAGGACGCCGAGCAGTTTGACGATCTTACAATGCTCTGCCTGGAATACATCGGCGCAGGCAAAGAAGGGGCAGCCCCGCATTCGTAACGCGACAAATCTCTTTTAGATTGAAGGAGCGAAGGAATACGATGAAAACGTATGAGCTGAGCCTGGAGGCGAGCCTGGAAAATCTGTCCTCCGTCATGGCGTTTATCGAAGAGCACCTGGAAGCGGCGGATTGCCCCATGAAGGCAATGATGCAGATCACCGTCTCCGCGGAAGAAATCTATGTGAACATTGCCCATTACGCCTATCCATCAGGAACCGGGAATGCCACCGTTCGCATGGAGATTTCCGAAGAGCCTTCCGCCCTGACACTGACCTTCATTGACGGCGGCATTCCCTTTGACCCGCTGGCAAAGCCCGATCCTGACATTACCCTTTCGGCAGAGGAGCGAAGCATCGGCGGCCTCGGCATCTACATGACGAAGAAGGCCATGGATGATGTGCGCTATGCGTATAAAGACGGGCAGAATGTTCTGACTCTGTACAAGCGCTTTTGAGTTATATCAGAGAAAACAGCAGCAGAAAAATGGATTTCGATCCTGCTTGCCGCTTTGGCGTGTACCGCTGCGGCACGAGGAAAACTTGGAGGACGCCGAGGACGCCGTTTTTTCGCGGCTGAACGGAGACGGTATCCAAATCATAACTACTGGAGGGACATCGTATGCTGAAAATCGCAAAAAACAATCAGGGAGACGCGCTGTGCATGGAGTTGGCCGGTCGGCTTGATACCACCACGGCTCCGGAGCTTGAAAAAGAGCTGAAGACATCGCTGGACGGTGTGAGTAACTTGACCATCGACATGGGTGCGCTCGCGTATATTTCCTCTGCCGGTCTGCGTGTATTGCTGTCGGCGCAGAAGCGGATGAACCGCCAGGGAGAAATGAAGCTTGTGCATGTCAACGAAACCATTATGGAAATTTTCGAGGTAACAGGTTTTTCAGATATTCTGACGATCGAGTAAGAGCGCTTGCGTTCCGCTGTATGCATCTTTCAATGAAATTTGATACCAGATTCAAGAAACCGAAGCTTTGGAATCTGGCCGTGTTGGCACTGCTTTGTGTTGCCGCTGTAGCGTTCCTGGCTTGCGGAGGGGCGGAACGAAACGCTGCCGCCATCTGTATGGTATTGGATCTGTTTTTCCTTGCAGCCCTTGTGCTGCTGGTGCTTACGTTCTTTCAGCAGCTTCAGTACAACCCCTACTCTTACAATACGATCTACTACACCGGCTTTGCTTTGTTCGATCTGTCTGTGCTGGTGACGCATGTTGTACTGACCGTTCGGATTGTAGGCGCCCCGTCCGCCATTGCCTGGAGAGAAATTTTGGAGATATTGACAGGCTCGGCCAAAAATTATATGCTGTTGTCCTTTCCGTTTATCGTCATATTCTCCACGGCACTCTGTGTTTCCAACATCTCGTTGATCCGCCATGAGGGAAAACGCTTTGTCAACCTCCTGGGTATTCTGCTGTCCTTTCTGATGGTTGGCGGCGCGTTGCTTCTATATGCGTTCGACTTCTCCGTGCGTGGGAGCGCGCGGGAGGTGATGCTCTGGAATCTGGTTTTAAATCTCGCCTCGGCGGTGTATTTGTACTTTGAGTGTATGCTGATCGGCGCGATCATTGCCGACAGCATTGCCGCCCGTTACGAGCCGGAGCATGACAAGGATGTCATCATCATTCTTGGCTGCGGCATCCGGAAGGACGGGAGCCCCAGCCCGCTGCTGCGCGGGCGGATTGATCGGGCGATTGCCTTTGCCGAAAAGCAGAAGGAGACGAGCGGGAAGGAGGTAATCTTTGTTACCTCCGGCGGGCAGGGACCGGACGAGGTGATTTCCGAGAGCGCGTCCATGAAGCGTTATCTTATGGAGCATGGCATCCCGGAGAAACGGATCGTGGAAGAAGATCGTTCCAGCAGCACCTTCGAAAACATGCGCTATTCCAAGGAAAAGATTTTGGCGATCAAGCCCGATGCGAAGGTTGCCTTCTCCACAACCAATTATCATGTGTTTCGCGGAGGTCTGTACGCAAGGCGCGTAAAAATGCGGGCACAGGGTATGGGCTCTGATACAAAATGGTACTTCTGGCCGAACGCCTCCGTTCGGGAGTTTATCGGTTTGCTGACAGAGCACCGTTTGAAGCAAGCCCTCATCT
Source organism: uncultured Oscillospiraceae bacterium (assembly GCA_905233785.1). Classification (GTDB taxonomy): domain Bacteria; phylum Bacillota; class Clostridia; order Oscillospirales; family Oscillospiraceae; genus Limivicinus. The sequence goes on from CAJOCV010000014.1 coordinate 33,721, forward strand.
TCGGCGGCATGATCTTGCTCTACTCTGTGCTGACTGTTTTGATCTACCGCTAAGGTAAACGATGATGAAATCGGCAAGAGCGAATCGCAAGTAAATGTGCGTTCTGATGATGGCGGTCATCGAGCAGGAATCCTTACAGTAATACGGATACCCGACAGAAGGCAGAAGGGCTTTGTGAGTCGGGACAGCTCAGGCCGCCTTCTCTTGCCCCCAGCAGGGCAATTTATCTTGCTGCGCCAGACTGGGCGGTCTTCGCCTCGTCTGGCGCAAATTCTGATCGGAATTGTAACGATTCAGTCCCGTTCCGGGACTGAATCGTTAGAGGGGATGCACCCCGCTGCGCGCACTCGCGGCGGGGGAACGCTCGCACACTTGCGGGGCG
>CAJOCV010000015.1:0-18037 GCA_905233785.1 uncultured Oscillospiraceae bacterium
CTTTTTTGCATTTTTCTCAGTTTTTCCGCCCGCAGAAATGCCCCGGCCTCTCTTTAGGCTCGGGGCATTTCTCATGGGGGCTTATCTTAATGACATTACTCACGGTGAGACACGTTTTTCGACAGATTGATATGGAGTTGTCGGTGTGGTATAATCGGGACAACAAATCGGGAGTTGACGAGAGGAAATCCTTATGGGAAAAAAACTTGAACACACCATGAAATCCTATATAAAAATCTTCTTTATTGGTATTTTGATTGGTTGTATTTGCAGGTTATTGGATTACTTCCCAGCAGATACATTATGGAGTTTTTCATCAATTCAAACATTACTTGGATTTTGGATTATTACAAATACTGTCATTGTATTGTTGAGTTCATCGAATGTATGTGCGGGAATTAGCTCATTTTTATATATGTTTGGAATGACATTGAGCTTTTATGGCTTACAAGCGATATTAGGTCTATTCATCCCCATGTTTTCCGGCGGATTCCGAACCTCTTTATTTGTGATGTATACTGTCCTTTCTATCCCTTGCGGGATAGCGGCTTTCATTCTGTATTATTGGAATAAGGACAATGTTTTTAATTCCGTATTATACTCTTTGCCGATAGGAGCTTTGGCTGCGGAAACAATAGCTATCTCGGTATATCTATCAAAATATCATACTTTCCTGTTGCAGTTATTGATGAATAGTGTGGGGATTATCGTTTTTGGAATACTGTTTTTTAGGAGAGCAAAAAGCAAAGCAATCTTTGCAGTTTCCTTAATATTGAGTACCTTGCTGTTTTATTTTGTTTTATATCACAGAGAGATATCAATGTGGTAATTCTGATTTGCAAATCAGCGTTTGCAGGGGAGAATACATGATGCTTACTTTGGTCAAGCCGGCTTTTGATGCTTTGTGGTTCAGAGAAAAACTGATGGCAGATGAAGAGACCATGTCTTATAACGCCAGGTGGGGCGGCACGATCCCATTTCCCGAGGATGCGTGGGAATCGATCGGTATTATCGTTATCTGATGAATCCGGAGAACGAATATGTCGGAGAAATTGCATATCACTATGATAAACTCCGGGATATTTACATCTGTGATGTTATTGTTCTCGCGCAATATCGTAATCGCGGATACGGAACGGATGCACTGCAACAATTATGCACAGCTGCAAAAAATAATGGCATTCCTGTGCTTCATGATGATATTGCAGCCGATAATCCATCTTTTAAACTGTTTTTGAAGAACGGATTCGATATCGAGTATCAGAACGAAGAAGTCGTGATGGTGAAAAGAAATCTATAACTTCCAGTTTGTCGAGGTAGGTGGAACGATGTTAGAGTATCATAAAACTACGGAAGCCGAGAAATATATCATCAGCGAGTGGAAGTATGAGGGAGAATACGCCCTCTATAACAAGGCTTCTTATGAAGAGGACAAGAGAACTGGACGGGGCTTTGCCAACGCGAAAAGCAACTTCTTTTCCTTTGTTGACGGGGAGAAGCTGGTCGGCTTCACAAATCTTGTGGAAGAGGAAAAAGAGGTCTTTGTCGGCATAGGAGCCAATCCGGCGTATTGCAATCAAGGCTACGGACAGAGAATGCTGCAACAGACCTATGAGCTTTCCAAGTTGCTGTTCCCGGACAAGCCGCTGTATCTGGAAGTGAGAACCTGGAATAAGCGGGCTGTCAGATGCTATGAAAAAGCTGGCTTTCGTATCGATGGAGAGCCATTCAAGGAAACAACGCCCATTGGTGAAGGCATTTTCTATCGGATGGTAAAAGAGTAAGAAAGACGAAATGAGTGAGGATATTGCAATGGATGACTTCGGAATCAATGAAATGCTTGAAATGCAGAAGGCTTTGCAGGAAAAGTATAAAGATAAATGGAAGCCGATCTGTCCCGACCGAGGAAAGGATCAGTTATTATGGATGATCGGTGAAATCGGTGAAGTAATTGATATCGTAAAAAAGCATGGCGGCGAGAAAGCAAGCCAAGAAGCGCCATTGCGAGAGCATCTCATTGAAGAATTGGCAGACGTCCTTATGTATTATAACGACATTCTTCTTTGCTACGGGATTTCGGCAGAGGAATTGAAACAGTCGTTTATTGGAAAGTTTGAAAAGAATATGAGCCGGTGGTAAATCCCAGATCACCTGGAAATGTGTCTCACGGTGAGACAAGTTTTCAATAAGCCAGTAGAGACAAGATTTACGGACAACAATCGGTGTTCGGTAAAGGAATGATGGTGGCATATGTTGGTATCTACATTGACACGAGAAAAACTGAACGAAGATATTATAGACAGAGTGTTGTTTGAAGGGCTGGAAGATACAGGCGAAAACGCAGATTGCGTTATTGTATTAGGAAGCATGAAAGCATCCGCATACAGAGTTCCAGTCGCGGTAAGAATATATCAATGCCATCGTGCCGACAAAATTATTATGTGCGGAGGGAAAGTAAGGGACTTTTCGGAAGGAGCAATGTGTGAGTCACAGCATATGCGAATTTGCGCAGAGACTCTTGGCGTAGAAAGCACAGATATTTTAGTTGATGAGCACTCAATGAACACGGTGGAAAACATACTTGAAGCACTGGTGCTTCTGCAACGAAACTTTGGACTGAATCGTATTCATAGAGTGGTTTTAGTTACTACTTCGTATCACATGAGAAGAAGCCTATGTATAGCGCAGTATTTGTTTCCAAATCATATTAAAGTAATTCCTTGTCCTGCAGACGATACAAATACAAGAAGAGATAATTGGATGAATAATGATAAAGGGAGAAACAGGGTACTTAACGAGATGGAGAAAATCATCGGATCAGTTAAGGACGGACTATTTCCGGATTTTGAGGTATAACTGTGTCTCACAGTGAGACAAGTTTTGAGGATAAAAAATGTGCGGCAGATACTACTTTTCCCGCATCAGCGAGGATGAAAAGCTCGATGCGGTCAACAAGTACATGGAGAAGAACTATCCGGGAGAGTATAAGACCGGCGAGATTTTTCCCGGTGATATTGTCCCGGCGGTCATTGATAGAAAGGGCAAGCTCGTCGCTGTCCCGGCTGGCTTCGGCTTTCCGGGCTACCAGGATAACAAGCTGATTATCAACGCTCGCTCGGAGACGGCGGCAGAGAAGAAAACCTTTGCCGACTGTCTCCGGGATCGGCGGGTGATCCTCCCGGCCTCCGGCTTTTATGAGTGGAGCCATCACGACAGGGAAAAGACCAAATACCAGTTTACCGTGGACGCCATGCGGACGATTTACCTTTGCGGGATCTACAAGCTCGTTGACGGAGCCTATCGTTTTGTGATCCTCACGCGCCCGGCCAACGAGTCCATGATCGAGATCCATGATCGTATGCCGGTGATTGTCGGGGAAAAGGAAGTCCGTCCTTATCTGACGGATCGGGATGCAGCCGCTGAAATCATTGCCACGGCGTCGCCCACGCTTGCGAGAAAGCCCGCATAAGAAAGAGAGAGAAATATGGACGTGAATATAGAAAACTCCTCATGGGACAATCTGACCTATGCGGAGAAGAACAAGCAGTTATTCTTAAAGCAGAAACAGACTCTTGAAATGTTCCTGGAGCGTGGAGCGATTAGTAAAGCCCAGCATGATAAAAGCCTCCATGATCTGATAGAGAAGATGAGGATAGAGGTGTAGATGAAGTGAGACGGCTTTTATGCAGTATTATAGCAGTAGTTTTTCTCTTGTCTTTATCTTCTTGTGCGTCAGAGGAATGCAAAGAAGACAAAATAGTGAGTGAACCAGAATCTCCCGTCGTGATCATAGAGTCCGAGAAATCGTCAGAGCCGCCCGCAACGCCTCCAGTTGTAACCTTGCCAGAGCAGGTTGACACCCTTGAGACGCACGAAATTGTACCTTCGGACGATGAACTTGTCTGTGTGATAGACTACATTCCAACTATCTATATTGAACTACGATATGCTGCTCCAAACAACTTTACGGGAAAGACGATATATGACTTTACAGACGCCTGGCTACGCTTTGGCACAGTAAAAAAGCTAATGGCAGTTCAAAGCACCCTGATTGCAAATGGGTACAGTTTAAAAATATGGGATGCATATCGGCCGAGCAGCACGCAGTTTAAGTTATGGGATGTTGTCCCAGATGCAACCTATGTCGCAAATCCATACACTGGCCATTCCTCTCATTCAAATGGGGGTACTATTGATATTACGTTGGTACATCAAGACGGAACATGTATTGAAATGCCAACGGACTTTGATGACTTTTCTCTCCTTGCTGACAGAGACTACAACGATGTCTCAGAAACAGCAAGACAGAATGCACAACTATTAGAACAGACAATGGAGGCTGCAGGTTTTATCGGCTATATGGGTGAATGGTGGCATTTCTCGGACTGTGAGCCATATCCCTATGAGGACTTGGAAAATCTCTCTTTTTCTTTGAACAGACAGAGCTTGTTCCAACCGGATTGCGAGGAATATATCTCTTTGCGTGCAGCACCAGATTACGAGGCAGATGTGCTTTCTCACGTTCCGCGCGGAACGTATTTTAATATTTTAGGCTGGAACGGGGAATTTGCTCGGATCGAGTTTCAAGATCAACAGGGCTATGTTTCAACAGACTATATTCAGCCGATACCGTAAATGCTATCCGTTGATATATTGTGTCTCACGGTGAGACACATTTCCAGGGCAACAAAAAAGGCCGCTTTCACGATCTCTTGAACGTGGAAACGGCCTTTCTTGGTTATATTCGGTTTTATTAGGTCAGACTGAAATACTGAATATGTAATTCACGTCTATTTCGTGGCTGTCGGAGATCCTTGAAGCTCTCCGGAATGATAATGTTCGCATGGGACAGTTACTCCGTGTCATGTGACCCGAAAGACCGTCAATGCTCGAATTTCGTGTGGGGCATTTCTTTTTGACCATCTGGCCGCCGACAGAACCGGCCTGGCGGCTGGTAAGCTCGCCGTTGTAACCGTTCTTCAGGTTAACGCCGACTTCAGCGGCCGCTTCCATCTTGAACTTATCCATCGCCTCACGGGCAGCGGGGTTCACAAGATGATTGCTGGTATTCGTAGACATTCTTTGCATCTCCTTTTCGTCAGATTGGGACGGACCTTCGCCGTCCCAATCCTTCGGATTAGCACGCCGCTTCCGTCCGCACTTAGCTTGTGCCAAGCAGGACGAGATATGCAAAAAGCTTTTTGGAAACATTTTGCAAACACAAGCCGTCGTTCCGGTAGGAACCCGACCCTCAAGAAACAAGCGGAGCGGATCCTTACGATTCGCTCCGCTTGCTCGTGTTCGTCTGTTTTGCCGATTTCGTTTTTTTATGGGCGAGGCGCCTGCGGAAAACGAAGCGATAAAAAGCGCAGCACCTGCTCCCGGCTTTTCAGCGCCGTCCCCGCGCCGACTGCCGTAGTGCAGATTGCGCCACAGGCATTGGCAAAGGCCAGCGCCGCTTCCCGCGACGCGCCGCGCAAGAGCTCGGAGACATAGCCCGCGACAAAATTGTCACCCGCGCCGGTGGCGTCTACCGCGCGAATCGCGCAGGCGGGAAGCCGTATCGTCTCCCGCGCGTTTTTCATCAGGCAGCCCTGTCCGCCCAGCTTGATGATGACGTTTTTTACGCCCCGGGCGAGAAACGCATCCGCCATCGCCTCCGGCTGCTGCTGCCCGGAATAATAGCGCGCCTCCTCCTCGTTCGGCGTGATCGTGTCGATGAGAGGGAGGGATTCCCGCAAATCCTCCAGCTTCAGAAAGCGGAAGTTCGGGAGCTTGGTGTCGGCAAACACGGTCTGTCCCGCGGCCGCGGCGGCTGTCAGCACCGTGTGAACGATCTCCGGATCGTCAAAGGGCGCGCGAAACAGCGAGCCGAGGATCAGCGCCTTCGCGTCAGCCAAAAGCTCGGTGTGCCGTTCGGGGTGAAAGTTGTATCGGTGGGCGCTGTTTGTGATGGACTTTCGCGTTCCGTCCTCCCGCACAAACATCGTCGTCACCGGCGTCGGATGCTCGGAGGAACGGAGGAGTCGGTCGAGAGCAACGCCAGAGCGCGCAAGCGCGGCGACGATCATGTCCCCCGCGGCGTCCTCGCCCAGGGAGCAGAGAATGCCGGTCCTCATGCCCAGCTTTGCCGCCGCTATGGCTTCGTTGACCGCCTCGCCCCCCGCGTTCAGAGAGCCGGAGGCCGCCCTGTAGCCCGAGGCCGACACCGGCGCGGGGTCAAAGCCCCGAATGATGGAATCCACCAATGCCGTGCCGACGCAGAGAATGTCGCAATCCTTCATAGGGTCTCAGGGGGAAACAGCTCGTCAATCGAATAGAGCACGGCCTTCCCGGCGAGGAAGACCTTGTCGCCCTCTCGACGACAGAAGAGCGTACCGCCACGCGCAGAGGCCTGATACGCTGTCAGCTCATCCCGCCCGAGCCGCTCTGCCCAGTAGGGGATGATAAAGGCCGTGGCCAGCGTCGCGTGACCGCAGAGGTCGATTTCGCCGCCCGGCGTGAACCAGCGCAGGCGCCATTCGTCCCCTTCTTTGACGGTGAAGGCGGTCTCGGAAAAATTGTTTTCGCGCGCGATGCTCAGCATCAGCGCCTCGGACGGCCAGGCGTCCAGCACACAGACGGCGGCCTGATTGCCATGAAAGACCTGATCGGTAAAGGCGTCAACCACATACTGTCGTATCATTCGTTCGCCTTTCCGTCAGCTAACGAACTGATAAACCGTAAAGCAGGCATAGAGGCAGAGAAGCACGATCCCCTGCCAGCGCTTGAGCTCGCCCTTTTTGAGCGCGGGAAAGCACATGATGGCCATGACGCACAGCATCAACGGCAGATCCACGATCAGACTGGAATTGAAGGAGCCCAGCTGCTTCTCCGCCGGGAGCGCAAAGGGCGAAATGGAGATGGCCATACCGCTCACCAGAACGATGTTAAAGAGGTTTGCGCCGATAATGTTGCCGAGGGAGAGCGAGCCGTGTCCCTTCACAAGGCTGGTGATCGCGGTAATCAGCTCGGGAAGGCTTGTGCCCAGCGCCACCATGGTCAGACCGATTACCGAATCGGGCACACCGAGCGCTGCGGCGATCAAGGTTCCGTTATCCACCAGAAAGCGGGCACCCACGGCAATCGCTGCCGCGCCGATCACCAGCAGCAAAAGCTCCATCCAGAAGGAACGCTCTTTCCCGTCCGCCTCTTCTTCCGACTCCTCGGCAAACTCCGGATGCTTCTTCATCTGTACGGTGGAAACGATCATGTAAAGCACAAACACGGCCAGATACACAAAGCCAAGCCATCGCGCAAAGCTGCCCACCGTCCAGGCGATCAGGGCGTAGGACAGCGCGGCCGCAAAGAAGAAGGCTGTCGGCAGGGAGAAGGATTTGGGATTGACCTTCCCGGGGCTTACGGTCATGGTAATGGCCGCGATCAGGCTGGTGTTGCAGATGATGGAGCCGATCGCGTTGCCATAGCTGATGCCGGCGTTGCCCTGCATGGCGGCCTGGCTGGAGACCATGACCTCCGGGAGAGTGGTGCCGATGGAGACGATCGTCGCGCCAATCAGAAGCTCAGGCAGATGAAAGCGCCGCGCAATGCCGACCGAGCCGTCAACAAACCAGTCGCCCCCCTTGATGAGAAGGGCAAAGCCCAATAGAAACAACAACACAGGATACAGCATGGTTTCAGATTCCTTTCAATCGGATAATCGTGCAGGCAAACGATGATTCGTTCGGCGAGAACGAATTTTGTTTGACGCTGCCGCGCAATCGCCAAAAAGAAAGCATGGGGGCGTATCTGCGCGGCTGATGTTGCGCAAAGAATTGATACCTGACCTGCAGAGGATGACAATCGCTATGATAGCATAAACTCTGCCAAAATGCAAACCCCTGCTCCCGGCCGACACGCATTTTCGCGCGGGATGACGGAAAGAGGCTCGCTCGCTTATCCCTGTCGGTTCTCCGCGTTCATCGGTGTTGCCTTAGAAAAGACCGCTGATGCGTCCGTTTTCGTCCACGTCGATCTTCTCGGCGGCGGGGACGCGGGGGAGACCCGGCATGGTCATGATGTCGCCCGTGAGCACCACGACGAAGCCCGCCCCGGCGGAGACCTTGACGTTCTTCACCGTGACCGTGAAGCCCTCGGGCGCGCCGAGCTTGGTCGGATCGTCGGAGAAGCTGTACTGCGTCTTCGCGATGCAGACGGGGAGCTTGTCAAAGCCCAGCTTTGTGAGCTGCTCGATCTGCTTCTGCGCGGCGGGGAGAATGCTCACGTCCCTGCCGCCGTAGACGCGCGTCACCACGGCGCGGATCTTGTCTTCGATGCTGCCCTCCAGCTCGTAGGAGAAGCGGAAGTCGCCCTTCTCCTCCTCGCAGAGCCGCACGACCTCGCGCGCCAGTGCCTCGCCGCCTTTGCCGCCCTCGGCCCAGACGGTGGAGAGCACGGTGTTGACGCCAAGCTCCCGGCACTTTTGGATGATGAAGTCGATCTCCGCGTCCGTGTCGGTGGGGAAGCGGTTGACCGCGACGACGCAGGGCAGACCGTAGACGTTGCGGATATTCGACACATGGCGCAGAAGGTTCGGGATGCCCTTCTCAAGCGCGCCCAGATCCTCGCTGCCGAGCGCGGTCTTGGGCAGACCGCCGTGCATCTTGAGCGCGCGCACCGTGGCGACGATGACCACCGCGTCCGGCGTAAGCCCCGCCGCGCGGCACTTGATGTCGAGAAACTTCTCCGCGCCGAGATCCGCGCCGAAGCCCGCCTCGGTCACGGTGTAATCGCCCATCTTGAGCGCCATGCGCGTCGCCATCACGCTGTTGCAGCCGTGGGCAATGTTCGCAAAGGGGCCGCCGTGCACAAAGGCCGGGGTACCCTCGAGCGTCTGCACGAGGTTGGGCTTGAGCGCGTCCTTGAGGAGCGCCGCCATCGCGCCGACGGCCTTGAGCTGCCCCGCGGTCACGGGCCTGTCGTCATAGGTGTAGCCCACGATGATGCGCCCGAGGCGCTCCTTGAGGTCGGTGATGGAGGAGGAGAGGCAGAAGACCGCCATGATCTCGCTCGCCACCGTAATGTCAAAGCCGTCCTCGCGCGGGGTGCCGTTGGCCTTGCCGCCGAGACCGTCCACCACAAAGCGAAGCTGCCGGTCGTTCATGTCCACGCAGCGCTTCCAGGTGATCTTCCTCGGGTCAATGCCGAGGGCGTTGCCCTGCTGGATGTGGTTATCGAGCATGGCGGCGAGCAGGTTGTTTGCCGCGCCAATGGCGTGAAAGTCGCCGGTGAAGTGGAGGTTGATGTCCTCCATCGGCACGACCTGGGCATAGCCGCCGCCGGCCGCGCCGCCCTTGATGCCGAACACAGGGCCGAGGGACGGCTCCCGCAGGGCGACGGTCACGTCCTTGCCGATGCGGCGCAAACCGTCAGCCAGGCCGATGGTGGTCGTGGTCTTGCCCTCGCCCGCCGGGGTGGGGGTGATCGCCGTGACAAGGATCAGCTTGCCGTCGGGCTTGTCCGTCTCCCGCAGCAGGGCGGGATCGACCTTCGCCTTGTAGCGCCCGTACTGCTCGAGGTAGTCTTCCGCCACATGGGCGCGCGCCGCGATCTCGGTGATGGGCTGCATTTTGCATTCCTGGGCGATCTCAATATCGGTTTTGTAAGCCATAGTGATTCTCCTTTTAGCGGAAATAGCGAACCGCCGCTTCAAACATACGGATGTCGTAATTGCCGGGGACGTTCTTGTAGAGATTGCTGCCGATGCGCTCTGAATGCCCCATCTTGCCGAACACGCGGCCGTCCGGGGAGGTGATGCCCTCAATGGCACAGAGCGAGCCGTTGGGGTTAAAGCGCACGTCCATCGTGGCCTTTCCGCTGAGATCGACATACTGCGTCGCGATCTGGCCATTGGCCGCAAGCTGCCGAATACTCTCCTCGCTTGCGAGGAATTTGCCCTCGCCGTGGGAGATGGGGACATTGTACACCTCGCCCACCTCGGTCAGTGCAAGCCAGGGGGACTTGTTGGAGGCAACGCGGGTGCGCACGATGCGGCTCTGGTGGCGCGCGATGGTGTTGAAGGTCAGCGTGGGGCAGCTCTCGTCCGTGTCGATGATCCTGCCGTAGGGGACGAGACCCAGCTTGATGAGCGCCTGGAAGCCGTTGCAGATGCCGCACATGAGCCCGTCGCGCTTTTCCAGCAGCTCCGTTACGCCTTCCTTGACCGCCTGCGCGCGGAAGAAGGCTGTGATGAACTTGCCGGAGCCGTCCGGCTCGTCGCCGCCGGAGAAGCCGCCGGGAAGGAAAACGATCTGGGATTCGCGCAGCCTTGCGGCGAAGCCCTCCACACTGCGGGCAATGCCGTCAGCGGAGAGGTTGTTGATGACGAAGATCTCCGGCTCCGCGCCCGCGTCAGAGACGGCCTTGGCGCTGTCATATTCGCAGTTGGTGCCGGGGAAGGCGGGGATCAGCACGCGCGGCTTTACGCACTTGACGGCGGGGGCGGGACGGCCGGACGCGGCAAAGGAGAAGGTCTCCGGGGCGCTTGCGGCTGTCGGAATGTTGCAGGCATAGACGCTCTCCAGCTTGTTTTCGTAGAGCGAGAGCACTTCGTCCGCGCAGACAGCCTCCGCCCCGCGGGTAAACGCGCCGTCGTCCGTGACCGTGCCGATGCACGCGCCGGGGACGCTCTCATCCACCTCGAGCAGGAACGCGCCGTAATCGTAGCCGAAGAGGCGCTCAAGCGTCAGGCCTTCGTCAAAGCGGAAGCCGAGGGCGTTTCCGAAGGCCATTTTCATCACGGCCTCGGCAATGCCGCCCATGCCGGGGGTATAGCAGGCGTAAGCGCTGCCGGAGCGCAGCAGTGCTGTCACTTCGGAGAAGACTTTCAACAGGGAATCGGCCTTGGGAAGTCCGTTTTCGTCCGTTTCCGGTGCGATGCGGATGAGCTTGTGCCCCGCCGCCTTGAACTCGGGGGAGACGATGTCACTCGTTTTGGCGGTGGTCACGGCAAAGGAGCAGAGCGTGGGCGGCACATGCAGCTCTTCAAAAGAGCCGCTCATGGAGTCCTTTCCGCCGATGGCGGCAACGCCGAGACCCATCTGCGCCTCAAATGCGCCCAGGAGCGCCGCAAGGGGCTTGCCCCAGCGCAGCGGGTCTTTGCCGAGACGCTCAAAATACTCCTGAAAGCTCAGGTACACGTCGGAAAATGCCGCGCCGGTGGCGATCAGCTTGCAGACGGATTCCACCACCGCGAGATACGCCCCGTGGTAGGGACTCTTTTCGGTAATAAAGGGGTTATAGCCCCAGGCCATGAGGGAGCAGTCCTCCGTGTGCTTTTTCTCCACGGAAATCTTCTGCACCATGGCCTGCACGGGCGTGAGCTGATGCTTGCCGCCGAAGGGCATCAGGACGCTGCCCGCGCCGATGGTGGAGTCAAAGCGCTCGGAAAGCCCGCGCCTGGAGCAGCAGTTGAGGTCGGCGGCCATGCGCCTGAGGTTTTCGGAAAAGCCGCCGCTGACGCGCTTCGTGTAGTCCTCGGGCGCGGCGGAGACGGCGGAGACGTGCTTGCTTGCGCCGTTGGTGTCGAGAAAGGCGCGGCTCAGATCGACGATGGTCTTGCCGTTCCAGCGCATGACGAGCCGGGGCTCACTCTGCACGGTGGCGACAGGGCAGGCCTGGAGGTTTTCGGCTTTGGCGAGGGCGAGGAAGCGCTCCACGTCCTTCGCTTCGACCACCACGGCCATGCGCTCCTGGCTCTCGCTGATGGCGAGCTCGGTGCCGTCCAGCCCTTCGTACTTCTTGGGCACGGCGTTTAGGTCGATCACCAGGCCGTCCGCCAGTTCTCCGATCGCGACGGAGACGCCGCCCGCGCCGAAGTCGTTGCAGCGCTTGATGAGGCGACAGGCCTCCCGGCTGCGGAACAGGCGCTGGAGCTTGCGCTCCTCGGGGGCGTTGCCCTTCTGCACCTCGGCGCCGCAGGTCTCGACCGAGTGGGCGTTGTGCGCCTTGGAGGAGCCGGTCGCGCCGCCGATGCCGTCGCGCCCGGTGCTGCCGCCGAGTAAGATCACCACGTCGCCGGGAGCCGGCACCTCGCGCCGCACATTCTCCGCCAGCGCCGCGGCGATGACCGCGCCGATCTCCATGCGCTTGGCGGCGTAGCCGGGGTGGTAGAGCTCGTCCACGATCCCGGTGGCAAGGCCGATCTGGTTGCCGTAGGAGGAGTAGCCCGCCGCCGCGGTGGTGACGAGCTTGCGCTGCGGGAGCTTACCGGGGATGGTCTCGCTCACAGGCTTGAGGGGGTCTGCCGCGCCGGTGACGCGCATCGCGCCGTAGACGTAGGCGCGCCCGGAGAGCGGGTCGCGGATCGCGCCGCCGATGCAGGTCGCCGCGCCGCCGAAGGGCTCGATCTCGGTGGGGTGGTTGTGCGTCTCGTTCTTAAACAGCAGCAGCCAGGGCTCGGTCACGCCGTCCACCGTCACGTCGATCTTCACGGTGCAGGCGTTGATCTCCTCGCTCTCATCGAGCTTTGCAAGCTTCCCGGCCTTCTTGAGCGCCTTGGCGGCGATGGTACCCAGATCCATGAGGCAGACGGGCTTCGTACGCCCGAGTGCTTCCCGGGTACTGAGATAGTCCTGATACGCCTTCTCGAGCAGCGCATCCTCAAACTTCACCCCGTCGATGACGGTGTTGAAGGTGGTGTGGCGGCAGTGATCCGACCAGTAGGTGTCCAGTACGCGGATCTCGGTGATCGTCGGCTCACGGTTTTCAGTCCTGAAATAGTCCTGGCAGAAGGCGATGTCGTCCGCGTCCATGGCAAGGCCGTAGTCGCGCACGAAGGCTTCCAGCTCCGCGCGATCGAGGCTGTTGAAGCCCTCGAGCGTCGCGACCTCAGTGGGGATGGCGTAGTCGGTTCTGAGCGTCTCGGGCAGGCTCAAAGCGGCCTCGCGCGCCTCGACGGGGTTGATGACGTATTTTTTGATTTCCCGCACATCCGCCTCCGAGAGCTCGCCGTACAGGGCATAGACCTTCGCCGAACGGATCAGCGGGCGCTCGCCCTGGGAGAGGATCTGGATGCACTGGGCGGCGGAGTCCGCCCGCTGGTCAAACTGACCGGGCAGATACTCCACGGCAAAGACCGCCGCGCCCTCGCAGTCGATGTCAGCGGAGGCCATGTCGAGCTGCGGCTCGGAGAAGACCGTGCGGATGGCGTAGGAGAAAAGCTCCCCGCTGATGTTCTCCGCGTCGTAGCGGTTGAAGAGCCGCACCCGCGCAAGCCCTGTGATGCCCAGGAGGCTTCTCGCGTCGTTTAAGAGCGCGCGGGCTTCGTTGTCAAGCCCCGGCTTCTTTTCCACAAATACTCTGTATACCATTTCAGCCCTCCGCACTTGCCTTCAGCGCGCGCTGACCGATGTCGCGGCGGCAGTAGGCGTTTTCAAACTGAACCCGGGCCGCGAGGCTGTACGCGCCCGCAATGGCGTCCGGCAGCGTGTCGGCCACCGCGGTGCAGCCCACGACGCGCCCGCCGTTGGTGAGCAGCGCCCCGTCTTTGAGCGCCGCGCCCGCAACATAGACGGAATCGGCGATCTCGGCGGGAATGCTGAGCGGAAAGCCCTTCTCATAGTGTTCCGGGTAGCCCTTTGATGCGAGGATCACGCAGCAGGCGGACTTGTCGGAGAAGCGGACCTCCACCTCGCTCAAGCGCTCCTCGGTGACGGCGCGCAGGATCGTAAAGAGATCGCTCTGAAGAAGCGGGAGCACCACCTGGGTCTCCGGGTCGCCGAAGCGGCAGTTGTATTCAATGACCTTGGGGCCGTCCTCTGTCAGCATCAGCCCAAAGTAGAGACAGCCCTTGAAGGGGCGGCCTTCGGCCTGCATCGCGCGGACGGTGGGGAGGAAAATCTCCTCCATGCAGCGCTTCGCCGCCGCTTTGGTGTAATAGGGGTTTGGCGCGACGGTGCCCATACCGCCGGTGTTGAGCCCGCGGTCGCCGTCCAGCGCGCGCTTGTGATCCATGGAGGAGACCATGGGGACGATCGTTTTCCCGTCCGTAAAAGCGAGAACCGAGACCTCGGGGCCTTCGAGAAACTCCTCAATGACGATCTGCTCCCCGCTCTTGCCGAACTTGTGCTCCCGCATCATCTCCACGACGGCGGCCTTGGCCTCCTCGCGGGTCTGGGCGATGATCACGCCCTTGCCGAGGGCGAGGCCGTCAGCCTTGATGACCGCGGGCAGGGGCGCGGCGTCAAGGTAAGACAGCGCCTTGTCCATGTCGTCAAAGCTCTCGTAGGCGGCGGTGGGGATGCCGTATTTTCTCATCAGATCCTTGGCGAAGACCTTGCTGCCCTCGAGAATGGCGGCGTTTGCGCGCGGGCCGAAGCAGGGTACGCCGATCTCCTCGAGCGCGTCCACGCAGCCGAGTACCAGCGGGTCGTCCGGCGTCACAACGGCGTAGTCGATGCCGTTATCCTCGGCAAAGCTCACGATGGAGGCGATGTCCTTCGCCCCGATGGGAACGCAGGTTGCGTCCTTCGCGATGCCGCCGTTGCCGGGCAGGGCGAAAATCTCCGTGATTTCCGGGTTTTCCTTGAGCTTCTTGATGACGGCGTGCTCACGTCCGCCGCCGCCAACCACAAGAACCTTCATAGTATTCTCCTTCAAGCTGTTTATGGGTGGAAGATCAAGAGGGGACAAATTATAGGTGTTCGTCGCAAAGCTTCATCAACTGCATACCAATACAGGATTGCTGCGCATGGCTCCCCCTCGGGGGGAGCTGTCGCCGCCGCTTGCGGCGGTGACTGAAGGGGCGTTTCTTCCCCCTATCGGCCTTCGGCCACTTCCCCCTGAGGGGGAAGCATACGGGCAGATCCTCGCTTTGTGACTATAACCAAGTTATATTTTTTGCCTCAACAGGAAAAAACTGTTTTTAGTGGTGGAACAGGCGCATGCCGGTGAAGGCCATGACCATGTTGTACTTGTTCGCGGTCTCGATCACATGGTCGTCGCGGATGGAGCCGCCGGGCTCGGCGATGTACTGCACGCCGGATTTGCGCGCGCGCTCCACATTGTCGCCAAAGGGGAAGAAAGCGTCGGAGCCGCAGGTCACGCCGCTCTGCGTCGCGATCCAGGCCTTTTTCTCCTCCGCCGTCAGCACCTCGGGTCTGACCTTGAACACGCGCTGCCACTCGCCGTCGCGCAGCACGTCGTCATACTCGTCGGAGGTGTAGATGTCGATGGCGTTGTCGCGGTCGGGGCGGCGGATGCCGTCCACAAACTGCAGCCCCAGCACCTTGGGATGCTGGCGCAGATACCAGTTGTCGGCCTTCTGCCCGGCGAGGCGGGTGCAGTGGATGCGGCTCTGCTGCCCGGCGCCGACGCCGATGGCCTGCCCGTCCTTGACGTAGCAGACGGAGTTGGACTGGGTGTATTTGAGCGTGATGAGGGCGACGATCATGTCGATCTTTGCCTGCCGGGGAAGCTCCTTGTTCTCGGTGACGAGGTTTGCAAGCAGCGCCTCGTCGATCTTGAAGTTGTTGCGCCCCTGCTCAAAGGTGACGCCGAACACGTCCTTCTGCTCCTGCGCGGCGGGAACGTAGTCGGGATCGATCTGCACGACGTTGTAGTTGCCCTTCTTCTTGGTTCTGAGGATGGCGAGCGCCTCCTCGGTATAGCCGGGGGCAATCACGCCGTCGGAGACCTCGTCCTTGAGGTAGGCGGCGGTCGCGGCGTCACAGGTTTCGCTCAGCGCAGCCCAGTCACCGTAGGAGCAGAGACGGTCAGCGCCCCTCGCGCGGATGTAGGCGCAGGCGATGGGGCTCAGCGCCGCATCGGGCGCGACAAAGTAGATGCGCTTGTCGGTCTCGCTCAGAGGCAGACCCACGGCGGCGCCGGCGGGGGAGACATGCTTGAAGGAGGCGGCGGAGGGAAGACCCGTGGCCTCCTTGAGCTCCTTGACAAGCTGCCAGGAGTTGAAAGCGTCGAGGAAGTTGATGAAGCCGGGGCGGCCGTTCAAGACCGTGACAGGCAGCTCACTTCCGTCCTTCATGAAGATCTTCGCGGGCTTCTGGTTGGGGTTGCAGCCGTATTTGAGTTCATATTCTTTCATGATATTCTCCTTATCTGTTGCAATCGCGCCGTCTGGCGCATGCGATAAGCGCGAGCAGTTCTCTCACTGTTTAGCCCCGTCAAGGGGCTGGACAGGGAAGTCAGTCTCCCAGATGTTTGTTGAAGAGCTTCACTTCGCCGCTGATGTTGGCGTAGAGCGAAACCTTGTTGTCCTGATTCAGCGCTTCCCAAACCGCTTCGGGATCGGGCATGTCGATCTGCATCGGCTCGCCGGAAAAGCTCGGCAGGGGGGAGCCGTCGCCCTGGTAGGTGCTGATGAAATAGCCCTTGCCCTCGTCGCAGCCCTCGTACTCGTAGAAGCATCTGAGGCAGCGGCCGTCCACGCGCTTGAGGATGGAGAGGGCAAAGCTCCCGTCCTTGCGGCAGAGGGCGGAGATGCGGGGCGTCCAGTTCGGCTCGTCCGGCTCATATTCGCGCGTCATCAGCGCCGCGCGAAAATCGCCCATGTCACGGATGGTGTCGGTCTGGTTGCCGTTGGTGACGATCAGGTCGTCCCCCATGGCGCGCACGGGGTGATAGATGATGAGGCTGGGGTCTGTGAGCTTGGAGGCGTCATAGGCCTCGGTGCGGATGCCGTCTTCAGTCAGAGAGAAGATGCGGTTGCGGCTGTTTTCGCTGCGCCCCATGATGAAATAGTAGACCCGGTTCTTGCCCACGGCGATGCCTCTGCCCGGGTAGGGATTGCTTTTCAGAAAGGCGAGAAAATCCGTCATTGTCTGTACTCCTTTTGTTTTTGAAGTTGAGAGGAGACCAGCTCGGCCGCCTCGGGCAGGATGATCCATTCCGCCCGCTCCATGACCCGTTTTTGGAGGGTCTCGGGCGTATCGTCGGGCAGAACGGGGACGGCTTTTTGCAGAAGGATGCGTCCGCCGTCGGGAATTTCGTTCACATAGTGCACCGTGGCGCCTGTCACCTTGACGCCGTAGGCAAGCGCTGCCTTGTGCACCTTGAGACCGTAGAAGCCCTTCCCGCAGAAGGAGGGGATCAGCGAGGGGTGCACGTTGAGGATGCGCTTTTCGTAACGACTCGTAAAGCGCGCGCTCAGAATGCTCATAAAGCCCGCGAGAACGATCAGCTCAATGCCGTTTTCCTCGAGCGCCTGTATCAGCGCGTCCTCAAAAGCCTCCTGGCTCCCGCAGTCCTTCTTCGTGATCGTAAGCGCGGGGATACCCGCCTCGCTTGCGCGCTTGAGGGCATAGGCGACGGCGTTGCTGGAAATGACCAGCGCGATCTGACCGCTTTTGAGCAGACCTTTTTTCTCGGCGTCAATGAGCGCCTGAAGGTTGGTGCCGCCGCCGGAGACCAGAACGGCGATTTTGATTTTATCCATGGGCTTCTCCTTTCCATGCCTGCAGTGCCGGAATGAACAGACCGCCGAGGGAGTTTCCAAGCACGACCAGCAGCAAAAACGCCGCGCTCTCGAAACGATAGAGTCCCGCAAGCGCAAAGTAGAACATATCGGCGATGGAGTGCTCAAAGCCCGCGAGGATGAACACCGGGATGCAGAAGAGAATGCCCAGCGGCGTTTTCTTCTCTTTATAGATCCAAACCGCCGTGTACATCAGCACCCCACAGAAAAAGCCGCGCAGCAGGGCCTGCAGCGGAAGCTGTGTCAGCCGCTTTTCACAGGCGGCGACAGCAGCCTCCCGCAAATGCGGCAGGGCATAGGCGATCAGCGCCCCGAAAAGCAGCGTTCCGAGGAGATTTCCCAGCAGGCCGACAAAGGCCTCCGAAAGCGCGGCCTTCGTGTGGTTTGCCAGAAGAAAGCCCACCTTGCCGGTATAAAGGTTGAAGCCAAAATAGCAGATGGATAAGAGCGCGATGCAAAACAGCACTGCCCCCAGATAGCGGTTTTCCACCGCGAGCAGCACCGCCCCGCCGATGGAGACCATCGCGCCGGCGAGAACGCCGTTTACCAGATACGATCTCAGCATAA
>CAJOCV010000015.1:18115-21220 GCA_905233785.1 uncultured Oscillospiraceae bacterium
GTGTCGCGCGAGACGGTCAGGCTCATGCCCACGCCCATGTTGAAGGTGTTGAACATATCCCGCTCGGGGATACGCCCGAGCGTCTGGATGAGAGCAAAGATGGCGGGCGTCTGGATCGCGGCCTTGTCGATCTTCGCGCAGAGCCCGTCGGGGATGGAGCGGGGGATGTTCTCATAAAAGCCGCCGCCGGTGATATGGCTCACGCCGCGCACGTCGGCAGCCGCGAGCGCCGCGAGTACGGGCTTGACATAGATGCTCGTCGGCGTCAGCAGCGCGTCACCCAAAGAGCGGCCAAGCTCGGGAACCTCCTTCCCGAGGTCGGCGTGCTCCACGTCGAAGACCTTGCGCACGAGGGAGTAGCCGTTGGAGTGGATGCCGCTCGAGGGCAGGGCGAGCACCACGTCGCCCGGCTGCATCCGCTGATTGTCGATGATCTTTTCTCTGTCCACCACGCCGACGGAAAAGCCCGCGAGGTCGTAGTCGTCAGCCTGCATGGTGCCGGGATGCTCGGCGGTCTCGCCGCCGATGAGGGCGCAGCCCGCCTGTACGCAGCCCTCCGCCACGCCGGAGACCAGCGTCGCCACCTTTTCCGGCTCGTTTCTGCCGATGGCGATGTAGTCGAGGAAGAAGAGCGGCTTTGCCCCGCAGCAGATGATGTCGTTGACGCACATGGCCACGCAGTCGATGCCCACGGTGTCGTGTCTGTCCATGAGCTGGGCGATGCGCTGCTTGGTGCCCACGCCGTCGGTGCCGGAGACGAGGATCGGCTCCCGCATCCCGGCAAGGTCGGGCGCGAAGAGACCGCCAAAGCCGCCGATACCGGACACGACGCCGGGGATAAACGTGCGCTCCACATGTTTTTTCATGAGCCTTACGCCCTCGTAGCCCGCCTCGATGTTGACGCCGGCCGCGGCATAAGATGCGGAATGGGAGTTTTCCATAGTGTATTCCTTTCGTACTTCCCGTGCCGGAAATTTAAAAGCTCCGCCTCGGTGTTCAATCGTTTTTGCGGTTGCCTTGCCGCGGCAAATGAGGCGAGCGGAGCGAGCCCTCGCGCCGACCAAAGCGGGCCAAAGCCCGCGGCGATAAGCGCGAGTATCCCAACGGAGTTTTATTCCTTTCCGTTCCAGCAATAGGTACAGATTTTGTCTTTGTCGATCCCGATGGCCTCCAGCAGCCCGTCGAGGGACTGGTAGCCCAGAGAGTCGAAGCCCAGCTTCTCACAGATCGCGCGCAGCAGACACTGACCGCGCTCGCTGGAGGAATCGGCGTATTCGTCGAGATGCGCCTGCCCCTCGTCGCCCTCCAGCTCCTGAATCACGCGGCGGGCGATCAAATCCATGTCGGAATTGTTGCGGGAGAAGTTGAGGTACTTGCAGGCGTACATGATCGGCGGGCAGGCCGAGCGCATGTGCACCTCCGCCGCGCCGGATGCAAAGAGAAAATCCACGGTGCTCTGAAGCTGGGTGCCGCGCACGATGGAATCGTCCACAAAGAGGAGCTTTTTGCCCTCAATGAGCTCCGGCACCGGGATCTGCTTCATCTTCGCCACCTGATCGCGCATGGCCTGGTTGGAGGGCATAAAGGAGCGCGGCCAGGTCGGCGTGTATTTGACAAAGGGGCGGGCAAAGGTCTTGCCGCTGCGGTTGGCGTAACCGATGGCGTGGGGAACGCCCGAGTCCGGCACCCCCGCCACATAATCGACCTTGGGAAGGCTTGCGCGCTGCATCTCGTCGCGCGCCATGATCTCGCCGTTTCGCATGCGCATGATCTCCACGTTTACGCCCTCGTAATTGGAGTTGGGGTAACCGTAGTAGGTCCAGAGAAAGGCGCAGATCTTCATGTCCTT
The DNA here is from genome assembly GCA_905233785.1 of uncultured Oscillospiraceae bacterium. Classification (GTDB taxonomy): domain Bacteria; phylum Bacillota; class Clostridia; order Oscillospirales; family Oscillospiraceae; genus Limivicinus. The sequence continues at coordinate 19,965 of CAJOCV010000015.1, forward strand.
TGCCGCGGGGGAGAGTACATCATAACCCTCCGCCGTGACGCGCAGAATTTCCGCGGGGCCGAGCTCATAGACCGTCTCATAGCCCAGCTTCTGATAGGCGAAGGATTCAAAGGCCACGCAGTAGCCCTCCGCGTCCCTGCCCACGAGTACGGGAAGCCGTCCAAAGCGGTCACGCGCGGCGATGATCTCCCCGGCCTGGGTCATCAGGAGAATGGTCATCGAGCCGTCGATGAGCTTTTGCGCGTGGCGGATGCCGGAGGACAAGTCCTCCCCCTCGTTGATGAGCGCCGCGACAAGCTCCGTCGTGTTCACCCTGCCGCTGCTCATGGCCATGAACTGATGGCCGTGGTCGGCAAAATAGGTATCCACCAGCGCCTCGGCGTTGTTCACCTGCCCCACGGTGGTGATGGCGTAGAGCCCCAGGTGAGAGCGAACCAGCAGCGGCTGCGGGTCGGAGTCTGAGATGCAGCCAATGCCGATATTGCCGGAAAAATCGTCCAGATCCTTTTCAAACTTGGTGCGGAAGGGCGTGTTTGCAATCGAATGGATCTGCCGGTTGCAGCGCCCGTCAGCGCTCCAGATCGCCATCCCGGCGTTGCGGGTGCCGAGGTGGCTGTGATAGTCGGTGCCGAAAAAGACGTCCAGCACCACATCGCGGTGCGAGACCGCGCCGAAGAAACCGCCCATTATGCGAAGAAGAGCCGGGACAGGGTCATCGGGTCGATGTACTTGCCGTCCTTGTACACGCGCATGTTGCCGGAGGCGATCTCGTCAATGAGCATGACCTTGCCCTCGGCGTCGTAGCCGTACTCAAACTTGATGTCATAGAGCACGAGACCGCGCGCCTTCATCTCGTCAGCGACGATCTGGGTGATCTTCTGGGTCATATCCTTGATCTCGTCATACTGCTCCGCCGTCATCACGCCGAGGACGATGAGGCCGTCCTTCGTCACCAGGGGATCGCCCTTGGCGTCGTTTTTGAAGGTCATCTCCACATAGGCGGGCAGATCCGCGCCCTCCTCGATATACTCGCCGTAGCGGCGCAGGAAGGAGCCGACGGCCTTGTAGCGGCAGATGACCTCAAGCCCCTTGCCGAAGACCTTGGCGGGGAGCACTTCCATGGTGGTCTCCTTGAGATCGGCGGAGACATAGTGCGTGCGGATGCCGGCGGCGTTGATCTTTTCAAAGAAGTAGATGGACATGCGCAGGTTCACGTCGCCCACGCCGTCGATGGTCAGGCCGACAGAGTTTTCACC
>CAJOCV010000016.1 GCA_905233785.1 uncultured Oscillospiraceae bacterium
AGCGCTTCTATGACGCATATCCCTTACGGCGGCCTCGACCTTCACAGCCGGGACATGGTGAATTGGAGCGTCCGGCTCTGGGACGAAAACGGCCAGCCGGGAGAGCTGAGCGAAAGCCACTTTGAGCTTGGACTTTTAAACGAGAGCGACTGGACGGCCAAATGGATCAGCGGCGACTATAAGCCCGATCCCAAGCGCCGCTATCCGGTGGACTGCTTCAAAAAGGAATTTGCCGCAAAGGATGTCGCCAAGGCCCGGCTCTATGCCACGGCTCGCGGCGTTTATGACGTGACGATCAACGGCAAGCGTGTCGAAGACTTTATTCTCGCCCCGGGATCAACGGACTACCGCAAGCGCATCCAGGTGCAGACCTATGACTTGACGGGCTTCCTGAAAGAGAATAACACGATTGAGCTGCGCCTGGCCGACGGTTGGTTCCGCGGGAGCGTGGCGGCCTACGGCGTGACGAACGTCTTCGGCACGCAGACCAGCGTGCTGGCTCAACTGGAGCTGACCCGTGCCGATGGCACAGTGCAGACGATCGGCACTAATGAGAGCTGGGTCTGGTCCAACGACGGCCCCATTCGTTTTGCCGACCTCAAGGACGGCGAGGTGTATAACGCGACGATGCAGCCGACCTACAGCGGCAAGGCACAAGTCGTGACAGCTCCCAAGGGCGTCGCACTCTGTGCCTCGGATAACGTGCCGGTCATGGAGCACGAGCGCTTTACCCCGTCGCTCCTGCCCGGAAAGGTGCTGGACTTCGGTCAGAATATCGCGGGCTATCTGGCGTTTCGTGTGAAAGGCAAAAAGGGTCAGCGGCTGAAGATCGTCTGCGCTGAATTATACGACGAAAGAGCACAGGCTGTCGTTCGCAATGCCGCGGAGACCAAGCCGGCCGCCGGATGGACACAGCAGAAGCTGATCAAGAAACTGATGACGCAGAAGGTCAGCGGCGCAAGCGTCGAAACGCCGCTGCAGGAGATCCTGTTCACCTGCTCCGGCCGCGGTCTTCGGCTTCCGCTATGCGCAGATCATCGGTGACGTAGAAATCAAGCCCGAGGACTTCACTGCCATCGCGGTCTATTCCGACCTGGAGCAGACAGGAGATTTCTCGTGCTCCGACGAGCGGGTGAACCAGCTGGTCAAAAACACCCGCTGGAGCATGAAGGGCAATTTCCTGGACGTGCCTACCGATTGCCCGACCCGCGAGCGGCTGGGCTGGACGGGCGACGCACAGGTGTTCTTCCACACCGGAGCGTATCTCATGAACACCGCTCCCTTCTTCCGTAAATGGCTTTTCGACATGGAAGACGGACAGTATAAAAATGGCCTGATCCCATGATGTACAAGGCCACCGGCTCCTCCGTTGGCTGGGCGGATGCCATTTATCTTGTTCCGTACCGCTATTATCAGCGCTTTGGCGACAAGGAACTGCTGCGCTCGTGCTGGCCGATGATGAAGAAATATGCCGACTATCTTTTGAAAAACCGGGAGAAGGACGGGCACTACGAAAAGGGCGTGCACCTGGGCGAATGGCTGGAGCCGCTTGAGTTCCGCGACAAGGTTTACGGTGCGAAAGCCAAACACCCGGAGGAGTGCACCGCCTACCTGTATCTCACCATGTCCACTATGGCCGAGATCGCCTCTCTGCTGGGAGAGCCTTGTGACGAGTACCAAACAGCCGCCGGAGAGGCAAAAGAAGTCTATGCCAGATATGCCGAGCTGGACACCGACCGGCAGGCCAAGCTGGTGCGTCCGCTGGCGCTGGGATTGCTGGACGGCGAGGAAAAGAAAAAAGCCCAGGCAAGGCTTGTGAAGGCGGCGGAAAACTTCCATTATCGGGTCGGAACCGGCTTCTTGTCCACGCCCTTCCTGCTCGGCGAGCTGACCGAGGCCGGCGCAGCAGAGACAGCCTACAACGTGCTGATGAACCCGGAAAAGCCCGGCTGGCTCTATGAGGTGGAGCAGGGCGCGACTACAGTCTGGGAGACATGGGAGGGCTATGCGGGCAAGGGCGACTCCGGAAGCCTCAACCACTATTCTCCCGGCGCTGTGTGCCAGTGGCTGTTCGATACCTGCGCGGGGATCCGTGTGGAGGGGGAAAATCATTTCGTGATTGCCCCCATCCCCGGCGGTACGCTGACGCACGCCGAGGCCGGCTACCAAAGTCTTTACGGCGAAGTCAAGAGCCGTTGGGAGAAGACCGAAAGCGGTATACAATACAGCATCACGATTCCCTCCAACTGCACGGCGGAGATCCGGCTGGCAGACGGGAGAACAGAAAATGTGACAGCTGGCAAATATCAGTTTTGAACAACAGATGAAAGAAACGATGAAACAAGCTTCGCGCTCGTTTCCCTAAGGCAACACCGCACAATACGCCTGCGGCATCTTCCGGAAAAACCGCGCCCTGATTTCGTCACTTTTTCTTGCAATACACAAAGTATTCCTGCTCAAATCAGAACTCGGTTTTTCTCGGAATCTGCTCTTGCCGCATTATGCGGTATTGCCCTAGAAATTTTACGGCGCAGATCAAATCCTTGCATGAATGCGTTTCTTCTGTTATAATATGATTTCAGCGGCTGCTGCCGCGTATCCGTGGATTACAGGAGCCTTTTTATGACGATCCGTGCTTTTTTTGCGATCATACTCTGTAAGCTGCTGCGCTTTGCGTCCCGCGTGCTGCATCGGGGCGGGACGGCCATGCCCGGCCGCTTTGCGCTCAAGCTCTGTCCCGATCTGCTCGATCTGCTGGCCTCACAGGTCAAAACCGTGGCCATCACCGGCACCAACGGCAAGACCACCAGCGCCCGCATGATCGAGGAGGCCTTCCGGCAGCAGGGGCTTTCCTATCTCTCGAACCGCAGCGGCGCAAACCTCATCGACGGCATCACCACCGAATTTGTGATGAACAGCACGCTCTTCGGCAAGGTTCGGAAGGAATACGCCGTCATTGAGTGCGACGAGGCGGCGGCGCGCAAGGTCTTCTCCCGCCTAAAGCCCCGCGTGGTGGTGGTGACGAACCTGTTTCGCGATCAGCTCGACCGCTACGGCGAGGTGACGCACACGCTGGAGAACATCCGCGAAGCCCTCAAGGGCGCACCGGAGGCCGTGCTGTGCCTGAACGCCGACTGCTCGCTCACGGCCTCGCTGGCGGATGACCTCACAAACTCTGTGCGCTGGTTCGGCGTCGAGCAGGGCGCCGCGCCTTCCCGCGAAAAGCCCGCCCTCTCCGACGCGACGCACTGCATCCGCTGCAAGACGGAGTATGAATACGACTACATCACCTATGGGCACCTCGGCGGCTTCCGCTGCCCCAAGTGCGGCTACCGGCGGCACAAGGCCGATTACGCCGTGACCGACGTGGTCGAGCAGCGCCCCGACGGCAGCGACATCGTGATGAAGGTCAAGGACGATAAGCTGCTTGTCACCGTGAACCTGCCCGCCATGTACAACATCTATAACGCCGCCGGGGCGCTTGCCGCGGTGACGGAGATGGGGCTGGGCACGAAGGCGGCGGTGGAGGCGCTCAAAAGCTTCCGGTGCGGCTTCGGGCGCATGGAACGCTTTGAGCTTGCGGGCGGAACGCGCATGATGCTGGTGAAAAACCCCGCCGGCTGCAACCAGGTCATTGAATACCTGCAGAATGTGAAGGAAAAGTTCGTGCTGGTCATCTGCCTCAACGACCGCGCCGCCGACGGGCGGGACATCTCCTGGATCTGGGACGCGGACTTCGAGGGACTGAGCAGGCTCGCGGGCTTTCTGGATCAGGTGATCGTCTCCGGCGACCGGGCGGAGGATATGCGCGTGCGCATCAAATACGCGGGCGTGGACGACGGCTTCATCCGCATGGAGCGGGACTATGAGACGCTTGTGCGCTCCTTGGAGCGGGAGACGCGGCCGGTGTACATGATGCCGACCTACACCGCCATGCTCGAGCTGCGGCAGACCGTGATCCGCCACTGCGGCGGTGAGGACTTTTGGGAATAATACGGTGAAAGTATGGAACTGAAAATCTGTCATATGTACCCCGACGTCTTAAACCTCTACGGTGACGGGGGAAATGTCATTTGTATGCAAAAGCGCCTTTCCTGGCGCGGGATCGAAAACAGCGTGACGCGGCTCCCCATCGGCTCAAAGGAGAGCCTCGCGGGCTTCGACCTCGTGTTCATCGGCGGCGGGCAGGACTTTGAGCAGCAGGTGCTGCTCGACGATCTGCACCGCGGGAAGGACAAGGAAATCCTCGCCGCCGTCGCGGACGGGATGCCCTTTCTCACCATCTGCGGCGGCTACCAGATGATGGGAAATTATTATGAGACCTATGACGGCGTCCGCTGCGATTTCATCGGCGCGGTCGATCTCTATACCCTCGGCTCGAAGCAGCGCATGATCGGCAACTACAAGTTCCGGTGTGACGCCGCCTCCGGGGGAAGCCTTGTCGTGGGCTTTGAAAACCACAGCGGCAAGACGTATCTGGGCGAGGGCGTAAAGCCGCTCGGCCAGGTGCTGGCGGGCTTCGGCAACAACGGCGAGGACGGAACCGAGGGCGTGCGTTATCAAAACGTCTTCGGCACTTACAGCCACGGGCCGCTGCTGCCCAAAAACCCCGCACTCTGCGATCATATCCTGCTGACCGCGCTGCGCCGCAAGTACGGCAGCGCTGAGCTTGCCCCGCTCGACGACGCGGTGGAGCTTGCCGCGCATGACGCGATGGCGGCGCGGATCTGACATGGAGCTGGATTTTGCGCCGATGGAGGGCGTGACCTCCTACCTGTACCGAAACCTGCACGCCGAGAGCTTTCCCGGCGTGTCGCGCTATTATGCCCCCTTCATCGCGCCGGACGGCAGCGGAAGGTTCAAGGGCAGCGCCCTGCGGGACATTCTGCCCGAGAATAACCGGGATATTGCGCTTGTGCCGCAGGTGCTGTGCAACACGGCGGCGGCCTTTTTGGCTGCCAGCCGGGAGCTGAAAGCCATGGGCTACGGGGAAGTGAACCTCAACGCGGGCTGCCCCTCGTCCACGGTGGTGCCCAAGCACAAGGGCGCGGGCATGCTCACAGACCTTGAGAGTCTGGACAGTTTTCTCGCGGAGGTCTTCTCCCGCTGCGAGCTGAAGGTCTCGGTGAAAACCCGCATGGGGCTAAACAGCACGGCGGAGTTTCCCGCGATTTTGAAAATCTATAACAAATACCCGATCTCGGAGCTGATTATCCATGCCCGTGACCGGGCGGGGATGTATCAAAGCAAGCCTGATCTCGAAGCCTTCGCCGCAAGCTTCCCAAGTTGCCGCGCGACGGTGAGCTACAACGGGAACGTGGTGGGGCTTGCGGAATACGAAAAGGTGAGGGCAAGCGTTCCGGGGCTTTCGCGCATGATGCTCGGGCGCGGGGCGGTGACCGATCCGGCGCTGTTTCGGCGCGTCCGCGGCGGCGCGGCGCTCGAGAAGGACGAGCTGCGCATCTTTCTGAGCAAGCTGGAGGCCGCCTTTCTCGCCGCCGGGCTGGGGGAGCATTTCACGCTGGCAAGGCTCAAGGAGCTCTGGTACTACGTCATCTGGAAATTCCCCGGCGCCGAGCGGGAACAGAAGGCCATCAACAAGTCGCGGACGCTTGCGGATTACCACAGCGCGGTGAGCGCCCTCTTCGCCTCCGGCCTTTACGACGCGGAGGCAGTCTTCGGAGGATAAAAATTTTCGATTCCCTCTTGACATTTCAAGTTAGTTGCGTATAATTAGATTGTAAACAATTAAAATAACTACAGGAGGTACGGAAATGAACGTTTATGATTTTACAGTGAAGACCCGCAAGGGCGTGGAAGTCCCGCTCTCCAACTACAAGGGGAAGGTTCTGCTGATCGTCAACACCGCCACCGGCTGCGGCTTTACGCCCCAGTACAAGGAGCTGCAGGAGATTTACGACGCGCACAAGGCCGACGGGCTTGAGATTCTGGACTTTCCCTGCAACCAGTTTGCCGACCAGGCGCCCGGCACCGATGAAGAGATCCATACCTTCTGCACCGGCCGCTTCGGCATCACCTTCCCCCAGTTTGCCAAGATTGATGTCAACGGCGAGAACGCCATCCCGCTCTACCAGTACCTGACGGCCAACACCAGCTTCGACGGCTTCAACGGCCCCATGGGGCTGGTGCTCTCGGGCGTTGTGAAGAAGATGGACAAGGACTACAAGAATAACGGCAACATCAAGTGGAACTTCACCAAGTTCCTCATCGACCGCGAGGGCAACATCGTCTGCCGCATGGAGCCGACGCTCTCCATGGAGAAGGTCAAGGCCGAGGTCGAGAAAATCCTCTAAACCTACAAAGCGGAATATACAGAACAAGAAAACGGAGCAGGATCACCTGCTCCGTTTCCTTGTATGGGTTGAGGACAAAATGAAAAAGATGAGAAACTGTCACTTACAAGGTCAATGATACCCGCAAGATGTTACGGAAACAACCGACATTTTATTTCGGGAATGTAAAATGATAAAGCGCGTCAATCAAAGGCGAGGCTCCAGACGCAATCAACGGGCAAGGCGCCCGGCTCGGCGGCAAGATAGGGCGAGTCGCCCCGCGTGCCGGGGCTGTAGAGCCTGACGCGAGCACAGCCCAGATGCGCGGCCACAGCGGCGGCATAGGCGCGGCGCTGCGCGGGATCGGGGCACAAAAGCTCGCGCACGGTGAGCTGCCCGTCCTCCCGGTAAGCGGCGGCAATTCCATCGCCCACGGCGTAGAAATCCCCGCCGAAGCAGCGGCAATTGCAGCGCTCATATTCCGCGGCGGCGTCGGAGAGCGTCAGATGGACTTTGCCCGCAAGCAGCGCTTCGCGTCTGGCGTTATAGTCGGCGGCGCTCAAGGGCGTGACCGCAAAGCCTTCGCACGCGGGAAAGCTCTCCTCCCGGCGATACAGGGCGCAGCGGACGCCGATCAGGCGCTCATACCAGCCGTAGAGGGAAGCGGAGGCCGGGAGCGTACACACAAAGTCCGCGCCGCGCTCCCTGCCGAGCCTGACAGCGGCCTGCGTCACGGCCTTGCCCAGGCCGAGACCCCGGTACGCCGGCTGTACCGCCACGGCGTAGAGATAAGCCGCGCGCCTATCGCCCACGCGAAGACCCGTCACAATATATGCCGCGCCCGCAAGCGCGCCGTCAACGGTCGCGGCGACGCCGCCGCCCATCTCCGGCAGCAGGCGCAGAAAAGCCTCCGGAAGCGCGGCCGGATCCTCAAACACCCGATGCCACAGGGCGATCAGCGCGTCCCGATCCGCCGGGCAAATCTCCCGAAGCTCAATTGTCTTCCCGCACTCTTGCAATGTATTTCTCCAACAGGTATTCGGGCTTGTAGCTGAGCTTGGACTGGCGCAGACTCTCAAGCCCCATGTCGTCCTCGCGGTTCATGTAGCGCAGTTTCGGATATTTTTGCAGGAGCATCCTCGTCAGCTCCCGGCATACCATGGGATAGGCGCCGTTCATCGCGATCTCGGCCTTTTCAAAGTGCACGTCGAAGGTGTCCTCATTGGCCATCTCGCCAATGGAGAAGCCGACGATCTTGCCGTTTGCGAAGAGAACGCCGCCGTCCAGACCCAGCGTCTCATAGGCGGCAAAGGCGCGGATCAGCGCGTCATGCTCAAAGCTCACGCTCTTGTCGAGCCGGTCGCGGTTCTCCTCGTTCCACTCCACCAGCATGTCGAGACAGCCGGGGATCAGCTCGCGCGTCAGAGGCGCAAACGACCAGTCGTTTTCCGCCTCAAAGCGGTTGCAGTGGTTCTTTTTCCCGTGCAGGGACTTGCCGGAATACGTAGCGAGCTTCTCGGCAAGGTAGAGGTAATCGAAATACTTCGTCTCCGGCTCAAAGCGAAAGCGGCCTGGATATTCCGCCTCGAGCTGCTCCATGTGCTCCTTTGTGATGCCGCGGATCACCAGCGGGTAGCCGCGATAAGCGGCGAATTCCTCCAGCGCCTCGATCGCCGGGCGCAGCGGGCCGCTCCCGATGGGGAAGACGAAGGCGGGCTTGCCCTCGTAGCGCAGCTTCGTGAGCATCCGATCCCCGCAGCGCGCGATAAGCTGACGGTAGTAGCGATCCCAGATGAAAATGTTGCCGAAATTATAGTCGGCGGAAGGGCTGTTTTCCAGGCGGACGATCTCGTCCACCCAGGGCTTGTCACAGAGCGTGACGGTTTTGAAGGATACCATAAAAACTCAATAAGTCCGGGTGCAGATTTCCCGAATCTCCTTTCTCAGGGCTCTTAAATCCATAAAGGCCTCCGGCCGTTTGTATATGTCCCGCAGCAGGGCGGAGGGGTGATAGGTCGCCATAACGCGGCGGCCGCCGATGTCAAACCACTGCCCGTGCTCCCGGGTGATGCGAAAATCCTCCTTGATAATGCCCATGGCGGCGATGCGCCCCAGGCAGACGATGATCTTCGGATCCACCAGCGCGATCTGCCGATCCAGCCAGCGGCGGCAGGCCTGCTGCTCGGTGAGCTGGGGATCGCGGTTTCGCGGCGGGCGGCACTTGACCATGTTCGCGATGTAGACCTTCGTGCGATCGAGGTCGATCATCTCCAGCATTTGATCCAGCAGCTTCCCGGCGGGGCCGACAAAGGGGACGCCCTGCAGGTCTTCCTGCTCGCCGGGGCCTTCCCCGATGAGCATGATCTCGCTCTCCGGGTTTCCCACGCCGAAGACCAGTTTTGTGCGCGTCTCACACAGCGGGCAGGCGCGGCAGCCGGCACATTCCGCGCTGAGCGCTTCCCATTCTTCTTTGACAGCCACGCCTTATTCCTCCGCCCCGGCGGCCAGCAGCAGCAAAAGCTCGCGCCGGTTGTTGTCGGGGTATTCCATCACATAGTCCAGCAGAAAATCCAGCATCTCGCCCAGCGCCCGCCCGCGCAGGCCGAGGGCAAGCAGATCGTCCCCGCTCACGGCGAGGTGCCGCAGGGAGAAGCATTCCCCGCTCTTTAAGATCCGCCGCAGCTCCCGCGATTCGTGAGCGCCGGTGAAGGCGTCATAACAGGCGAGCGCGCAGCGAACTGTGTCCACCCCGCAGCGCTTGAGCCAGCGCTTGCGCCCCAGATCGTCCCGCGGGAACTCGGAATCCAGCAGCCGCTCACAGTCCGCGGCCATGCGGATCGTGCGGTGATCCAGCCGGAGGGAACTGAGAAAGTGCTCTGAGGATTGGATGCAGCCGGATCGGCGCAGCACCTGGCAGAGCCCCACCCAGCGGATCTGCGCCTTCCGGGGCAGGCGGGAGAGACGGCGCAGCAGCGCGGGATCGGGCAGCCCCGGCGCAAGATAGCTTTCCATCAGCCCTAACTCCACCAGATCGTACACCGTCTCCGGCGAGGGCGTGAGCAGCAGCTTTTCCACCTCGTCCCGCACGCGCTCGGCGGCGAGAAAAGCGGCGAGGGGAGCCTTTGCGCGGATGCCCTCCACGGTGAAAAGCTCCACAGTGAAGCCGAGGCGCGCCGAAAAGCGCAGCGCGCGGAACATCCGCAGCGCGTCCTCCTCAAAGCGCTGCTCCGGCTCGCCGACACAGCGGATGACCTGCCGCCGAATGTCCTCCATACCGCCGAAGGGGTCTGCGATCAGCCCGTCCGGTGAGATGGCGATCGCGTTCATCGTAAAATCGCGCCGACTTAGGTCGGCGGTCAGATCGCCCACAAACTGCACCATGTCCGGGTGCCGGTGGTCGGCATAGCTCGACTCGGCGCGAAAGGTCGTGACCTCAACAGGGTGGTTTTCCACCGTGACGGTTACGGTGCCGTGCCGCAGCCCGGTGGGGCGGGCGCCGGGGAAAAGCTCCATGATCTGCTCCGGCAGAGCGGCGGTGCAGATGTCCCAGTCCTGCGGACGCACACCCAGCAGCATATCCCGCACACAGCCGCCCACCAGATACACCGGGTAGCCCCGGCTCTGCAGGGTGACGAGCGCGCGGCGCACATATTTGGGAGGCTTAGCATTGACCATAAATACCTCAAAATGGAAAAAGAATGTGATCGCCGGCAAGGTCTTGGGCTTGCAATCCGGCGAACAAGAGAATATAATAAGTTTCGTTCGTGTTCTTAATTCTACCATCTTGCGCGCACAACATCAAGTGTATAAACGATGAATTCTTTCTCATTGGAGTACCGATATGGTTGATTTTGTAAATTTTCTCTCTCCCGGACGCAAGGGGCATCTGGTGGGCATCGGCGGCGTCTCCATGTCCTCGCTGGCAGAGGTGCTGCAGGGCATGGGCATCAGCGTCACCGGCTCGGATATGAACGAGAGCCCCAATGTCCTCTCTCTCCGCCGGCACGGAATCCCCGTGGCGGTGGGACATAAGGCGGAAAATGTCGCGCCGGATGTGGAGTTTATCGTGCGCACCGCCGCGGTGCACAACGATAACCCGGAGATCCTCTACGCCCGCGCCCATGACATTCCGGTCTTTGAGCGCAGCCAGGCCTGGGGCGCCGTGTCCCGGGATTACAGCAACGCCCTCTGCATCGCGGGCACCCACGGAAAAACCACCACCACCTCGATGTGTACCCATATTCTGATGGCGGCGGATAAGGATCCCACGGTCATGATCGGCGGCACCCTGCCGCTTCTAAACGCCGGGCACCGCGTGGGGCACGGCAACACCATCGTCATGGAGTCCTGCGAGTACTATAACTCCTTCCTGTCCTTCTATCCCACCGTGGCCGTGATCCTCAACATCGAGGCCGACCATCTGGACTTCTTCCGGGATCTCCGGGATGTGGAGGACTCCTTCCGCGCCTTTGCCGAGCGCGTTCCCGGCTATGGCACCGTGGTCGCTAATTTTGACGATCACAACACCATGGAGACTCTCAAGGGCTTGGAGCGGAAGGTGATTACCTTTGGCCTGAGCCCCGAGGCCGATGTGCATGCGGAGAACATCCGCTACCACGGCGCAAATTCGGAGTTTGACATTTACTATAAGGGGCATCTGTTTACCGACGTGACGCTGCATGTGCCGGGGGAGCATAACGTTAAGGACGCGCTCGCCGCGACCGCCGCCGCAATCTGTCTCGGCGTTCGACCCAATGCGGTCAAGTACGGTCTCGCGGGCTTTAACGGCGCGGGCCGCCGCTTTGAATTCAAGGGCAAGTTTAACGGCGCGGATGTCTACGACGACTATGCCCACCATCCCGGTGAGCTCAAAGCGCTGCTCGACACGGTGGAGGCGCTCAATTACCAGCGCACAGTGCTGGTCTTCCAGCCCCATACCTACTCCCGCACCCACGCGCTTTTTGACGATTTCGTGCAGCAGCTGCGCCGCCCCGACGTGCTGCTGCTCGCGGAAATCTACGCCGCGCGGGAGCAGAATACCATCGGCATCTCCTCCGCCGATCTCGCCGCGCAGGTGGAGGGCGCAAGCTTCTACCCCAGCTTCGAGGCGCTGGAGGACGCGCTGCGCGAGACCGCCAGACCCGGCGACATTATCCTCACCGTCGGCGCGGGGAACGTGTATCAGATCGGGGAGGATCTGGTGCAATAGCCGTAGCGCCGATCCTTGATCGGCGCTACACCTATGAGGCGGCAATCAAGAGCGGAGACGACATCAAAACCGTACAGGAAAATCTCGGTCATGCGACCGCGGCCTTTACGCTGGACGTGTATGGGCACGTTACAAACCAGATGAAGCAGGCCAGCGCGAGCAGAAGGGAGGCCTTTATCAGCTCTGTTTCGTGTTGATTCGTCCCGCTTCTTGTTAATCTCGTAAGGCTAAAAATAAGTAAAACTATTACTTTTGGAAAATCGGCCTCAACTTTTTTTGAAAAAAGAGGCCGATTTTACTGGAAATAAAGAAAAATCCGAACCTTTCGGTTCGGATTTGATGGTGGACGATACAAGACTCGAATTCCGCCAATTCAATTCATTGGAACTTTTCCTGTGATAAAACATACCAAATCATACAAAAACCAGTGATAATTCGTACTTGTCAGTTCGTATGGTTTTACTGATTTCGGCGTGTAAAGGGTCAGAAAAGTGGTCAAAAAGATCTTTGCTTTTTTATTACAGACAGCGCAGTGAATCAACGCGCCACTCGCATGAATCAGGTGCCTGGAATCCATTTATACCTGCGGCTTTCCAGGCGCCTTTTTGCGTAGAAAGGCATTTAAAGATTTTTCGGTTACAGTGTAGAAGGAGGAGATGTAAGCGGGGCTGAAGTCCACATAAGGATTTCAGACCCGTTTTCTTCTTTGCTCGTGTCGATAGGGCAACACATGAACGCTTGATCTTTACTTGAGTTTGAAAAGTCATTATGTTTTGACCGCAAACTATTGAAATGTCAACGAAAATCGGTTATACTGACTTTGAAATGTTTTCATGGGAGAGATTAGCCATGCTGAAACGAAAGATTTCTGACGTAATCGAACAGCACTTGAAGTCCAATTCGGAGCGTATTCTGCTCGTTGACGGCGCTCGTCAGGTCGGAAAAACCTACATTATTCGTTATGTAGGGAAGAAGCTGTTCGCCAATTTTATTGAAATCAACATGCTGGAGGACTCCGTTGGCAACAAGCTCTTTGCCAACGCCACCACCGTGGATGATTTTTATCTCCGGATCAGTGTGATCGCCGGAGATAAAATGAAGGAGAAAGAGAACACGCTGATCTTCATTGACGAGATCCAGGCCTATCCTCACCTTCTTACCATGCTGAAATTCCTTCGGGACGATAACCGCTTTACTTACATCGCCAGCGGCTCGCTTCTCGGTGTAACACTCGCGCAGACGACTTCGATCCCCATGGGCAGCATTCGCAAGATCCGTATGTTCCCGCTGGACTTTGAAGAGTTCCTCTATGCCAACGGCATGAATGAATATGCGGTCAATGTGCTGCGGAAAAAGTTTGAGGCGCGTGAATCGCTGGACGAAGCCATGCATGAAAAAATGATGGAATTCTTCAAGCGGTATCTGTTGGTCGGTGGGCTTCCCGCCGCTGTCAATGCGTTCCTGAATACGAAAAACATTCAGGCGGTGCGGGAGATCCAGCGAGAAATTCATGACTATTACGCCGCTGATGCTTCCAAGTATGATGCCGAGCGCAAGCTGAAGATCCGGCGCATTTACGATCAGATCCCCTCCAATCTGGAGAACAAAAAGAAACGTGTGGTGGCACAGCGGATCGAGGATATCCGCGGCAAGACCTTTGCTGACTATGAGGACGAATTTGAATATCTCATCAGTGCGGGCATTGCACTGAACGTGCAGGCAATCTCTACACCGGTGTTCCCTCTGATCGAGTCCTCCGGCAAGAATCTCTTGAAGCTCTATTTGAATGACGTCGGTATTTTGACCTCCATCCTGTATGGCAGCAATATCCGCGCAATTCTGGATGACGAACGGAGCATCAACCTGGGCTCAGTTTATGAGTGCGTCGTTGCCAGCGAGCTCATCGCCCATGGCTATAACCTGTTTTATTACGACAACCGCAGCAAAGGTGAGGTGGATTATCTGATCGACGATTACGACAGCCTGTCCGCTGTTCCCATCGAGGTCAAGTCCGGCAAGGACTACACCGTCCACAGCGCCCTGAATGCTTTCGTTAAGAACGAGGATTATCATGTCAAGAAGGCCTATGTTCTGTCCAACACCCGCGAGATCACGACGAATGGCAAGATCACGTATCTGCCAATCTATGAGGTGATGTTTTTCGGGGCCCTGGAAAAACAAGACGAACCGCAATTCTAAGCTAAGGAAAAGAAGCAAGCATTGGGGCTTCAATTACCAGATAATTACTAGAAAACACATGAAAGGACATGTGCAAAAATGTCTAAAGATAATTCCAACTTCTTTAAAAAGAAAAACGAATGGTCCGTAATTAAGGATAGATTGCTAGGCTGTTATCTCACCCCCTATTTTCAAAAAGTGCTCCGGACCGGAAAGCCTATTTGCTATGTTGATTGCTTCGCAGGAAAGGGTATGTTTGAGGACGGAACAGAAGGCTCGCCTTTAATTGCATTACGAATCAGAGAAAACTGTCTTAAGATTACTAAAATTAGAAATAAACAAGGAGCGATTAAAACTCGCTTCATCGAACTTAACCATGCGTCAGATCTTTCGGCAAATATAACCTTAGCACATTCAAGCTATGATGAGCCAGTTGTTATCCCCGGAGCATATGAAGAAAACATTGAAGCGCTTCTGCGCCGTGAGCGTGGGAATAATGTTTTCTTATATATTGACCCATATGGGATAAAGGCGTTGGACGCAGCACTTTTCCATAAATTCAAAACCATGGGATTTAATAGCTTTGAAATGCTTATCAATTTCAACTCTTTTGGCTTCTTTCGGGATGCTTGTCGCGTTCTTGACGTTGACTATAGAACCGACGAAGCACTGCAGGGTCTGGACGACTTGGTCGAGTACGAGCCTACACTCGTGTCGGCTGACAAGCAGTCAGAGGATCTTTTGACCGCAATTGCTGGGGGCGACTATTGGAAGGCGATAGTTCTAGACTATAAAACGGGGAAACTGGACGGATATCAGGCAGAACAACGTCTTTCAACAGAATACAAGCAACATCTGAAAAAGGACTATGGGTATGTGCTGGACATGCCAGTACGACTTAAGGCTGGGCAACGTCCGAAGTATCGAATGATCCATGTATGTGATCACGAAGACGGCTGCTTTTTGATGGCGCAAAACATGCAAAAGCGAAAAGATGAGCTTTTTATTAGCATTCAGCAGGATAACCAGATATCAATCTTTGATGTTGCGCCTGATTATTCATCTACGGCCGAGGGTGAACTTCTTACAAGGGATCAGATTGCGGAAATGGTTTCTGAATGCTTGAATACATATTCCGAAGAAGTAAGTATAACAAAGTTTGTCGCAGCCTTTGTTAATCAATATGGTTTGGTCTGCGAGTTTAAAATGATATATGATATTCTTACTGAAATGCAGAGCGAAAAAATGGTCATGATACGAAGAAGCCCACCGTATACAACCAGCAATCGGCCGTCTGCATTTTGGGAAGAAAACAAAGACCATTCTGTATATATACGGAGGGTAAGCCAATGAAAAAAGTTGCTGGCTATATTAAGCGCAAGAGTATGCTGTATAAAACAGGCGTTGAATATGGCGACTATACGATGAACCATGTGCTTGGCTGTTCACATGGATGCAAATACCCGTGCTATGCTTTTGCACTTAAAAAGAGATTTGGGCAAATCCCAACATATGAACAATGGCTGCAGCCGTATTTGGTTTCCAATACACTCGATCTGCTGGATTGCGAGATCCCCCGGTTGCGCGATAAAATTGAATCCGTTGAACTCTGCTTTACAACCGATCCTTTTATGTATGAATACGATGATATTGCAGAAATGAGTAAAGCAGCCATCAGGAGGCTAAACGCAGCGGGCATTCGGTGTTCTGTACTAACGAAAGGCATCCTTCCTATTGATCTGGCTGAATATGCTCCGGAAAACGAGTACGGTATTACGCTGATTACGCTGGATGAAGCTTATCGTGAAAAGATGGAGCCTTACGCCGCTCCTTGTGCGGACAGGCTTGCCGCCCTGCGTGCTTTACACAATAGAGGATGCAACACTTGGGTAAGCATCGAGCCGTATCCGACACCGAATATGATTGAGCAGGATCTCCATGAGATATTGGAAGCGGTTTCTTTCACAGACAAGATCATTTTCGGCATGCTGCACTATAACAAGGTCGTTTCTGCTTACCCTGACCATAAAAGGTTTTATAATGAATGCGCCGAAGAGGTTATACAATTCTGCGAACAACGTGGGATAGCCTATCACATCAAAAAAGGAACCATTACCGAGGAGGCCGCACATGATTAAAGATACGATTGTTGCAAATGAGACTGTGACACCGAATGCCGGGAGATAGCCGTTGCGTCATCGTTTGCGGTAAGGTTCCCCGCAAGACCAGCGCAATTCCGTTCATTACCGGCGGAACTTATTGCCCGGACTTCATGTATGTTGTAAAGAAGAAATCTGGCGAAAAAGAACTCAACATCGTCTTTGAAACGAAGGATGTCGAGAACAAGACCGATCTGCGCAGAGAAGAACTGGTAAAGATCGACTGTGCGAGAGTGTTCTTTGACACATTGACACTGGATGGGTACAAGGTGTATTTCCGCAATCAGTTGCGAAACAAGGAGATCCAGCAGATTATCGAAGATGTGCTGGCGTGAAATATGAGAGAGCAAAGATAGATTAGCTCCCGCCATTGTGGGAGCTAATCTGTAAGAGGAAGAAACGTTATGAGAAAACTATCTTTCAGAACTGTCTTTTCAAAATACAAACTATCTTTTACAGATTATCTTGCGCGGTGGTCTTATTCAGTTTATAGAAACGTTAGGTTAGGATTATCTCGTTTTTTCCCCTTAAAAGAATATGAAGAGCACATGTTAAAAGACATAAGGTTTCGCGAAGAACCTTCCTCTACAATGCCAAAAGGCTATAATTATCTGGAAAAGAAGGAAAATCCCGGATATCTACGTCTTAAATACATAGATTTTTTTGATTATTTGCCAAAAGAAGATCTTTCAAAATTCAAAAAAGAACATAGTTACTTCGTTCGGAAGAACAAACTGTCCAGATATGGCGTATTTCAAACAAAAAGAGATCGGGAAAACCTCAGCTCTTTAGAAAGATATGTCGACTGGGAATTCTTTTCCACACTTCCAACTGTTGAGATTAAGAAAAGGAAAAGCATTAGTCACTGCTTTTCCTACGTCGCAATATCAATACGAAACTTATCTTCATCATTCCTTCTGGTTAATTATCGTATTTTTATTACTGATGAATTTAATCAAGCGCTAGAGCAAATCTGTAAGTCTGATTACAAACCATACTCTGATGTGAGTAGGCAATTTAATATACCTTGGTATAAGCCAAAAAGATTTGGGCGGGCAATGTATACGGGGGACGACTTACGAAGAAAAGAATACTATCAATTACTCTCAAAACTGAAGTGGAATGCTTTTTCAGATCTGAGCCGTTATTTCACATTTCATTTTGCGCAGAATAATCTGTTCCCGCCAACATTTCAGACTTTTTCAACGAACATACGACCAGATAAAACTCGTAAGAATAGTGGCTTTTGGAATAGTGTAATGCTATGTTCCCCGATTGACTATGCACCAGAGCTCAATGCTTGCGTGTGTTGGGATTATGACTGTAGTCAAAATGAAGGCACTTGCCTGTCTGTATATTCTGGGGGAAATTACACCGGATCAGGTATTCTTCCGGAAATTGCCGAATATGACCTTGCAAGTGTTTTTTCCACGTATATGACAGCTAGTAGCATGAGAAGAATTGCTGAACGCGATATTGCGGCTTGTAACAGAAAGATCAGCAACGCAATTCGGCATGCAAGAACGTCAGGTATTCTCCGAACCAGAGTAAATGTTGAAAGAAAACTCTATTACAGTTATCGATTCATTTGCGAGTTTTCAGGTGAAACAATCGACAACAGCGATTGCAAGTATTTTTCCCTTGATCTTGACAAGAAACGATCATATATGCAAATGAGTTTTGACGGAATAACAGAGTCTGTCAAGGATACAAAAGCAAGTATTGACAGCCTCCTTCATATGCTTAACGATGCCGCAGAGTATAGAAGCACTTCCGCTAATATCACGCTGCAATGGTTTATGACTATCATCACATTGCTTTCCCTTCTTATTGCAGCAGGTTCAGTGTTCGGTTTCGCAAGCTTTGATTTTTCATCTCTTGTAGATAGTATAAAAGCTATTATTAAAGCTATATGTCAGATTTTCATTGACCTAATGAGGTGAGTATAATGCCTATATCACATACTGTTTGGTCTCTAGACGAGAAAAAGCCACTGCAGGCAGCAAGCCTTATTGACGAAAAAGAACTCGAATTGCTTCTGCGAGACAATATTGAGATTTTAAACAAGGGCTGGCTGGTCATAAGTAACCAGGTAAAAACCGATGCTGGCAAGTTCATTGACATCCTCTGCATCGATCACGACGGGGATATGGTCGTAGTGGAGCTGAAAAAGGATCTGACGCCGCGTGAAGTCACCGCCCAAGTCATTGACTATGCGGCCAGTGTCTCCAAGATGACCACAGAAGCAATCGCACAGCTATATCTCTCCTTCACAAACGGAAAAGAGACGCTGAATGATGCGTTTCAGAAAAAGTTTGGAACTCCACTCGATGAAGCAAGTGTAAACCAAAATGTGAAGATGGTCATCGTTGCTGCGAAAATGGATGATGGAACCGAGCGCATTATTCGCTTCCTGCGCGAAACATACCGCGTTGATATCAACATTCTTTTCTTCCATGTTTTTCAGTGTGGCAGTGAACGATTGATTAGCCGCACT
>CAJOCV010000017.1 GCA_905233785.1 uncultured Oscillospiraceae bacterium
GAGTTCAGAGGGGGAACGCCTCTGATTTTTCGCCTCGCAAGGCGAAAAACAAATGGAAATCCGTTTTTGACGGGGCTTTGCCTCGGCAAAAACACTTTAAGCCGAGCCGTGCGAGGCCTTGCGCCGACCAAACGAGGCGCGTCCCCCGTGCGCCTCGTGCGATGAGCGCAAGTTTCCCCCTAACTATTCAGTCCCCTTTCAAGGGGACTGAATAGTTACAATGCAAAAAAGCTTTGCGCCCCGAAGGGGACAAAACGAACGGGAGTGACGTATGGAGATCATCTATCGGGACGCGGATATCCTCGTCTGCCTCAAGCCGCCGCGCGTACTGTCCACGGATGAGCCGGGCGGTCTGCCCGCGCTGCTGCGGCAGGCGCTCGGGGACGAACACGCCGACCTGCGCACGGTGCATCGGCTGGATCGCGTGGTGGGCGGCGTGATGGTGCTGGCGCGAAGCGCGAAGAGCGCGTCGGAGCTTTCTCATCAGGTGCGGGAAGGGACGTTTGGCAAGGAATACCTCGCCGTTGTGCACGGGAAGACAGAGGATCGCGCCGCGCTTTGCGATCTCATGTACCGCGACAAGGCGCGGAAGATGAGCTTTGTCACCGACCGCCCCGGCAAGGGCGTCCAGGAGGCGCGGCTGCGCTTTGAGACGCTGGGGCGCGCCGAGGACTTGAGCCTTGTGCGGGTGGAGCTGCTGACGGGCCGAACCCACCAGATCCGGGTGCAGTTTTCCTCCCGCGCGCTCCCGCTCGTCGGCGAGCGCAAATACTGCCAGCCCCGGGACGACTGCGAGCTTGCCCTCTGGTCGCACCGCATTGCGTTTACCCACCCGACAAGCGGGGAGCGGATGGAATTTTCCGCCCCGCCGCCGCAGGCGTTTCCCTGGACATGCTTTCAATGTTAGGAGGTTGCGGCATGGAATACTTCGGCCAATTTTCGCTGGATAAGGAAAAGGACATCCTCGTGGAGCTCCGGCGGGAGGGCGAGACGCTCTCCTATGTGCTGCGCACGCCGAACCACGGCACCGGGAACCTGATCCGCAACCTTGCAAAGCTGTGTAAGCTCCCGCTGAGCGAGGATGAAAGCGGGCTCAAGGTCATCCGCGGCACGGTGCCGAGCTATGTGGACGGGGAGAACCGCCGACTCTGGATTTTCCGCCTGGGCAATACCAAGGTGGCGAACATCCGCCCGGACGGCACAGTGGAGCTCAAGGCCTCGATCCCCGCCATCTCCAAGGCGCTGATGAGCCAGACCAAGGACTACCGCCTCACAGAGCAGGAAACCATTGTCAAAACCTACATTTTTTCCGACTGCAAGTTTCATACCGACCTGCACACCCATATGAGCGCAAACCTGCCGCCGGAGCTGTTGATCGCCCTGGGCGTCCACCATCAGATCCGCTATCCGCTCTACTATATTAAAAAGCTGGGTCTTCGCGTCACGCCGGAGCAGCAGGCCACGCTGGACGCGAGACGCCGTGAAGCCGCGTGTGCGCTCCGCGATTCGTCGCTCACAGGCAAATACCGCGAACGGCGCATCGACGACAACACCTTTCTCAACCTTGCCGACCTGCTGCTGCGAAATCCCGCGGACGCGGCGTACAACCTCGCGCGCATCCGCGTATCTCTCGCGGTGCCCAAGGACGGGCAGGCGGTATTTGCCGATCTCGAGAAGGTCTACCTCTACCGCTATGTATTTACCAAGGGCGTACCCGCCGGGGAACGCATCGGGACGACGGGGCTATCGGAGCTTCCGGATGCCGAGATCAACGCGGCGCTGCGGCAGATGGCGCTCGATCGGGAAAACCCCGCCTATGCGCACAATACGCTCTTTCAGGACAAGCTTTTGTGGATCGCGCGAAACTACCGGCGCTATGGCATCGACTATGCGGAAATCTCCGACACGAGCCTCTGTAAGCCCGAGGCCGCGCCCGAGGTGCTGCGGCAGATCCACGCGGTTTTGCCCGCCGTCACAGCGGAGACGGGGGTGCTCCTGCGTTTTCTGGCCGCCATGCGCCGCACGCCGCTGACCCTTGTACGGGACAGCGTGGCGCCGGACGACTATCTGGCGGAGAACCTGCGCACCCTGCGGGCGGTGGCGTCTGACCCTTATGTCGCGGGCAGCGACATCGTGGGCGAGGAGATCAACGACATTCTCGAGCTCAAAAACGTGATCGGAGAGCTCACCGCCATCGCGCGGGAGACGCCGGGCTTCGTCCTGCGTGTCCACGCGGGGGAGAACGACAGTCTGCGGGATAACGTCGCGAATACACTGCGCTGTGTGCGGGAATCCCTCGCCCCCGGGCAGGCGATGCCGCGCCTTCGCATCGGTCACGGGCTCTATACTCCGAATCTGCAGTCCCCGCGCGGTGAAAAGCTCATGCGCGAGCTGCGGGAGTATGGCGTGACGCTGGAATTTCAGCTCACGAGCAACGTGCGGCTCAACAACCTGAGCGACCTGAAGCGCCACCCCCTGCGGCAATATCTGCGCGCCGGGATCGCCTGCGTGCAGGGAACCGACGGCGGCGCGCTCTATGGCACCAACTCCATCGACGAGGAGCTCGCGCTGGAAAAGCTGCTGGGGCTCAAGCACGAGGAGCTTTGCCGCATGAGCGAGGCGGAGCGCAGCATCAGGGAGGAAAGCATCGCCGTGTTCTCAGCGAGGCAAAACGCCCTGCGGGCGGCGGACATCCGAGCCTTTTACACAGCGCGGATCGCCGCGGTGCCGAGGCCGGACGCGGCGCTGCGCACCGCCAGAGAAAAATGCGAAAGCGCAAGCGGCCTCGCGTCTCAAATCCGCGATCTGCCCGCGGCGGGGACGCCCCTGATTCTGGCCGGGGGAAGCTTCAACAGCGATACCCACACGACCCGTATGCGCGAGGGGGGCAAAGCGCTGATTGATGCGCTGCTGCAAAACGCCGACCCCGAAAAGCTCTTTTTCGTGATCGGCCACAAGCTCACGGCCTATGAGCGGTATCTGGTGGAACAAAATCGGGGGCGGTTCCGCGTCTTCGCGATTGTGCCTGCGGCGCTGTCCGCCGGGGAGCTTCGGCGGCTGCGGCAGAGCGATGTTTCGGTGCGTATTTCCATTGAGCCCAGCGGCAACGGACTGTATAAGAGCTTTGCCTATGAAATCTTCAAGCGCCGCCGTTCGATCCTGCTGGCCTTTGACGGCAATTCCCCGGCGGCAAATCTGGTGCAGGAGGCGAAGAACGGGCGGCAAAAGTGCGCGATCTACATCTCCCGCCACAGCCGGACGCTCTGCGCCAAGGCGAGGATGCTTCAGGGCTATGTGGGGCTTTTCGACGAGGGCGCCGGATTTGCCGACGAGCTGGTGAAAAAGCACTTATACGATTCTACCATAGACTAAAATTTGTGGGATGCTTCGTGATCGCCTGACGCATATCCGCCTCGGAAATCTTTCATAGCGCCTGATGGAAGAATCGTATTCTTGCTTGACAAATGTAAGCAAAAAAGTTACACTAAGTAGGGATCAGATGGGAAAATCGCCGCTGATCTTTGTGCAAAAATTTGAAATAAGGAGGAAACGTCATGGACGGTGGAAGTACCGGCGGCACAGCAGGCCGAAGTTTTGATGCGGAACCGCCCCTGCGCGTTTCCGTGCCGTTGAACAACTGCTGAACTTTGGCCTGCGTGTCTCGGGCATCGCCTTCTGACAAAAAGGAGGACAACGATGGCAGAACACACAGTCACCATGGAGAGCACGCTGAGAAAGCTGCTTGAGGAGAAGAAGTATTCCACGCTCAAGGACATTCTCGTCACCATGAACCCGGCGGACGTGGCCGGGGTCTTTGAGGATTTGGCGGACGAGCGCCTGCCCCGGCTGTTCCGGCTGCTGCCGAAGGAGCTCGCGGCGGAGACCTTTGTGGAGATGGAGACGGAGCAGCAGGAGTTGCTGATCCGGGGCTTCTCGGACGCGGAGCTGCGCGCCGTGATCGAGGAACTGTATGTGGACGACGCGGTGGATCTGGTGGAGGAGATGCCGGCCAATGTGGTCAAGCGCATCCTCGCCCAGGCCGATCCCCAGATGCGAAAGGAGATCAACGACCTTCTGCGCTATCCGGAAAACTCCGCGGGCTCCATTATGACCACGGAATATGTGTCGCTGCGCCCGCAGATGACCGTATCCGAGGCCATCACGCGCATCCGGCGCACCGGCGTCGATAAGGAGACCATTTATACCTGCTATGTGACCGCGGGCAGCAAGCTTCTCGGCACGGTTTCCGTGAAGGATCTGCTGCTCTCCGCGGACGACACGACCCCGGTTTCCGAGATCATGGATGAAAACGTGATCGCGGTGAACACCCTGACAGACCAGGAAGAGGTCGCGCAGATGCTCTCGAAGTATAACTTCCTGGCGCTGCCCGTGGTGGACACGGACAAGCGACTGGTGGGCATCATCACCTTTGACGACGCGATGGACGTTCTTGTGGAGGAGACGACCGAGGACATTGAGAAGATGGCCGGTATGCTCCCCTCGGAGAAGAGCTACCTGCGCTCCAACGCCTGGGATCTCTTCAAGCACCGCATCCCCTGGCTTGCGCTGCTGATGGTCTCGGCCACCTTTACGGGCATGATCATCACGGGCTTTGAAAGCGCTCTCGCCGCCCAGGTCGTGCTCACGGCCTTTATCCCCATGCTGATGGATACCGGCGGCAACTCCGGCTCTCAGGCCTCCGTCACGGTGATCCGCGCCTTGAGCCTGGGTGAGCTTGCCTTTGCCGACGCGCCCAAGGTCATCTGGAAGGAGATCCAGACCGCCTGCCTATGCGGCCTCGCCCTCGCGGCGCTCTGCTTCGGAAAGATCATGCTGGTGGATCGCCTGCTGCTCGGCAATACGGACATCACGGTACTCACGGCCTTTGTGGTCTGCTTCACCATGGCGCTTACGGTGCTCATGGCAAAAATCGTGGGCTGTACGCTGCCGATGGCGGCGAAAAAGATCGGCTTCGATCCCGCCGTGATGGCAAGCCCCTTTATCACCACGATCGTGGACGCGCTGAGCCTGCTGGTCTACTTCGGCATCGCGAGCGCCCTTCTGTTTTGACGAATGTTAACGATTCAGTCCCGTTCCGGGACTAAATCGTTAGAGGGGATGCACCCCGCTGCGCGCACTCGCGGCGGGGGAACGCTCGCACACTTGCGGGGCGAGAGAAGATGCGGGAGGAGAGCGCCTTGGTGTTGTCGATGTAGAGCACGACGATCTCATTCTCGCACACGAGCTTCACATGGTGAGTGTCCTGCTTGCTGAAGTCGAAGCGGGTGTAGGCCATGGGATCAAACTTGCGCAGCTCCTCGATTTCGTAACCCTCATAGCGCACGAGCTTCTCCTTGGTGTCCAGGCACAGGGCGGTGTAGGTATCGTCGGAGGCGCTGCCGCCGAAGGCAAAGCCCACGCGGCCGCTGCCGTCGATCGTCACGTCGCACTCGAGCGTCATGGTGACGGGGCGGGTGCCCATGTCGGCCAGGGCGTAGTTTTCGCCGTCGGCGCTGAGGCGGATGCTGTTTCCGCTGATCTCGACCTGACCCTTGCGGCCCACGGCCTCGAAGGGCTTGTCGGCGACGAAGTATTCCTCCAGGCTATCGGGAGCCTTGACGCCGAGCTTTCCGTCCTCAAGCTGTACAAGCTGGTGGTTCATCACGTTGCCGGCCCACTGATAGATGCCGGAATCGCCGCTGACGCCCGCGCGGCCGAGCCAGCCGCAGAGGTAGACGTTATCGCCGATCTCGGCGGTCTTGGCGGCGTAGAAGACAAAGCCGCTGCCCTCCATGGTGCCCTTACCGTCCAAAATGTTGTCGGAAGGGGCGTGGAAGGGACCGTACATGGAGTTGCTCATGGCATAGTAGGTCACGCAGTCCCAGCTGTAGGTGAGATACCAGGTATCGCCGATGCAGAACAGGTCGGGGCATTCGAGGATGAACTGGGCGTGGGGCGCGAAGAAGGGTCCGCTGAACTCCCAGTTGACAAGGTCGGTGGAGGTGAACTTGGCGACGACGCCGTTCATGCTCTGCTCATGGGCGGCGATCAGCATCCAGTAGCACTGATCCTCCTCGACCCAGAAGACCTCGGGATCGCGGAAGTTGTCCTTGTCGTAGTTCTCCGGGGCGAAGAGCAGGGGCTCGGGGTTCTTTTCCCAGTGCACGCGGTCGGTGCTGGTGGCGACCATGACGCACTCCTTGCCCTTGCCGCCGTTGCCGGTGTCGTTATGACCGGTGTAAAACAGGTGGTAAAGCCCGTCCTGATCCTGCATGACGCAGCCGGTGCCGAGCGCGGGGTCGGGCTCGGACATTGTGCCGTAGCTGAGCACCATGCCGTGATCGGTGTAGTCATAGAAGTTCGGGGTGCTGTACATGTAGAAGGGGTGGTAGCCCTGACCGTTGTGGTCGGTGTCGTAGAGGTAGTAGAGCTCAAGCGTGCCGTCCTCGGTCACAAAGGGCATCGTGTCGCCCACATAGCCGCCCTCGGGGATGGGGTAGAGGGTGTAGGGCATGGCCTCATAGGCTTCATCCGGAAGATTGGCCGCGAAGCCCTCCTCCACGGCCTCAACAGGCGCCTCGGCAGGGGCTTCGGGCTCCGCGGGAGCCTCGGCGGGGGCGGCGCTCTGCGCGCCGCAGGCGGAGAGGAGCAGCGCAAGGATCAGAAGGATCGCGGGCAGAAGCTGTTTTTTACGCATTGTTTGCACACCTTTCCATGCAGTTTTGAGCCGTGAGTCTTGAGCTTTGCGTCGGGAAGAGCCGGGAGAAGTGCCCAAGTTTGGCAGGGGGCGCTTCTCCTCAAAACGCAGCCCTCAAAACTCAAAACTTAGAATGTATAGATCGTATCGGAGACCTCGCTGGTGGCGCCGGCGCGCTCGACCTTGATGTTGTTGACGTTGAAGGTGCTGGGGGCGCTGGCCTTGCCGAGAGAGAACTGGAGCACCAGGTGCGCGTCCTCGTTGGCATAGGTGATGTACT
Source organism: uncultured Oscillospiraceae bacterium (assembly GCA_905233785.1). Lineage (GTDB taxonomy): Bacteria > Bacillota > Clostridia > Oscillospirales > Oscillospiraceae > Limivicinus. The sequence goes on from CAJOCV010000017.1 coordinate 6,978, forward strand.
CGACGATCTGCGGCTCCATCGTGGAGTTCAGACCGTACATGGCGCCGACGCCCTTCTCTTCATTGTCCTTGTTGAAGCAGACCTCGAAGGGAGTGTCCGCGTTGGAGAAGACCTCGAAGCTGACGCGGTATTTCACGCCCTGCTTGAGCGTGACGCCGGTGTCGATGAAGAGCTTGGTCATCCAGGGCTCGCGGCTGTCAAAGGCGGGGACGGACTTGAAGGTGATGTTGGCGTTGGCGGCGGTCTTCTTGAGGGTCGCGGTGTAGCCGGTGTGGGTGAAGAGCTCGGCGGCGTCCTTGGTCTCGGGCTTGGAGTTGATGACGAAGGCGACCTCCTCGATCTTCACGTTGCTGACGGTGTAGCTGTTGCTGCCGGCGTCATCGGTCTTGCCGAGACGGATCTGCAGGCTGAGCTCGCCCTTGGGCTGCGTGGGCATAATCATAAAGGAGAGGTTCTTGCTGCCGGCGGGCAGGCTCTGGTTAAAGAGCTGACCGTAAGCGTTCTCGGTGTTGCCGTCGTAGAAGACCTCGACATTGTTCTGGGCGCGCTCGGCGCTGAGGTCAAAGCTCACGCGGTAGGCCTTGCCGTTTTCGGGGGTGAAGCCGGTCTTGACGTTGAGCTTCAGATTCCAGGGGTTGCGGTCAGCGGCGGGAGCGCTCGCAAGCTTGAGCGTAGCGCTGCTCGCGGCCTTTTCCAGATTGGCGACATAGCCCGCGTCCGCCGCGACGGAGAAGCTGCCGACGTTGTTGAACCGGAAGCCGGGGATCAGGCTGGTACCGGTGGGCGCTGTGAGCTCCTGTACCTTGACGTTTTTCACGACGATGTCGGTGCCGACGGGCGCCTTGCCGACCGCGAACTGGAGGATCAGCTTGCCGTCGGCGCTGGCCTGGGTATCAAACACGATGGTCTGCGCCGCAGAACCGGCCTGGAGACCGTACTTGGCGCCGAAGCCCTTTTCCTCACCGTCGCGGTTGTAGCAGATCTCGTAATCAAAGGCGTTGGTGGCGGATACGTCCGCGGAGACGCGGTAGAACTTGTTGGGCTGCAGGGTCACGCCGGTGTCGGCAAAGAGCTTGTGCTTCCAAACCTCCGCGCCGCTTTCGGGGGCGGCGGTGACCTTCATCGTGGCGGAGCTTGTGGTGTTGGAGAGGCTTCTGTCATAGCCCACATCGCCGTTGGCGGTGAAGGCGGGGCTGCCGCTGCTCGCGGTGACTTCCCTGATGGAGATGTCGCTCACGGTGATGGTGCTGTCGGCGGCGCGTTTGCCGAGCTTCAGCAGGATCTGCACATTGCCGGTCTCACTGGCGGTCACAGTGTTGCGGACAACGCCGCCGGAGAGGAACTCGACATTGCCGATATAATCGTAATCGTGGTCGCCCTCCGCGTCACGACGGTAGCAAATACCGTATTCGCCGTCGCCGGTGGAGCTGCGCTTCATGCTGATCTGGTACTTATGATCCTTCGTGAGTGTAACGCCGGTGTTGGCGAAGAGCTTGATGTGCCAGTCGTCCGTGCCGGCAGCAGTGACCTTCGCGGTGGCGCTGCTGCCGTTGCCGGTGAGCGTTGCGGCAGAAACATCATTGCCGTTGCGCGGTTCGAGAACGAAGGAGTTGGGAACGGTCACGGGATCGACGACCTCGTCGTGCGCCGCGACAAACTTGGTAACACTGATATTGGAAACGTTGAAGATCTTCAGGCCGACATTGCCGAGATCGAGGCGCACAACGAGCTCGTGACAATCCTCGGCGTTCGCGGGCGCGGTAAACGTCTTACTGATCTGCAGCCCGGTCGTCGGAAGCTCAGAATACGATCCGACATAGCCATAGCCGCCGCCATACGGATTGTAGCCGCTGTCGCCGGTATCCGAAGCGCTGTTGCCGAGCTTAACTTCCCAGCTTCCGATGTTGGAGACATCATCGGAAGCAAATGCGCTTTGGGCGGTTATGTTCGCGGTAACGCAATACTGCTCCCCCGCCGACGGGGTGATGCCGGTGGCGATCTCCAGACGTGTGCTCCAGGCGCCGCCGCCGGATTGCGGCGCGGTGATCTCCAGCTTCGCCCCGTTGGTGCCGACCACGGACGCAGTCGCAGAGGAACCGTCATAGTTAACCGCGGACGCCGACAGGTTCAGCGTCTGATTCACCCAGGCGTCGTCCACATGCTGGGTGCTGCCGCCGGTGGTGGTGGGGTAGGCAAAGGTCGTGGGCAGCAGCTCCTCAGACAGGGTCTCGCTGCCGGTGACATAGGATTGTGTGGCAAGGGGATCACCGGCGGTGGGATTGATCTCCTCCACGCGCACGTTGCTGACGGTGATGTTGTTGCCGGCGGTGCTGTTGGTCTCGCCAAACTGCAGGCGGACGGTCAGCGGGCCGTGGCTTGCGTCGGCGGTGAGCAGGCGCTCCACATGGTCGGTCACGCCCGCGCTCAGGCTGCGGGAATAGAACGCGCCGTAGACGTTCTCGGAATCGCCGTCAAAGCAGGCCTCGTACTTGGCCTGGTCGGCGCTGCCCTCTACGTCCAGCGCGATGCGGTAGCTCTTGCCGGCCTCAGGGACAACGCCGGTATCCACGAAGAGCTGCGCCTTCCAGACGCCTCTGCCGCTTTCAGGGGCTTTGGTGATCCTGTAGGTGGCGCTGTCGGCGGATTTCTCCAGGCTTGCCTCGTAGTCGCCGTCATGGCGCTCGCGCACGGTCTCGGTGCCGTTGTAGGAGAGTCCCGGCAGATTGAGCGCGGTGTATTTGGTGGGAACCAGGGTGTTTAGGGTCTTGCCGGTGTTGACGACCTTGTCCAGCGCAAAGCCGGTGGGCAGCACGCTCTTATACGTATCGGTGACCTTGTCGATGTGCAGGTTGCTCACCGTGATGGGCACGCCCTCCGGGGCGTTGCCGAGAGAGAACTGCAGCACCAGCTCGCCGTCGTAGTAGCCGCTCTCGGGGAAGTTGAGCACGGTCTGAACGGTCTGCGTCTCGCCCGCGGTCAGATGACGGCCGTAGAGCGCGCCGTAGCCCTTCTCCTGCTCGTCCTTGTTGAGCAGCACCTCATAATCCATATCCGCGCCGCCCAGCACGTCCACCGCCACGCGGTATTTGGTGCCGGCTTCGGGGATCAGACCGGTTCTGACGTAGAGGCGGGCCTTCCACACGCCGGATTCCCAGGCCACGCTGTAATAGCTCACGGTCACATGGTCGTCCGTGCGCTCAAAGTCCGGGGAGTAACCCTGGTCGTGGCGCTCGATGATCACATCCTCGGCGTCAAAGTCGATGGGGGCGGGCAGGGCGTCCTCAAAGCTCAGCTCGTCCTGCACCTCAACGACCTCGATCTCCTTGAAGTCGATGTTGAAGGCGGGGAGCATGCCGAGCTGGAGATCCAGATAGCTGGTGCCCTCCTTGGCGATCACAAGGCCGGTCACCTCGTTGTCGCCGGCGACAATGGGGAATTCCTGAAAGTCGCCGAACTTGACCTTGCCGGCGACGTCCGAATGGAAGCGATAGGTGACGTGATATTCGTTGCCCGGCGTCGTGGGGTAGTTGCACTCGAGCTTGACGTGCCAGGCTTCGCCGTCGGTCTTGGTGGCGGCGAAGTGATACACGCCGTCCACGGCCTCGCCGGTGCCCTCCACCGCGTCGCCCTCAAACTTGGCGCCGAAGAGACCGGGCGCGCTCTTCTTCTGGGCGTCAAGGCGGACGCTGCCCGCCTGCGGGGCGCCTGTGCCGACGGTTCGAGCGCTCTTCGCGGGCTGGGTATAGCCGGAGAGCAGCAGCGATGATAAAAGCAGCGCGACGATCAGGATTTTTGTTTTTTTCATATAGGAAACCTCCTGCTATCAGTATCGGTCTTGTTCATTCAAGACCAGATCATACTTTTCCACATCCACGAGAACGCTTCCGTCGGAGGAGAAGCTGACCGCTCCGGCGTCAATCGGCGTATACAGAACAAAGGAAGCGGCCTGCTCGCCGTCGTTTACGAACAGCTCCAGGCTGTAGCGGTCCATGATGACGCGCATCTTCAGCGCGCCGTTTTTGAGCCCGACCGGGAACTCGCGGATGTTTACAATGTCATGAGGGAAGCCGCTGTGCGTGCGATCGACCTTGATGGTGCCGGTCTCAGGCCGGTAGCGGATAAAGGTGAAGTGCTCGCCGTCGCGCGCGACATAGAGGCGGAACCACTTGTACATGCTGTTTTCGTTGCCGGGGCGAACGGTCACGGTCATATCGATGTAACGGCCGCTGATGCCGCGCAGGCTGGTTTCCCCATTGATGAGCACGTTGTGATAGTCGATCTTGACGCTGCGGCAGTTCTCCAGCTCCCGCACCGGGTTCTGGTACAGCCGCCCGTTCAGTACCCGCAGCTCACGGGGGATGGTCATTTGCCCCATGAATCTCAGCTCCTGCGGCTTGCAGGAGGAGGTCTCCCAGTTCTGCATCCAGCCGATCATGACGCGCCGTCCGTCCTCGGTCAGCAGGGTCTGGGGAGCGTAGAAGTCAAGACCGTAGTCAATGGCCTGCACGGTCTCGCGGTTGAGGTGCTGCGCCTTGGGATCGAATTTGCCGATGAGGCAGACGTTTGCGTTGCCGGGGTGAAACTCCAGGCCGATCGCCGCCATCTCCTGCGGAGAGACCAGCAGTACGTCCTTGCAGTCAAGCCGGAAAAAGTCGGGGCACTCCCACATGCGCCCGTACTGGTTGTGGCAGGCCGAGAGCACGCCCTCATACTCCCAGTGAATGGCGTCCTTACTCTGATAGAGCAGGATGGTGCCGCTGCCGTCGGCGCAGCGGTTGCCGATGACGGCGCGGTAGGTATCTCCCTCGCGCCAAATTTTCGGGTCGCGGAAATCATGCTCGCTGCCGCCCTCGGGCAGAAGCTTGGCGGTGATGACGGGGTTTGCCTCCACCTTCTCATAATCCACACCGTCACCGATGGCGATGCACTGGGTCTGGTAGGACTCGATCATGCCGTTGCGGCGGCGGATGTTGCGAACGCCGGTATACATCAGCAGGTGGCGCCCGTCGTGCATTTCCACCGCGCCGCCGGAGAAGCAGCCGTCCCTGTCATACTCGCTGTCGGGCGCCATTGCCGCGGGCAGACGTTCCCAATGGATGAAATCACGGGTTTTGACATGACCCCAGTGCATGGGGCCCCACTTGGTATCATAGGGGTAGTATTGGAAGAACAGATGGTATTCACCCTTATAGGGGGCGAAGCCGTTGGGATCGTTGATCCAGCCGATTCCGCCCGTCACATGAAAGAGCGGCAGCTCAGACTCGGTGTAGGGCAGATATTTCTTTTCAAAATCACGCGCTTTTTGCAGCAGCTTACTTGCCATAAATATTACCTCCTGTCGTTATAGGCAGAGAAAAAGGCTTTCGTTTGAAAGCCCTTTTCTCTGCCCATATGCGCCCCGAGGGGCGCATATGGGGCTTGGATATTACTTAGCGAGCAGGGCCGCCTCAGAAGAAGCATCCACGTACTTCTGGAAGATCGCCAGGAGATCATTCAGCTTGTAAGCCTGCAGATCCTTCTGGAGCTGATCCCAGTCAGCGTCGGAGAAGCCGTTCATGATTGCGTTGGCGCGGGCGGTCTCGATGCACTTGTCGATATCGGCAAGCAAGTTGGAGATAGCCTTGGTGTCGTCAGCGGACAGCAGGGCGTTCGGGAAAACATACTTGGTGTGCATGTCGGGAGTGTAGATGTCCTTGATCCAGTCAAGACGATACTGGGCGTCGTCCGGGCAGGTGACGTACACGCCGTAGTAGCTGTCGAGCACGGCCAGGCAGCCGTCAACCATCTCGGCCTCGCGAACCTCAACAGGAGAGTGGTCGCCCAGGTCGGCATGCTGGAGCATGGGCTCGCCCTTGTCGTTGGTGCCCATCACGAAGATGTCGAAGCCGTCGTCTTCACCGTAGGTGCCCCAGTTGTTCTGAGGAGACTGGAGGGGATCGTACATCTGGTCGAGCCAGGCGCAGATGAGGGCGGGGTTCTTGGCGTTGGCGGTCAGAACAGCGCCGCGGCCGCGGTCAAAACCGGAGGTGAGGGAGCCGGTGTTGGGGGTGAGGTTCACGGTGTCGGCCTTCAGCATGGGCAGCGGAGCCCAGCCGGCGGTGCCGTTCTGGATGTCAGCCATGGTCAGACCAACAATGTTGGCCACGTCCCAAGAGAAGCAGACGCCGTAGCGGCCGGACTTGCCCTTCGCAACGTAGGTGGACCACTCCTGGGTGAAGGCATCGGGGTCGAACAGGTTCTCGGTGTAGAGCTTGTGGAGCCATTCCACGCCGGCGCGCCAGCCCTCGGTGGTGGCAGCGCAGATGACCTGTTTGTCATCGGTGATGACGATGTGGCGCCAGTCGTCGGGATCGCCGTAGCCTTCGCCGAAGCCGTTGCAGAGAACGCGGCAGTCCTCATTGCCGCCGTTGATAATGCAGGCCAGGGGGATGATGTCGCCGTCAATGTTGAATTCCTTCTTGAGAGCGTCGGCATTGTCGCGGAAAGCGATCAGGACAGCCTCGAACTCATCGACGGTGGTGGGCATCTCAAGACCAAGGAAGTCCAGCCACGCGGTGTTGATGAAGGGCATGTTGCCGATGGTCTGGATGGCAGTCTTGCCAACGCCAAGCTGCTCGATCCAGGGCAGGGTCCAGATGTGGCCGTTCTCGTCGGTGCACATATCCTTGTATTCGGGAGCCTGCTCAAAGACTTTGCAGAGGTTCGGCATGATTTCCGGAACGATGTAAGACTCCAGGGGGATGATAACGCCCTGCTTGGCATACTTCAGGATGTCGGCGTCGCCCAGACCGGCCGGGTTGATGAACTCGGGCAGGGTCTTGATGTTGGCCATCTCGAGGGCGATCTTGTCGCCCCACTGGTCGCCCTGAATGGCCTTCCAGTTGACATGGACGTTGGTGGCCTCCTCAAGGCGCTTGTAGATGGTACGGTTGTTGGGATCAGATTCGGTGTTGGCAGGGTATCTGGTCAGACCAGAGATCTCCACCTTCTCGGCCAGGGGGAACTCATAGGAAGTGATTTCGCCGCCATCGGCAGCCGGGGCAGCCGCGGGGGCTTCGGGAGCGCTGGAGCCGCCGCCGCAGCCGGCGAGCAGCGCCACGGTCATAACCAGAGCCATGACCAGAGCGAGGGATCTGTGCAGTTTGCTCATCTTGTGTTCTCCTTTTTTCATTATTATGCTTAACCAGGTTTTCGCCTGTTAGAGCACGAGGCTTCTTTGTGAACGTCGTTCACATAGAAAGAAATCATCCCTTGACAGCGCCGGCCATGATGCCGTTGTCAAAGTACTTCTGGAAGAAGGGATACATGATCATCAAGGGCAGGGAGGAGATGATGATCGTGGCGTACTTCAGAAGCTCAGCCAGCTGGGCGCGGGCGGCGGTGGACTGCATATCGGACACCATGCCGGGCTGGGGCTGGCTCTGAATCAGGATGGCGCGGAGCACGAGCTGCAGCGGCTGCTTGGACGCGCTGTTGAGGTAGATCATGGCGTCAAAGTAGCTGTTCCACATGCCGACGAACTGCCACATGGAGATGGTGGCGATGATCGGCGTGCAGACGGGCAGCAGGATCTTGAAGAAGTAGACCATCTCGGTCGCGCCGTCGATCTCGGCGGCCTCCTGCAGGTCGCGGGGGATGCCCATGTAGTAGGTGCGGGCGATGATCATGTTCCACACGCTGAAGGCGCCCGGGATCAAAATGGCCCAGATGGTGTCGAGCATGTTGAGGTTTGCGATCAGCAGGTAGGTCGGGATCAGGCCGCCGCCGAAGAACATGGTGATGACGAAGATGGTGTTGAAGAAGCCGCGCCCCTTGAAGTCCGCGCGGGACATGGGGTAGGCCGCCAGCAGGGTCACCACGACGGAGATGATGGTGAAGAGAATGGAGTAGATCAGGGCGTTTTTGAAGCCGACCCAGATCTGCGAGTTGCTCAGAACGCGCTGATAAGCGGTGGTCGTCCACTTGCTGAAGTCGAAGGACAGGCCGCTGTTCTGCAGCGTGATGGGGTCAACAAAGGACGCGAGGATGATGTAAATGACCGGCAGGATGATCGCGATGAGGAACAGCCCCAGAATGGTGTAGGCGAACAGCATCAGAACCTTATCGCCGGCGGGGAGCTTGGCAAATTCGCTCTTTTTCTTCTTCTTGTTCATATTCCCATACCCCCTTAGATGCCCTTGCCGTCGTTCATCTTCTTAACGAGGGCATTCATGGAAATCAACAGAATGACATTGATGACCGTGTTGAAGAGGCCGACGGCGGTGGAGAAGCCGTAGTCGCCGTCCAGAAGACCCTTCTTGTACACGTAGGTGGAAATGATTTCGGAAGCGTTCAGGTTCAGGTCGGTCTGCAGAGCGTAGGCCTTTTCAAAGCCAACGGACATGATGTTGCCGACGGACATGATGAACTGAATCAGAACGGTGTCCTTAATGGCGGGCCACTCAACAGCCTTGATCTGCTGGATGATGTTGGCGCCGTCAATGACGGCGGCTTCCTTCAGCTCCTTGCTGGCGTTGGAGAGCGCCGCGGTGTAAATGATGGAGGCCCAGCCTGCGCCCTGCCAGATGCCGGAGGCGATGTAGATCGTGCGGAAGGCGGAGGGCATGGTCATGAAGTTGGTGCTGGTGCCGAGGAGCATGTTGATCATGCCGGTGGGAGCCAGCATGATGCGGACGATACCACAAAGAACGATAACAGAGATGAAGTTCGGCATGTACAGCACGAGCTGGATCTTCTGTTTGATCTTGGAGCTGAGGATTCTGTTGAGCAGGAAAGCCAACAGAATAGGAGCCGGGAAGCCCCAGAGCAGGCCGAACACACTCAGCTTCAGCGTGTTCATCAGGTAGCGCATGAAATCCGGGGAAGAAAGGAAACGGTTGAAATGCTCGAAGCCAACCCATTCGCTTCCGAGAATACCGCGAATCGGGTTGTACTCCATAAAGGCGATCAGAATACCGCCCATGGGGACGTACCGGAAAATCACCGTCAGCGCGAAGGCGGGCAGCATAAACAGAACATACAGCTGCCAGTGCTGACGGAGATAGACCAGCGTGTTGTGCATTTTGCTCCCGCCCTTGGCGGCAGCAGCGACAGGGGTCTTACTCATACGATTCCTCCTCTTTTCTTTGCTTTTTGTAGGGCAAACGCATTGACATATTGGTGCATTTGCACACAACATTCCACCGATTTAGCGAGCTCATTTTAACATTTCGTTCATAGTACTGTCAACAAGTATTTTACATTTACATTCCGATTGGGCGATTTGTTCAAAAAATAGGCATTGATTCCGTCAGTTTGCATAGAAGTTGGGTTGTGCATTTGCACACTTTGACAGTCGCTTTTTGTTTGACAGGGACTGCTTGTCTATGGTAAACTGGACGCAGAAGCGGGAATTGGGTGTGAGATCATGAACAAAAAAGTAAAAATTCAGGACATTGCCGACGCCTTGGGCGTTTCCCGCAACACGGTGTCCAAGGCCATCAACAATTCCGGCGGTCTGGCGGAGGCCACGCGGGAGCGGATTCTGGAAAAAGCCGTGGAGCTGGGCTACAAGCAGTTTTCCTATGTGATGGCCAACGCCGCGCTTTCGGCCGCCGCCGGGGAGGAGAAGCCTGCACCCGGCTTCCGGGGGGAGATCGCCCTGTTTACCACGCAGTTTCTCGCCCAGCCTCACTTTGCCTCGCGCATGATGGACAAGTTCCACCGGGAGATTTCCGAGCTGGGCTATACGCTCAACACCCACCGGGTACGCAAGGCCGATCTGCAGGCGCTGACGCCGCCCGTCACCTTCTTGCCGGAGCGCACCACCGCGATCGTCTGCTTCGAGGTGTTTGACAAGGCTTACGCCGATATGGTATGCACCCTTGGGCTGCCGGTGCTGTTTGTGGACGGGCCGGCGAAGGTTTTTGGGGAGCGGCTTGCGGCGGACCAGCTCTATATGGACAACACGAGCGAAATCTCGCGCTTTGTGCGCAAAATGCTGGATCGCGGCTATCGGCGGATCGGCTTTATCGGGGATTACCGGCACTGCCAGTCGTTTTTTGAGCGCTATTACAGTATGCGCGACACCATGCAGATGGCGGGCGTACCGGTGGAGGAGCGCTTCATCCTCCCCGTCAACGACCCGGAGAGGCTTGCGCAGGCGCTCTTTGCGCTGGGGGAGCTGCCGGATGTTTTCATCTGCGCCAACGACTTTGTGGCCTTTGACGTGATGGAGGCGCTCAGAGCCATCGGCAAGCGGGTGCCGGAGGATGTGATGCTCTGCGGCTTTGACGACTGCGCCGAGTCGAGGACCTGCCATCCGCCGCTTACCACGGTGCATATCCACACGCACATCATGGCGGACGTTGCGCGGGATCTGCTGGTCTCCCGCATCCGGGAGCCTGGGCTGAAAACCCGCATCGTGCACACCCAGTCGGATCTTGTGGAGCGAGAATCTACGAATCGGAAAGAGAAGTGAGCGTATGAAATTCTTTTCTTATGAGAGCAAATTCAGCCAGCTGCTCTTGAAAATATGCTCTGCCGCGTATTTGAATCTGCTGTGGCTGATCTGTTCGCTGCCGATTTTTACCATCGGCGCGTCCACCACGGCTCTCTACTATGCCTGTCTCAAGTTTATTCGCAACGAGGAGGGCTATGCCGCGGTGCAGTTTTTCCGTTCCTTTCGGGAAAACTTCAAGCAGGCCACGCAGCTTTGGCTGATTCTGCTGGGCGTCGGCCTCTTCCTCGGGGCGGACGGTTACATCCTCTACCACCTGCGGCAAATATCCGAAGGTCCGGCCGCAGTGCTGTGGACGCTGGTGCTCGCGGTGGTGATTGCCGCTGCCGTGGTGTATGTGATCGTGCTGGAGTATGTCTTTCCGCTGCTGGCAAGCGTGTCGAACACCAACACAGCCATGCTGAAAAATTCCTTCCTGATCGGAACGCACTATCTATTTGCCACGATCCTTGTCTTCGCGGTGCATTTTGCCATGTTCTTCGTGGTGGTAGCCTGGTTTACGCCGCTCATCATCTTCGGCGAGGGGCTCTGCGCCATGATAAGCGCCTGGCTTCTCAACAGCATCCTGATCTCCGTCTCCGGCACGAGGGAAGACGAGGAGGAAGCATGAGGCTCACGAAGGAAGAAAAAGCCGCCCGTCGGGCGGCTTTTCAGGCTCTGACCCCCGCCAAGAAGGCGGAGCATATTTATCTATATTATAAATGGCCTATCCTGTTGGGGATCATCGCGCTCGTCATCCTCGGCTCGGTCGTGCAGCGGGAGCTGACGAAGAAGGAGCCCGTGGTGTACATGGCCTTTGCCAACGTTGCCGTCGGGGAGGATCTGGAGACGGCGCTCACGGCGGATTACCTGGTATACGCGGGGCTGAATGCGAAGAAACAGGAGGTCTATCTCTATAAGGATCTCTACCTGAGCGACGAGGCGACCTTCGACAACAACGGCTACGCCTACGCCTCCCGTATGAAGCTGATGGGCGCGGTAAACGCGCAGAAGCTCGACCTGGTTCTGATGAACCGGGAGGCCTATGATCTGCTTTCAGGCGGCGGGTATCTGCTGGCGCTGGACGACAGCTTTCCCGGGCTGACGGAGAACGCGGTCATCCTCTCGGATAACAGCCTTGAATACACGCTGGGGGAAGCCGAGGAGCGCATTGTCCGGACGAGGACGGAGGCAAACGCCGTCGATGTCACCGACCTGCCCTTCTTCCGGGGCGCGGGCTTTCCGGACCGGGTCTATCTCGGCGTGATTGCGAACACGCCGCGCCTTGCCGAGGCAAAAAATTATATCGAGTACTTGCTGAACTAAGGCAACACCGCACAATACGCCTGCGGCATCTTCCGGAAAAACCGCGCCCTGATTTCGTCACTTTTTCTTGCAATACACAAAGTATTCCGGCGAAAAAGTGCCATCATCAGAACTCGGTTTTTCTCGGAATCTGCTCTTGCCGCATTATGCGGTGTTGCCTTAAGGAAGCGCTGATTCATATGTGTTTCTTTAAGGTTGGCTTAAGTTAAGAACGCTATACTTTGGGTCGTAGAGAAAAGCTACGACCCAAATTTTATCACAGGATCAATAGGAGGTGAGCGCTATGGCGCAGACCGTGACCGATCCCATCGCCGTGATGAAGCGCTATGAGCTGAAATATTTGTTGAACGCGGAGCAAACCGCGTACCTCAAAAAAAGGCTGGAGGGACATATGCAGGTCGATCAGTTCGGCCTGACTTCCATTGCTTCCCTCTACTACGACACCCCGGATTACCGTCTGATCCGGGCAAGTCTGGAAAAGCCGTCGTACAAGGAAAAGATTCGCCTGCGCTCCTATGGCCTTGCGACGGAGAAGTCCCCGGTGTTTCTGGAGCTCAAGCGCAAGGCGGACGGCGTCGTCTATAAGCGCCGCGTCCAGAGCACCATTCCCCAGGTGGAGCGCTTCTTTGCGCAGCCCGGCGAAGCGGTTCCCGCCGGTCAGATCAACCGGGAAATTCAGACCTTCCGCGATTTTTACCGGGAGCTGATCCCCGCCTGCCTCATCATCTACGACCGCACGGCATACTTTGAGCCGGAGGGAGACCTGCGCCTTACCATCGACGCAAAGCCTCGCTACCGCGTCGAGGAGCTGACGCTGGAGAAGTCCATGGACGGCATCCCCCTTCTGCCCGAGGGCTGGACGATCCTGGAGCTCAAGGTACAAAACGCCATGCCGCTCTGGATGGCGGAAATCCTGTCCGCGGGCAACATTTACAAGAGCAGCTTTTCCAAGTACGGCGAGGCATATCGGCAGCTTTTGTTGAAGACCTCCGCATGATAAGGGAAGCGTTTTCAGAGAGGAGAGATTGTTACATGTTTGCTTCCATCTATTCCGCGACCGTCACACCCGCTCAGTTTTTTCTGATGGCCGGCGTTACGCTTCTGACCGGCGTTCTCTATGCCTGGGTCATGAGCTTCTGTATTCGTTCCACCAAGCGGTTTTTCCTGGTGACCTCACTGATCCCGTTCATTGTGGCCGCGGTCATCACCTTCGTCAACGGCAATATCGGCGCGGGTGTGGCCGTGGGCGGCACCTTTGGCCTGATCCGCTTTCGCAGCGCCCCCGGCAGCGCGGACGAGATCGCCGCGATCCTCGTCGCCATGGGCGCCGGCATCGCCTTCGGCATGGGCTATCTGGCCTACGGGGTGATTCTGCTGATCGCGCTTGCCCTCTTTTACCTTTTGTTGGGTAAGACCGCGCTCTTTGAGCATCCGGAGCGGATCGACGATCAGCTCCTGCGCATTACAATTCCGGAGTCCCTGGAGTACAACGGCGCCTTCGATGAGATCTTTGCCCGGTATCTCAGCAGGGTCGAAAAGGCAGGCGCCAAGACCACCGGCATGGGAAGTATGTTCCGCCTGTCCTACAAAATCCGCCTGAGGAATCCGGAGGAGGAGAAGGCCTTCATCGACGCTCTGCGAACCAAAAACGGCAATCTGGAAATTTCGATCCTCCCCTATACCGAGGACGTAAACCAGCTTTGACGATCAGGGCTGCGCCGAGGGATCGCCTTTGACAACACACAGGGGCTGTGAAAAAACACAGCCCCCTTTGTTCGCTTCAGAGAAAACGCATGAGTTCATATGTTTGTCTCCAAGCGTTCGGATGCCTCCGGCGGCCCCATTTCTTTGGACGCCCAAAGAAATGGGGGAAAGAAATGCGCAAGGGGAAGAGTCCCCTTGACCCCTCGCG
>CAJOCV010000018.1:0-4726 GCA_905233785.1 uncultured Oscillospiraceae bacterium
ATGGACGCCGAGAAGCGTAAGGCGGAACTGATGGCGAAGAACAAGATCAAGGACGGCATGATGTTCAAAATGGATGACGATCCCCGTATCATCGGCAGTGAAAAGAAGGGGAAGGATGGCAAGCCAAAGGGCATCGGCAATTTCATTCGCAACACCAGTCTCGACGAGTTCCCGCAGTTTTTTAACGTCCTCAAGGGAGATATGAGCCTGGTCGGTACCCGTCCGCCTACATTGGATGAATGGAAGCAGTACGCGCCGCATCATCGCGCCCGTATGGCCGTTAAGCCCGGCATCACCGGGATGTGGCAGGTCAGCGGACGCAGCGAAATCACAGACTTTGAGCAGGTCGTTGAGCTTGACAGAAAGTACCTGGAGAACTGGTCTGTGCTGCTGGATATGAAGATTCTTGTGAAAACTGTAAAGGTCGTGCTCAAGCACGAGGGCGCGTCATGATGGTGCAGCAACGACGATGAAAAACGCTTTCATCGTCGTTGCTGCATTGTAGTATTCTCAGACTGATCCCATTTTCAATAGACCGCTCTGAATCGTAAGCGCTCCGAGCTTGGCCATATGATGTTTGGCTTCTTGACCAATAAAGGGGGAGAAGTCAAGCTGATATGGCTTGACATTCCTGAAAAATTGCGTTATCATGTGCTTGGAGTAAATCTCGCATAATATAAATTTAGCGAGATTATGGAGAAGGAATTGATACGAAAGGAGTCGCTTTCTATGAATCTGGATCAAATCAACGACATTCCTGATATTCTCATGGAGTTTCTGCAATATCACACTTCGGTGCGTGGACATTCGGAACGCACAGTTCAGGCCTACTACATGGATTTAAAAATTTTATTTCGATATTTGAAGCGCAAACGCAAATCTGTTTCGCCCGATCTTCCGTTTGCTGAAATTGATATTACTGATGTGGATTTGGATTTCATCAAAGCCATAAAGATTGAAGAGCTCTACGGCTATCAGTCCTTCTCGCCGGAATCCAGACAATCGCTCTCCGCTGCCAGCCGCTGCCGCAGAACCTCTTCTGTAAAATCTTTTTTTCATTACCTCTGCAACAAGCGTCATCTGCTGGAACGAAATATCACGCAGGAACTGGATATGCCTAAGCGTCAGGCATCCTTGCCACGTTATCTGGAAGAATCTGATTGTGAAAAACTTCTCAATGTTTGCGATGGGCCGTTTGGGGAACGCGATTATTGTATTTTAATGCTGTTTATGTCCTGCGGTCTGCGTGTTTCCGAGCTGGTTTCGTTAAATGTGACAGATCTCTACGAGGATCATCTGCGCGTGTTCGGCAAAGGCAACAAAGAGCGCGTCATCTATTTCGGTGATGGCTGCAGAGAAGCAATCGACGACTATTTAATGGTAAGAAATACTGAAAACGTAGCTGAAAATGATAAATTAGCGCTGTTTATCAGTCAAAAAAATCGCAGATTCGGTGTGCGCGGCGTACAACAAATGCTGGAAAAGAAACTGCTTCTGGCTGGATTGGACGCTACTCGCTACTCCCCTCACAAGCTGCGACACACAGCGGCGACGCTGATGCTGAAAAACGGTGTAGATACCCGTGCGCTCCAAGAGGTTCTCGGTCACAGCAACCTCAATACGACACAGATTTACACGCACTTGGATAACGCCGCATTACACGAAGCCGCACTGGCTAACCCAATCGGGAGAAAGCATAAAGCTTGATACTCAGCGGGAATTCGTATCCGTTCCGTGACCCTCAATTCGAATCTACGGTCCGTAGAATCCCGCAAAAAAGTTCTCTGAAATGTGTTATAATTGCCATTTCAGAGAACTTTTTTACACAGTATATGTTTTGTCGAGGCGGAGCCCCGTCAACGGAGAGCGAAGAGCCGTTACGTTGAGCTTGTCTTGAGCTTCATCTTGTTCTTATACATATTCTTATCCGCTCGGGCAAAGACTGTCGCAACATTTGCATCGTTATCAAACTTTGCAAATCCGCAGGCTATCACAATCCCGCCGCTGCTCACGGCCTTTGCGTTCAGCTCATCCATCTTCCGCATCAGCGCATCCAGCTTTTTGTCGTCACAGCCCTGCATGACTACGGCAAATTCATCGCCGCCGACGCGGTATACCGCAGACTTTGGGAAGATGGTGCAGATTGTTTCACAGGAGTCTCTCAGGAACTGATCCCCTGCCTGATGACCAGCCGTGTCGTTGACGAACTTCAGGTTGTTAACATCCAAGATTACGATTGCAAACTG
This sequence comes from uncultured Oscillospiraceae bacterium, assembly GCA_905233785.1. Classification (GTDB taxonomy): domain Bacteria; phylum Bacillota; class Clostridia; order Oscillospirales; family Oscillospiraceae; genus Limivicinus. The sequence continues at coordinate 2,247 of CAJOCV010000018.1, forward strand.
CTGCTGACGATGGTTTTCGATCTGATGATCCAAGTATTCCTCCAGCTTGAGATATGCATGCCGGTTTTTAACCCCGGTCAGCACATCAATGTTTGCTTCACTTTGCGCCTTGGCCAGCCGTCTGGCATATTCCTCCTCCTGACGGACGTGCGCATCCACATCGTTGACGCCGACAATCAAACGAGTCCCCTCCTGCTCCTCCACCATTGCGGCTTTGAGCTGGACATTCAAAGGCTCTCCCTCCAGCATGAGGCGGTAGCTGAGCGTAAAAATCCCGCTGCGCTTAATCTCAGCAAGAACATCTTTTCTGGTAAAGAGGGACATATAACGATTGAGATCGTCCGGGTATACCGCCCGGCTTCCCTGTTCTCTTGCGGTGCGGAAAAAATCCTCGCCTTCTGTCGGGATTCCCAGGCTGCTGAAATCCGTCAAGGCGCTGTATTGCCGAAAACGCCCGGTCTCAGGATCGACGATATAAACACAGATAAAATTGCCTGTGAGCGCATTGATGCGGGCGTAGGCGATGCGTTCTTCTTTCATACGCTCGGCCGCACGCTGCTGTTTCATTTGCTCATCAATATCAGTGACGCCGATGATGATATATTTTTTGTCATCCCGCATCCGCGAAACCTTCATGCTGACGTAGATCGGCTCCTTTTCCCCCACCAGCCGATAGGTCATTAAGAAGGAATTGTTCCGATCCAGCGCCGCCAACAGCGTTTCTCGTTCCATAGCACGGGAAAACAGCTCGCGGTCGGCGGGTAAAACGTACCTTTGTGCCTCCAGCTTGCAATTTTCAAAAAAGCCCGCGCCGCGCCGCGCCTCAAAGAGTGAATCGTGTTCGCTGTTTGGCAGATACTCAATAAACTCCTCTGTCTCAAGGTTTACATAAAACAAATCCGTATAGCCATATGCAAGAGCCCGCGCGATTCGCGAATACATGACGCCCGATCTGCGCGCGCTCTCGTAAGCTTTTTTTGTCTGCGCGTTCTCTTGCTCTACCCGAACCATTTCCGTAACGTCAACGCACATACCAAGGGTGCAGAGACGCCCGGTGCTGTCGATGTACTTGAGCTTAGTCGTTCTGAACTGACGCGGATTTCCCGCCGCATCCACAACATCCTCAAAGAAAATGTAGGGCTGGTCCGAAGAGAGCGCAATCTGGTCGTCCTCCACAAAATGTTCTGCAGTAGTCGGATCAAAGATATCCTTATCCATGAGACCGACTACCTCCTCCGGACAGCTTTTATGGGCGTATTCGGCAAAAGCCTGGTTGCACGCGAGATAAACACCGCTTTCGGCATCCTTGGAAAAGCTCAGGCAGGGCATATTGTGCAGCAGCGAGCTGATTGATTCCGTCAGCTCTGTGATTTTTTCCGCTGAACGGGCGGCGTTTTCCGCAGTTACCATGCCCTTTACATATTCACGCATGGCCTCGCTCATTTCAACGACCGCTTCTGTCAGCGTTTCGATTTCATTGTTCACATGGACAAGCGGCGTATCCAGGCGCAAAGCGTCAGGATCCTTCTGATCCCGACACATAGAGGCAAAGGACACCGCGCTTTTTTCCAGCGCTTCGAGCGGTCTTGTTACGTTCCGCCAAGTCCATAACAAGAAGCTCGCGAGAAAGGCGAAACCCAGCGCAAGAATCACGGACACTCCCTTCAGGACATCCCGGCGGAGGGTCGTTTGGATTTCCGCGATCTCTATATCAACACAGAGGGCGGCTACTCGGTTTCCTTCCTTGTCAAAGAGCGGAAGCAGACCGGTATAATCATTCCCCCACTCGCTGGCATCTTCAAAGAAGGACATTTTCCCGGATTCGTAGGCGTTCAGGTATTTCTCCGCGGTTTCTACGGAGTATGAATCCCCTGTCAAGGAGTTTAGCTGGACAAGCGCGTCTGGCTCCTGCTCATACTCTTGATGTGTAGCGCCGGCAATCACATTCTGTACATTGTCATAAGTCTCGGTGTTCAAGGGAATCACAATATAAATAAAGTGAATCCCTGTCTGCTCCTTGATTGTGTCGAGCAGCGTTTGCAGGGCGTGGTACCGATCGGATTTCTCACCGCTCCGGATACATTGCGCAAGATCATCTGTGTCGATCTCGCTGGAAACGTAGCGTAAAATGCTGCCGATATATTGCTCATAGTGAGAGTAGAGAACATTCTCATATCCGGAAAACTGTACGCAGCCTAAAATGATACTTAATAAAAGGATAAACGCAAGGGTTCCGCCGAAAATGATGTGCCTCAGTGGTTTTCTTCTTTTTATCATGGCCATATCCCTCTCTCCTCTCATTTGACATCAAGTGACAGGGGAAAGACCTCCTATTCAATTCTGCAGCAGAGCTGTTAATGTCTGAGTAAACGACATCTGTATAGTATAATCCTATTTGCGCTACGAATCAAGTCTTAATTGTCGAAAGACAGGACAAACGGTGAATTCAGAAACTGTAAGCACCGCCTTATTGACGAATC
>CAJOCV010000018.1:4800-20187 GCA_905233785.1 uncultured Oscillospiraceae bacterium
TCCGGGGGCGTGTACCTCGGAAAAAACACTTCTCGCCCCGCAAGTGTGCGAGCGTTCCCACGCCGCGAGTGCGCGCAGCGGGGTGCATCCCCTCTAACGTTTTAGTCCCGGAACGGGACTGAATCGTTACGACGAAGCCTTGATACAACACTGACGCTGTTATGGAATTCGTGTAAAACCCGGGGCGGTGAAAAGCTTCTGCCTTTCACCGCCCCGGGTTGCTCAGAATACTATTGTAGCTGTTCAGTCCCCGCGTTGGGGATGAAACAGCTGCATATCCCTTTGAAAGCCTCGATGGCAGCGTTTCATCCCGTACCGCGGGCGGCGGCGCAGAGACCGTTTTCCAGCTTTTGAGCCCTGCTACTCCGCTTATCTCTGGCGCTGAAGTTCTCCCCACAGCGCTCCGCCGAGAAGCAGTGCAGCCCCGAGCATCTGAAGTCCTGTCATGCTCTCGTGCAGAAAAAACGCGGAGAGAAAGAGCGCCGAGACAGGATCTGCGTAGCTCAACAGAGCCACGCTCTGCGCCGGGAGTATTTGAAGACCTGTAAAATAAAGAAAATAAGCCAGTGCGGTGTTTACCAGTCCAATCAAAACAAGCCACAGCCAGTCGGTTTTTTCCGGCTGAGGCAGTCCAACGGTAACGAGAGCATAGAACAGCACGACGACAAAAGCAACATCCAACTCAATTGCGGCTGTCTGCAGGCTGCCGGTTCGTGAGATACGCTTGTTTATCGCAATCAGCGCCGCGTAAAGAACAGCCGACAGACAGGCTGTGAACAGGCCCTTCAAGCTCATATTGCTCATGGCAATACTGCCACTGATGAGCACAAGCCCGATCCCGACCGCAGCGATCGCGCTCAGCTTTTGCGCGGTCAGCTTCTCGTGAAACAGGATCGGGGAGAACAAAAGGATCAGGATCGGCCCCGCATAGTAAATCAGTGTGGAAAGACTCACGTTCAGCACTCGATAGGCTTCGAACAGTGTGATCCAATTAAAGCCCAGCGCGCTGCCGCCAAGCAGCAGAGGGACGAGCTCTCGTCGTATGTCTTTCCTGTCAAAGCCGCCCCCAAGCAGTACCTGCAGCGTCAAAGCGCTCCCGCCGAGGAGTGTGCGCATAAAGACGATCTGGCTCGCCGAGACAGAAATACGTGCTACCAGCAGGCCGTTCGTGCCGAAAATCAGCATGGAAAGGAGATATACGCCCGTGTAAAAGGAACGGGGTCGAGTCTCTCGATCCGCTTTTTCAAGAAACCGATTCATATCAGCCGCCCAGGTAAGCCTGGCGCACACTCTCGCTTTGGCTGAGCTCTTTCCCGCCTCCGGAGAGTGTGATCTTTCCGGTTTCAAGAACATAAGCCCTGTCCGCGATGGAGAGCGCCATTTCAGCGTTCTGCTCCACAAGCAGAATCGTGGTACCCGCTTCATGCAGCTGACGGATCATATCAAACACCTGCTCGACAAGAATCGGAGCAAGTCCCATGGAAGGCTCGTCCAGCATCAGCAGCTTGGGATGACTCATCAACGCCCGCCCCATGGCGAGCATCTGCTGCTCACCGCCGGAAAGCGTTCCGGCAACTTGACGCCGCCGCTCTTTCAGGCGTGGGAACTGATCGAAAACACGCTCCTTGTCAGCCTCCAGATCCGTCGGAGGCGCGGTGTAGGCTCCCATATCCAAATTCTCCTCCACCGTCATAGTTGTAAACACACGCCTTCCCTCGGGAACATGAGCAATCCCAAGCTGTACGATTTTGTGCGGCGCGGTACTGCTGATGTTTTTATCCATGAATTCCACGCTGCCGCTTTTGGCGCGCATCAGCCCGGAGATTGTTTTCAGCGTAGTAGACTTTCCTGCGCCGTTTGCCCCGATCAGTGTAACAATCTCCCCTTCTCTGACCTCAAAGGACACTCCTTTTACAGCGTGGATTTGACCGTAAAATACGTTCAGATCCGTTACGCGCAACATCATGTCTGTGCCGCCCCCTTTCTGCCGAGATATGCTTCAATCACCGCAGGATTCGCGCGAATGTCCTCCGGGCTGCCCTTGGCGATGACCTTTCCGAAATTCAGCACTGCGATTCCCTCGCAGATGCCCATGACAAGGTTCATGTCATGCTCGATCAGCAAGATTGCAATTTGGAAGGTGTCGCGAATCTTCACGATGTTCTCCATCAATTCAACCGTCTCGGAGGGGTTCATGCCGGCCGCCGGCTCATCGAGCAGCAAAAGAGCGGGATTTGTCGCAAGCGCACGGACGATCTCCAGACGTCGCTGAGCCCCGTAGGGCAGACTACCCGCAAGTTCGTCTGCGTGTACCTCCAGTCCGAAGATTGATAAAAGCTCCATTGCCCGCCCTCGCGCGATCCGTTCGGCTCGCCAAAAGGAGGGCAGACGCAGAATCGAGGCAAACATCCCATAGCTCATCTCATTATGCAGCCCGATGAGAACGTTGTCGATCACACTCTGATTATGAAAGAGACGTATATTCTGAAAGGTGCGGGCGATCCCCATCTGATTGACCTGCGCGGTGGTCTTGCCCGCAGTATCCATCCCGTCGAGCAAAACGGAACCGCGCGTCGGGTTATAGACCTTCGTGAGAAGATTAAACACCGTGGTCTTCCCGGCGCCGTTGGGGCCAATCAGTCCGGCGATTTCGGTGCGGCCAATGGTAATATCCAGATCGTCCAGCGCCCGAAGTCCGCCAAAATCAATACCGAGATGGCGGCATTCAAGAATCGGGGAGCGCTCAACATCACGCTCCGGCAGGAGCGCTGTGCCCGGAACCTGTACCAGGCGATCACGCTTAAATTCTTTAGGCATCGTGGGTATGCTCCTTCCGTTTGGGAATGATGCGCGAAAGCATGCTTCTCAGCTGCTCGTTATTGCTTGCGAGCATAACGAGAACCAGCACAATGGCATAAATCAGCATACGGTAATTGGAAAAGCCGCGCAAGGCTTCCGGGAGAATCGTGAGTGTCGCAGCCGCAATAATGGAGCCGAGCATATTTCCCAAACCGCCGAAGACAACAAATACCAATACCAAAATTGAAGTGTTGAAGTCGAATTTGTTGGCAACAACGGTGGAATAGTTCAGCGCAAAAAGTGCGCCTGCAGCGCCGGCCATAGCGGCAGAGGTGACAAATGCCATCATCTTGTATCTCGTGACCGGCAGCCCTACGCTCTCCGCGGCGATGCGGTTGTCACGGATTGCCATAATCGCTCTCCCGTGGCGGCTGTTTACCAGATGGAAAATTACGGCGAGGCAAATCAGAATCAGTACAAAGCCTGCGGTAAAGCTTGCAATTTTTTCGATCCCGCCGATTCCCATCGGCCCGGCGATAATCAGGCGTCCGTCCTCGTGCAGATTCGTGCGATCCTCCAAAAGACTCAGACGGAAGCCGCGGCTGTCAAGCCCGAGATACAGGTTATTGAAAACACTTTTGATAATCTCACCGAAGGCAAGCGTCACAATGGCAAGATAGTCCCCATTGAGGCGCAGCACCGGAATTCCCACCAGAAAACCAACGATCCCGGCAAAAACCGCGCCGACTATCAGCGCGATCGCAAGCCTCAGCGGCGCGCTGACAATCACATTCTGCAATGAAATGGCGGCTGTGACGCCCATGAAGGCGCCCACGCTCATAAAGCCGGCATGGCCGAGGCTCAACTCGCCGAGTACACCGACTGTAAGATTCAGGGAGATTGCCATCACGACATACGCGCAAATCGGCACCAGCATACCTTTTAAGGTTGAGGATAGATTGCCCCCCAGGGAGAGCATCTGAAAAACCGCATAGCAAACCGTCACAACAGCATAGGTGAGCAGGTTCTTTCTTTTTGTATTGTTCAGCTTCATTCTGCGCACCTCATACCTTCTCCCGAACTTTTTTGCCCAGCAGCCCTGCAGGCTTGACCAACAGTACCACGATCAAAACCAAGAATACCACAGCATCTGACATCTGGGTCGAGATATAAGCCTTCGCCATGATCTCAATCACCCCCAGCAGCAATCCTCCCAGCAGAGCGCCGGGAATGGAACCGATCCCGCCAAAAACCGCCGCTGTAAATGCCTTGATGCCCGGCATAGAGCCCGTTGTCGGTACCAAAGTCGGATAGGCGGAGCAAAGCAGTACGCCCGCAACGGCGGCAAGCCCCGAGCCGATGGCAAAGGTGAGGGAAATCGTGGCGTCCACATTGATGCCCATGAGCTGCGCTGCGCCCTTATCCTCAGAGCAGGCTCGCATGGCCTTTCCCAGCTTGGTGTGGTTGATAAACAGCAGCAGGGCTGCCATAATCACAAGACAGGCGGCAATGGTTACAAGCGTTACATAGGAGATGCGCAGTTGACCGCCGAAAAGCTGAAAACCGGTAATCTTGATTTTTTTCCCCGCTTCGTTTACGGTCTGCTGAGCAAAGAAGTTCGGAAACACCTTCGGGCTGGAGCTCCAAAGCAGCAGTGCGGCGTTCTGCAGAAAGTAGCTGACTCCGATGGCCGTAATCAGCACCGCAAGCGAAGTTGCCTGCCGCAGAGGCTTATAAGCTAACTTTTCAATCACAATGCCGAGCGTCGTGCACACCAGCACAGCAGCCAGGATACCGATAGCCGGTGGCAGATTATACTTAGCCGCCGCGAAAAAACAGACATAAGCCCCAACCATGATTACATCACCGTGGGCAAAATTCAACATCTTCGCGATTCCATAGACCATCGTGTAGCCAAGTGCGATAATGGCGTAAATGCTTCCCAGGCTGATCCCGCTGATGAGATAGTTTAAAAAACTCATTGCATGTACCTTCTCTGTTGGATTTATGTGGCTGCGCATTGGAGGACGCTCCGTCCCGGAACGCCGTCCAATACCCATCCGCGCATCATGGGATGGGTACATAGCACCCATCCCAGACCGTTTTTGGCGTCAGATATTTCAGTCAACCGTCACATAGATGCCGTCCGTGATGATAACCACAATAGGCTCTTTGGTAACGCGGCCGGTCTCGACATCCCAGGTCGCGCCGGAGCCGGTCAGACCATCAAAGCTCATGGTGGAGAATTGCGCGATCATCGCCTCGCAGATTTCCTCGCGGCTCATATCGGCGCTCACACCGGCGGCCTCGCAGGCCTGCGCAAAGGCATACACGCAGTCGTAGGCGTCAGCGGCGAACTGGTTGGGAACCTCATTGTAGAGCTCCTGGTACTTAGCAACGAAGGCAGCGGTGCGCTCATCGGTAGCCCAGGCGTTGAACGGGGTGAGCAGATACACGCCTTCGGCGAGATCGGTGTCAAAGCCCTCGAGTGACAGAATACCGTCCATACCATCCACACCAAACCACGCGGGGTAATAGCCTACGTTGTCAGCCTGTGTGAGGATCAGAGAAGCCGCGTCATAGTACATGGGAAGGAAAACGAGATCAGCGCCTTTGCTCTGGGCGTCAGCGATCTGCACAGAAAAGTCGGTATTGTTGCCGTCGGCAAACGTGGTGTCGCTCACGATCTCCAGCCCCTGCTCGGCCGCCTCGGCCACGAAGGTCTCATGAATACCGGAGGAATACACGTCATCGTTCTTCCAAATCACAGCGATCTTGCTTCCAAAGCCCTTGGCGGCAATGGTCTGCGCGGCCATCGTGCCTTGCGCGGGATCAATGAAGCACATCTGATAAACATTGTCCTTGCCCTCGGTGGTGGCGGTTGAGGAGGCGGAGGGCGTGATGGAGAAGACGCGGTCGGTATAGGCTTCAACAGAGGTCGCCTCTGCCGGCTTGGAGGTAACAGAGCTCAGGGAAATCTGCATGCCCCAGTCCTTCAGCGTATTGTAGGCGTTGACAGCCTTCTCGGCGTCGTGCTGATCGTCTTCATAGCGCAGCTCAAACTGCAGGCCGCCCTGCGCGTTGATTTCGTCAACGGCGATCTGGGCAGCGTTTTTGACAGCGTTGCCGTAGATTGCAGCACCGCCGGTCAGAGGACCGGTTCCGCCGATCTTGATGGCGCCGTCGGCATAAGCGGTTCCGCCGATCGCGGCGAGGGCAACAATCATCGTGAGTGCCATCAGCATAGAGAGGATTTTGCGAGTTGTTTTCATGTGAGTTTCTCCTTTTTCATGAATTCGGGTCTTGCTATTTTATATAAAAACCGCTCCATCCGGTTGGACGGGAGCGGTTAGTAAACAAAACTGTTATTGTTTCTTCGCTTCGCGTGCCGGAGGACACCAGGAATTGTAAGCCAGAAGGACGGCCAGAGGCAAAAGCAGCAGGCAGGAAATTCGATCCAGGGAAACAAAAATGGACACCGCCAAAGCGATGCCCACAAGGATGACGAGAACAGCGCACTGATGCGCAGCAGAAGACACCTCGCCACAAAAGGCGGGGGAAGCATTCTGCTGAGCATACATCGTCATAACCGCTGTTCCTTTCATCTCTTTTGCTGCCGATAGAATACCAAAAAAAGTAAAGCTTTGTCAATCGCGCAGATTTGTCGAAATTATTCTCAATAAGCTGACGATATTTGTATAATTATCCGAATTTGTTTCAGGGGGAGCGCTGCTGAAATCGGCAAGTGCTGTTCCCGAAAAGGTTTGCGTTCGGATGAAGAGGGTGCTTTTGAGGCGGCAAAGCCGCCTCAAAAACGGAGAGAGCGCGAGTTTTCGCCTTGCGAGGCGAAAAACAGAGGCGCTCCCCCTCTGAGCTCCCCCTTGGATCTGTAGTAAACTGAACGGTTACCTTGTTTCTCCGAAGCAGCGCTCACAGTAGTTATAGACAGAACCGATGGGAAGCTCCTTCCCGCAGCCAGGGCAGCGGCGAATATAATCCTGCTTACCCGCCTTCATCAACTGATCAATCTTTTCACAGATCGCCCTGCGCTGCTTTGCGCAGTCGTCCTCGATCCCGATACGCCGCAGGAGTTGATGGTGAATATCATAAGCCTTATACTGCAGCTCGCAGTCCCGCAGGGTTTTGTCGCCGAAATAGGGATCCGGAATATGCTTGCCGCTCAGGATCGCCCCGGCACACTTGGCCCAGTAGGTCACAAGCTCCTCCGTTCGCACATCCACGGGGCAGGTAATCAGCTCGTACACCAGTTCCCTGTTCTCCGCCGTAATCCTACGCTTGATATTGCGAAGCAGGGTCAGCGCCTCCTTCATGTTCTCGCGCATGAAGTTTTGCGCCTTCGGCATTCTCTCCCAGGCCAGCAGCAAAAGCTCCAGTGGATAATCCGTGCTCAGCACCTCCCGCGGGAAACCGATGCATGCCTGTTTGATGGCCTTCGTCTCCTGTCCAAGCTTCTCCGCCACAAGCTGGTGGTTCCCGATGGCGAGGACTTCTCCATATTCGTTCAGACCATAACGCCCCGCGCGGCCACCGATCTGGTTGATTTCCGCTGTGGTAAGCTGACGGAACTCCTTCCCGTCATACTTTTCCGTTTCCGCGAAAACGACGCGCTTGATCGGAAGCGAGATTCCAAGGCCGATCGCGTCCGTGGCAACGACGATGTTGTTTTCGCCGGAGAGATATTTGCGAACCTCATTGCGCCGCGCCTCCGGCGGAAGCGCCCCGTAAATAACGCTCGCACGGAAGCCGTGCTCTTCCACAAGAGCCGCTGTGGAAAGAACGTTTTTTCTGGAAAAGCAAATGATCGCATCATCCGGTCGAAAATCCTCATAGCCCTGGCACTGCCCCGCGTAGCGAAGCGGCGTAAGGCGGTGATGCCGAACCACGCTATATGCATCTCCGAGGCTTGTAATCAGCCGTTCAATAAAGCCCAACGCCTCCGGCGCCATGCAGATGTGCACTACCTCGGCATCCACAAGGCAGATGGCCTTCATCCAGGCGGAGCCGCGATCCTTATCGGCAATCAGCTGCGCTTCGTCAATGACTGCCGTTTTAAAATGCGTCTGGAAATCACATAACTCAATGGTGGAGGACACGACCTGCGCGTTCTCCACCGGGATAGCTTCTTCCCCCGTCAGCATACTGCAGGGAATTCCTGCATCATTGATCTTATCGAACATCTCCAGTGCCAGCAGACGCAGTGGGCCAAGGTAAGTGCCTGGTGTATGCTTCTTCAAATCCTCGATGGCGTCATAGGTTTTGCCGCTGTTCGTCGGCCCGACGTGCAGCACAAAGCTGCGCTTCAATCCCCGCCCGCGCTCCACATAGGATTCCGGCGAGAACGAGGCGTACAACTCCGTGATCTCCCGAAGCTGCTGATCCCGCTTGAGCATCTCTTCGCGCTCCTGCAGGTGCTTTTGGATCTGCGGATGCTGCAAAGCTTCCTGGATCATCTCCTCCGTCCAGGCAGGTTCTGTCCAATATCCGCCGGAGCGGCCACGAACAGTCCTTACCACCGGCTTCGGGAAGCAGTCCTGTATCAATTGGCGGTTGAGCTTGTACTTTTTTATGACCTGCTTCTGTGTGTAGTAAGCAGTGCCGTTTTTCCTTCGTTTTGCCATGTTTTTCCCTTTTTTATTTTTTATCTATGCTATGACGAACATAACCGATTGTCAAGTCATATCCTACAGAACAGTCAGTGAATGTTCTTGCATATTCATGCATATAACGAATATCGTTGTTGCTTGCTGTTTCCGTTTTGTAACAGTTAGCAAGAAAGCGAGGCCGGTACGATACCGACCTCAGCATTTATTCCCTTTTCTTTCCGAGCACCGCGCCGACGGCTTCCGCAACGCTTTTCACCGAGATCAGCTTCAAGCCCTCCGGACAGCGGATCTCATCGCGCACATGGGCGGGAATCACACAGCGGCGAAAGCCCAGCCGTGCGATTTCACTCAGGCGTTGATTGAGAACCGTCACGCTTCGGATTTCGCCCGAAAGCCCCACTTCTCCGATTGCAGCCAGATCGCCGCCCAAGGGACGATCCAGAAAGCTGGAGGCGATGGCCAGGATCGTCGCCAGATCCGCCGCTGGTTCGTCCAGGGACAGGCCGCCGATGACATTGATGTAGGAATCGCAGCTGCCGACCGGCATACCTCCCCGTTTCTCCAGCACCGCCAGCAGCATGGCGCTGCGATTGTAGTCAATACCGTTGCAGCGGCGCGCGGCATTATAGTTGGAAGGGGTAATAAGCGCCTGCACCTCGGCGAGGATGGGGCGCGTACCCTCGATGACGCAAGCGACGCAGGTGCCCGGGCTGTTTTCCGGGCGCCCGGCCAACAGCATCTCCGAGGGATTATCCACGCAGATGAGGCCGCTTTCCGTCATTTCAAAGACGCCGATCTCATTTGTGGAGCCAAAGCGGTTCTTGGCGGCGCGCAGGATACGAAAGCTGGTATTGCGTTCGCCCTCAAAGTACAGTACGCAATCCACCATATGCTCGAGCACCTTCGGCCCTGCGATACTGCCTTCCTTGTTGATATGTCCCACCAGGAAAACCGTAAGTCCCTTCTCCTTCGTAAAGCGCATGATGCGCATCGTGCACTCTCTCACCTGGCTGATACTGCCAGGGGCCGAGGCCACTTCTCCGTCGGACATCGTTTGAATTGAATCAACGATAACAAGCTCCGGCTTCACTTCGTCTATGCAGGCAAGGATATTGTCGAGCTCCGTCTCAGCCAGGACATAGACCTCCGCGTTCTCCACGCCCAGCCGCATCGCGCGAAGCTTGAGCTGCCGTTCGCTCTCCTCCCCGGTGACATAGAGGATCGTCTTTGACAAGCCTGCGCTCGCGCACATCTGCAGGAGCAGCGTGGACTTTCCGATGCCGGGGGCGCCGCCTACCAGAATCAGAGAGCCTGCCACCGCTCCGCCGCCCAGCACACGATCAAATTCCGAGATGCCGGTGGAAAAGCGAATTTCATCGCTGGTATTCAGTTCGGAAATACGCCGTGGGCGCTGGATAAAGGAAGCGCGCAAGCTTCCGGTGCCGCGCTTTACAGCGCGGCTTTCGAGCTTCAGCTCCTGCAGAGTATTCCATGCGCCGCAGGAGGGGCATTTTCCCGCCCAGTTCGGTGTCTCATTGCCGCATTCCGTACAGCAATACACGCTCTTCTGTTTGTTCGCCATATGTGTCTCCTATAGGCTGTTCATTTCCGGTAAAAATTGCAGGTAGGAGGCCAGCAGCACCGTTGCGATCGCGGTCTGATAGCTATCCTGCATCAGTTTTTCCATCTCATTATAGTTGGACAAGAAACCGCACTCCACCAGAATTGCCGGGCCATTTACATGGGATGTGAGATACAGGGTCTTGAGCGCGGGCTCCGCAAGCCGCCGGTTCTCCGGCTGTAAACAGCCAACCAGATTGTTCTGTGTGATTTGTCCCAGCTTTGTGCTTCGCGGATCATCGGCATAGAGCACCTGCGCGCCGTAGGGTTGTGTGGTGGGGTAAAAATTCTGGTGAATGCTGACAAGCACGGCGTTCGGCTGCTGGTTGGCCAGCTCCGCTCGATAAGCCAGATCCTCATGCTCGCTGTACGCCAGAAAATCCGTGCGGCGGCTGTCGTCGTTTCGCGTCATCAGGGTTCGCTGCCCGGAAAAAGCGGCGATCAACTCCAGCTTTTGTGCAATGGCAAGGTTGATGTCGCTCTCTCTGACGCCGTTGACCGCGATGGCTCCGCCGTCAAAGCCGCCGTGCCCTGCATCAATCACCAAAACCGGGCTGTTCTCCAACAGCTCCACTGCGCGCAGCACACGCACGGCCGAGATCGAACGCAGCAGGATGAAGGCCGCAAGCGCAAAGCACAGCCAAGCCGTGATGCTGCCCAACTGTCTTAGCCGGATCACACAAAACATTGCCTTCCTCCTGCATTATAACGACTTTGCGCGTACAAGTCAACGAGGCTTCTCAGAGCAGAATGCATATCAGCCCTCCGCTCCCTTCGTTCAGGACGCGCTGCAGCGCCTCCTGAAGCTTGCCCTTGGCGTCTTCGGGCAGGGATTGAATTTTGGCGGCCAGCCCTTCCTCAGCAATGTCATTGAGCGGCTTCCCGAAAATATTCGACTGCCAAATGCGGTTCACATCCCCGTCAAAGCCCTCCAGCAGGAAATTGATAATATCCTCCGAAGCGCTCTCGCCGCCGATGGCGGGCGTGACCTCCGTCTCCACATTGGTCATCAGCATATGGATCGCCGGCGCGCTGGCCTTGAGTTTTACCGAATATTTCCCGCCCTGTCGAACAATCTGCGGCTCCTGCATCTGCATCTGGGACGGCGTCGGCATCACCACGCCGTAGCCCTTGCTGCGCACATCCTGTAAGGCCTCGCGCAGATGGTCGTAGTCCGCTTTGATGACGCTCATGTCGGCAAGAGTCGCAATCAGGTCGCCGTCGTTGCGAATGTCCCAGCCGGTCTGTTCACTGATGGTCTGATAGTAGAGGCTTCGGGGCAAGCGTAGCCGGATGTTGATCGCGCCGTTTCCGAGATCGGACTCCGTCTTCTCCGCCTCGCTGATCTGCTCATGCTCTGTGAGGATCGCAAGAAGCTTCTGTACATCCTTGATTTTCTGCAGCGCTTCCCCGTTTTCCCGAATCAAAGACAGTACCTCGTGCTTGAGCGGCGTCTCATTGTCCAGTGCCTCCAGCCATTCAGGCAGAAAGATTCCGGCGGATTTCAACGGAAACTCCGTCAGAATCAACTGTATGATCGCGGCAAAGTCGGCCTCCGTGAGTGTCTGGCAGTTTACGGGCAGGCAGCTCACCCCATGTATTTCTGCGATTTTCGCAGCCAGCGCCCTTGCTTCTTCCGAGGACGGATCGACACTGTTGAGCAGCACTACAAAAGGTTTACCGATCTCCTGAAGCTCATGGATCACCCGCGTCTCGGCTTGCACATAGTTTTCCCGCGGGATCTCGCAGATGCTGCCGTCGGTGGTAATTACGATGCCGATGGTGGAGTGTTCGGCGATCACCTTTCGCGTGCCCTTTTCGGCGGCGTCGGTAATGCTGATCTCATGGTCAAACCATGGCGTCGTCACCATTCGCTCACTGCCATCCTCGAACTGTCCGGCGGCGCCGTCCACCATGTAGCCCACGCAGTCCACCAGCCGGACGGCTAACTCATCATGCTCATCCAAGCGAATGGATACGGCGTTCTCCGGGACAAACTTTGGCTCTGCGGTCATAATGGTTTTTCCGGAGCCGCTTTGCGGCAGTTCATCTCTGGCGCGTTCCCGCATATAGGTGTTTTCGATACGCGGAATCACCATGTTCTCCATGAAACGTTTGATGAAGGTGGACTTCCCTGTCCGTACCGGCCCGACTACGCCGAGAAGGAACGCGCCGTCTGTCCGCACGGAAATGTCCTGATAAATAGAATGTTCGGTCATAAAAAAGCCTCCGCTTCCTTTCTCGTTTGTACGAGTCTATGGGGAGCGGAGGTTTTTTATGACTGGCAGAATCAGAAAACAGAGATGGTCTGACGGTGTCTCCCGGATAAGACAAAGCTGACAGCGGGAAACTCCTTTTGCAGCTTTCTTTGTACCATCGCCATGACCGGGTTTTCCGTGCAGAAGTGGTCGGCGTCAATCAGGTTCAAGCCCAACGCCGCCGCATCCAGGAACTGGTGATATTTTACATCAGCGGTCACATAGGTGTCGCAGCCCTTCGCCATCGCGTCGCGGAAAGCATCACCGCCGGAGCCTCCCATGACCGCAAGGCGATACACGGGTCTGCCGCTGCTAACGTAGCGCAAGGCATTGACCTTGAGTGCCTCCTTGCAGCATGACAAAAACGCGGCCATCGGCATCGGGGCGGCCAAGCTGCCGACGCGGCCGCAGCCATCAGCGTCAAGAGCTTCCTCCGGCTCCGCCCCCAGCAGACGAAGCAGCACGTCATTGACGCCGCCCTCGACAATATCGAGGTTGGTATGCATACAGATGGCCGCGATCCCCTTTTCCGCAAGGCGCAGAACAAGCGCGCCTTCCCCTTCTGCCGTTACGCTGTGCAGCGGGTGAAAGATTACGGGATGATGAGAAACAATCAATTCCGCGCCAAGTGCGGCGGCTTCCTCAACGACCTCCGGGGTTATATCGAGTGAGAGCAGTACCGTGCGTACTTCTCTGTCCGCGTGGCCGACCAAAAAGCCCGCGTTATCAAAGCCCATCTGCAGCTCTAACGGCGCAATGCGACACATGGCTTCGTATAGATCAGATACCTTTGTCACTTGGTTTATTCTCCTCCAATTGACGACAAATAAGCTCGCTGAGCGCGAGCCGTCCATCCTCATCCCCGGCTCCGGATCGCTTGAGGGCGTCGTATACGTTTAGAAAACGCTTCCTCTGTTTCTCCCAGAGGCGCGGATACAAAGGATGCTTTGCCAGCTGCGCAAAGCTCCCCGTATAGAGCTCGGCCTCCGTGAGTCTGGTCACGCCGCCGAATCTCGCGGTCAGGACAGAATAGAGAATACCGCCGTCATCCACCAAATCTTCGCCGACGATTTCAAACTCATTATAAATAAGCCAGTAACGCAGCACCTCCGCGCGGGTCATCGGCTGCAGGATCAGGATATAGCTTGCATTCATGCACCAATCCGCACGGTCAAGGATACCGCAGATGGTGTCGCCGCCCATACCGGCAATGACGATGCAGTCCACGGCATCCGGCGGGCAAAGCTCCAGCCCGTCACAGCAGAGAAAACGCAGCTTTTCGGCGACGCCGGCGTTCTCTGCATGCTCCCGGGCAGTATGCAACGGTCCCTCACCAATGTCTGAAGCAAAGAGATTGCCGCTGTATCCCCGCTGTGCAAGGGCAACGGGCAGATACCCGTGATCTGTTCCCACATCTATGAGCCCTACACCGTTCGGGATCTTTGCGGCAATACATTCCAATCGTTTTTTCATCATCGTGTCATTATAAAAAAGAGCCGGAGCATGTCCGGCTGCTTTCGATCAGCAGGTTTCCAGATAATTTTTCAGATAGACAAGAAATTCATCCGGGTCAACACCGTGCGCGGCACACGCCTGCTCCACCGTCTCGCCGCTTGCCATGGCACAGCCCATGCAGTGCATCCCGATCTCCTGAAAAACCGGCATGGCCTCAGGGCAGTTAACGACGATCTCTCCGATCACGGTATCTCTTGTGATTTCCATTGGCTCACCTCAAATAAAATAAAATGGGGTACGAAACGCACCCCACTTTAGTTCAGACCGATCAGGCCTGCTCTCTCATCTTAGCGAAGCACTCGCTGCAGTAAACGGGACGGTCGGACTTGGGCTCAAAGGGAACCTTCGCCTCGCCGCCGCAGGCAGCGCAGGTAGCGGTGAAGAACTCACGAGGACCGCGAGCCGCGTTCTTGCGAGCGTCACGGCAGGGCTTGCAGCGCTGGGGCTCGTTCTGGAAGCCGCGCTCAGCGTAGAACTCCTGCTCACCGGCGGTAAACACAAATTCTTTACCACACTCTTTGCAAACTAAGGTCTTGTCTTCGTACATTTTGAATCCTCTCTTTGATTGTTGCCGTATCGGCTGTATTTGCGATCAGTTTGAACTGATGTCGCCTGGGTTAAGGTTCCGCGCCAGCTTGCGCCTGATTCTCTGCACCGCGTTATCCACCGCCTTTTCGTCTTTTCCAAGGCGCGCGCCGATTTCGCGATAGGAATACCCGTCAAGATAACACTTCAAGACTCGGTTTTCCATTTTGGATAAACAGCGGGAAAAAGCCGCGTAAAGTTCTTCCTTGCTCTCTCTGGCCAGAACCAGATTTTCCGGATCCTGCCGAAAAACCTCTGGATTTGCCGATAACTGGGCCCCGGAATCTTCCGAGAGTTGTTCGAGAGATAGACCGTCATTGAGCGGGAGATGCTTTTTTCGGGATGCGGACTTGATCGCTGAAAGAAGACGCGAGCGGATACAGATCTCCGCAAAACCGGAAAAGGGACTTCCGCATTGAGGATCATATTGCCGAATGGCGGACAAAAGGCCGATCATACCTTCCTGAATTAAATCCTCACTGCTGCCGCCCGCCAGAAACAAAGGCCGCGCGCAGATGCGCACCAGACGCATATAGCGCTCCGAAAGCGCTTCCTCCGCGCCGCGGTCGCCCGCCGTGGCCATTGCCTGCAGAGAACTGTCCGAGAGTTTTGCGTATTCCTTCATAATGCTAAAAATCAATATGCCAAAATTACAATCTCTATTATAACGCAGCTTTGGTTAAAGTCAATAGATATTCTTTCAGTTTTTAAAACTTTTGTGAACTTTTTTTCGTGAAAGCTCCAATTCGATCACAGTCTGCGGATCGGTAAGCAGCTTTTTCGTCTGTCCATGCCCGAAAACGCAGAATCTCTATGGGTATTTTAGGGCAATACCGCATAATGCGGCAAGAGCAGATTCCGAGAAAAAACGAGTTCTGATGATGGCGCTCATTGAGCAGGAATACTTTGTGTATTGCAAGAAAAAGTGACGAAATCAGGGCGCGGTTTTTCCGGAAGATGCCGCAGGCGTATTGTGCGGTGTTGCC
>CAJOCV010000019.1 GCA_905233785.1 uncultured Oscillospiraceae bacterium
CTGATCACCGTCGCTGCGCGTCCCGGCACGGGCAAGACCACGGCGGCGCTCAATATCGCCGAGAACGTGGCCGCCGCCGGGGGCAAGGTGCTGTACATCTCGCTGGAAATGACGGAGGTGCAGCTCTGGGCCTGCCGCGCGGCGAATCTCTCCGGCCTGAGCCGCTCCGCGATCTACGGCGGAAGGATCAGCGGCGAGGACTGGCCGAAGCTGAACGCGGCCTTTGACCTGCTCGCGCAGCGCCCGTTTCTGATCCGCGATCTGCCGTCCACGCTGGAGGACATCGAGCGGGAGGCGCGCTGTGTCGACGGGCTTGCACTGGTCGTGGTGGATCACATTGGCCTTGTCAAGCCCACGGAGAGGGGCAGCCGCTACGAGCTGATGACCGCGACGGCGCACGCGCTCAAACAGCTCGCCCTGTCGCTGCGCGTGCCGATCCTCGCGCTGTGCCAGCTCAACCGGCAGTCGGAGCAGCGCGAGGGCAGACGCCCGACGATGGCCGATCTACGCGATTCCGGCGCGGTGGAGGAGGATTCCGACGTGGTGTGCCTGCTGTTTCGCGGCGCGCAGTATCTCCCGCCGAAGGAGCAGCCCGCTCCGTGGGAGCCGCAGGAGATCGACTTCATCCTCGATAAGAACCGCCACGGCACGACGGGCATCGTGACGATGGACTATTGCGGTCTGAACGCAAGGATCACGGAGGCGAGCTGAGAAAATAACGATCTACATTGCTCTAACCTGAGCCGTCTCCGGTGAAATGCGTAAAGAGTTGTTTGCTTCGAGGAGAATAATATGAACACATTACAAACCCAAGTATGCACCGACAATCTAACGATTGTGAGAGCAACTTTGAGCAGCGCAGCACAGCTTGCAAGGAACATGATATGTGATCTTATCAAACTTGATGCACAATGTGCCGAATTGCATAACCAGCTCTTTTCATCTATTTCGATCGACGGCATTGCTTCCAATTGCGCTGCTGCAATCGAGGACGTGTACGCCACGATCCGCCGTGCTGGGAACGCCCTGTATGCCATCTCCAGTGTGCCGCCCAGTCAAGGGCTGCTGTCAGATCCAACGGCGGAGGAGACCAGTCATTATCAACTGCTCCTGCCCCTCGATCAAATTCAGGCGTACCTCGAACCGCATGCGATATATGTACATACACCTATGCTGTGCAGTATGCATAATAAAAAATTGCGCAGAGGGCAGCCCGTGGAGCACTGCGTCATGTATCGCGACGCTGTGCAGCGCGCCATCATGCTCGCTCCGGGATATGCCGACTACAATTTCAGCAGATACCGCGAGAAGATTGTGCACTATCTGTTTATATATGCATCCACACATGAACAGCATATCGATAACGACAACCATCTGACCAAGCACGTGACGGACAGGATCACACATCTGTTCCCGGGTGGAGACTCTGCGTTAAGCTGCAACTTCTATTACAGTGCGCGCATTGATAAAACGATCCCGTCAGGAACTTACATCACGATCACGCCAAAACAGTATGGGATACAGTCTGAGGAGAATATCGTGCTGTACTGGCAGGACAAGTTCAAAAACCAGTAGCCAGAACCGCGAGCAGAAAAGCGTTTCACGCTGGAGAGAACACCACATGAATCAATCAACAAACCTATGGGAGGGTAGAAAGATGAAAATTCCTATGACACATTCATACTATGACGCATTATGCGCCATAGCGCTGCTCAGGGTAATAGACAGTAAGACGCTCAATCTGCTTTTTTCCAGCCCTTCACGGCGAGCGCAATTTACAAAGAAGTCAATCAGCGCCAGGCACATCAAAGAGGTCAATGCCGAGGAAAGTCGAAAGCAAGAACGCAAGAGCCAAACGCTGTACGTCATTACCAGAGCTGGCATCGCATTCCTTGCTGAGCAAAATGGCTGCTTTCGAGAGTTGCTGGAGGCCAATGCCGGACTACAGATCTTTTCGGATTACGAATGCAGGACTTCGACCCGGCAGAGGATCGCAGCTGTGACGACGGCCTTGGTGTTGTCGCATTGCGCCGGTGCCATCATCCCGGCGGAAGTGTTTGGCGGTATCAAGGCCGATGACGGGGATACATACGCAGATGACGAGAGCAAGGGAGAGCAGAAGCGCGGCGGCTATACATTACGGGACTTCTTCTCCGATTTTGCGGCGAAAAATGCAATCGACGACATGGAACCCTTCCTGCCGGAGCATCAGCCGGGCGAATGCGGACATATGGTCTACATGGATCGCACTACTGTAAAGCAGCGAATCGCGGAAGAGCTATTCGGTCAGTACGAAGATTTTCGCCCCGGGCGCTATGCGGGGATCCTTGAATCCGCATATAAGAGCTTGATGCTGTTTACGGCACCCAAGTTTGCGATGAGCTGGAGCAAATGGCTCGCGGACGCCGAATTGAATGCTTACAGGCTGTGGGGACGTACACAGTCAATTACGCCGAGCGCACAGCGGAATGCTTCCGGCGCAACGGCAGCGCTGATCGTTGGCAATGCACGCGAATTTGCGTATCACTACATCGGGGAAAAACGCAAGCGGGAGAAACGCGAGGTTTTCGGGAGGAGTTTTGACCATCTGTACATTATTCCCAACGACCCCGAAGGGGCAAAGTATTTAGCGTGGCTGATGGAGAACGATGATGCACAGACAGCGTCTGACATGGGAGACATTGCGGTCGAAAACGGGTATTACAGGGAAAGGGGCAGTGGAATGATTTCTGATCTCCATCGTCGGGACGACAATATTGAGGTGATCTGCGGTCTCGCGTTGGACACCAAGCTGATCGATCGGATCGCGTATGCTATTCAGCGCATTCCGGCGAAATGTTTTGAGATCATGTGCCTGGATTGGCAGGCGGATTACTATAAACGGGTTTTGCCCACAAATGTCAGCTATCGTACGTTTCCCTCGTCGATCCTCGCTGTTGAATAAAATAATCTACATATTATTGTGTAATTGTGAACCCGAGATCGTCTCTCGGGTTCTTTTTTACAGCTGGCTGTGTCTCAAAAACGCCATGAACAACTCCAACAGTCGCGAGCCCAGACAGGCGGCAACACATGGACGAAAACTGTCGAAGATGGTTGACGCTCCTGAGCTTTGTCACTATAATCAATCCATATAGAAATACAGGCGGGTGATGGAACATGGTGAGGATACTGCACCTTTCGGACCTGCATTTTGCGTTGGATGCGCAGGCGAACAATATGCAGACTGTGCTTCTTCGGGAAGCCGGAGCAGTACAGGGGCTGTCGCGGCATGAGAAGCTGCTGATTGTCACGGGCGATTTCCACAATTTCAAGGACAGCGACTATGGCAAGGCCGAGGAGTTCTTGAAAAAGCTGTTTACAGCGATGGACATCGACCCCGCTGAGGGGGTATTTGTCATCCCAGGGAACCACGACGTGGGGAACGACGCTTCGCTTCATGAGCAGATAAAAGTGGAACCGAACTGGAAGAGGCTGCAAAAGAGCGCGCTGGACGATTTGAAGTGCGAGCAGCCGGAGGACTGGCAGGACAGCCTTTACCTCCGCCTGAAGTGCTACAAGCCCTACTGCGACTTCGTGCGTCGTCTGGGTATCTATCCCGCCGGGGATGATTTTTTGCCAGCGCAGGTGCATGTCCGCTGCTGGGACAGCCGGCTGAATATTCTGCAC
Source organism: uncultured Oscillospiraceae bacterium (assembly GCA_905233785.1). Lineage (GTDB taxonomy): Bacteria > Bacillota > Clostridia > Oscillospirales > Oscillospiraceae > Limivicinus. Next base: position 3,670 of record CAJOCV010000019.1, read on the forward strand.
TTGAATACCACTCTAATCTATGAGCCGAAGAAATACGGCAATCAGAAGCTTGACGCCTTGACAGCCACGGGAGAGGAAATCTGGCGCGGTTACGACCCCGTTCTCCCGACACTCGCCCTGGGGCATAACAGCTACTATGACCTGTGTGAAGCGCAGCGCCATAAACTGCGGGTGCCGTTCTTTGCGAGTAATATCAGCGCCTATCTCTGCGGGGACACGCACCGGAAGGAGACCAACCCAGAACATCAGACGATTCCTCTGCAAGCGAACCAGCTTGGCGGTGTAAGGATTCCCAATGTCGTCTGCGCCAAGGGTGTCTCGGATGAGAACGACACCTACTCGGATTTCGGCTTCTACTGGCACGACTGGGACACGGAGACCGACGCTGTCAAGTTTCAATTCTGGCGTTGGCGACCGGAATATGGGGCGGAGGTACAGCCGGACGGGAAAGCGGACAGCTATCCCCTGCGCAAGCCCGGTGAGGCAAAAGCAAAGCCTGCAGCTCCAGCCCAAGTACATTCTCATGAGCCGGACATACTACACCAATACCTGGACGACAGACTGGAGCAGGTACGGCGTGGACACCCGAGCTTCACGCTCATGAAGAGGGATGAACTGGACGAGCGGCTGTTCCCGGAGATCAAAAGCAAAAGTTATACGGAAGACTGGCAGGACTTGGCCTATACTGCATCAGGAACACGGCGCACGGACGGAGAGGCAGGCCCGGTCTGGGAGTTGATCGCGGAAAGCTGGGTTCTGCCGGAGAATCACAGCATCGTGATCGAGGGCGACGGCGGGATCGGAAAAACCGTAACGCTTCTCACGCCGCCGAGAATGGGACGGCATACACGAGTTCCAGCGCTCTATGTGCCGCTGTATAAGCTCTTCCCGGAAGAGGGAAATTGCCTCACGATCAAGGAGTATCTGCAAAAGCAACAGACAGAACATATCGAGGAGATCGGCCTTCTGGCATCACGGGGTTGGAATCATGGCCCTACACTTCTCTTGCTGCTCGATGGGTTTAACGAGATATCTCTGTCCCAGCAGAACGAAGCGTTTGAAATGCTGAAAGATTGGAGTGAAGCGCATCCCGGCGCACAAATGATTGCTGTATCCCGACCGCTTGACGGCGGGAGCCTGTCCAAGCGCCTGCTGGGGGACCCCATCGGGGTCGAGCTTGCGCCGCAGACATGTGAGCGCGTGGAAGCGATTCTGCGGGAAAACGAAAAGACGGTTCCCCCTGCGGATTCCGAACTCTGGGATGTGCTGCGCTATCCGCTCTTCCTGACTTTGTACATGAAGGCGGACAGACTCGAGAGCGTGATGGCCTACGGCTATGCACTGAAGCCCAGACCGGAGCCGACTCGCAGCGCGCTCATCTGGAACTATCTTCAGCGGGAACTGCTGAAAAAGAACTCGGAGAAATGGGTGTTCCGCTGCGCGCTCTGCTGCGAATACATCCTGCCCTATGTGGCCTTTGCCATGGTCGAGCGCGGGCGCTTATCTATGACCCGGAAGGAGATCGACGATATCGCAAAGCAAGCGATGAGCGAACTCAATTTAGAAGCGCTTCCGGCACATTTGGGAGAACTCTTCGACGCCTACAACGAGAAATATGGCGCGTATCCGACGCGGGACTTTCTCATACGGGAGGATGTTCTCTGGTCTGGACTCGGTCTGCTGGTGCAGGCTCCTGCGAGAAAGAACTCGAGAAGGGCGGCACGTGAATACAGCTTCCCGCATCAGAGCTTCCGCGACTGTCTGGCTGGGCTGCATCTTGTGAACGCGGCAGAGGAAATTCAGAATAACAAGCTGCCCGTGCTCTGGTGGCGCACGGCGCATCATTTGGCGCTGGACTATGCGGCGGAGCTGATGGCTATCGATACTGCCAAAAGCCTGTGGGAGGCAAACCGTGTGCAGCAGACCACCGATTCCGCAGCCCTTTATGCTCAGCTTGAGCTGCACCGCCACAGAGCAGGTGTGCCGATGGAGCTGAACTTTTCCGGTATGGATTTGCGCGGCCTCAGCCTGGCACGCTACGGAAACCAAGGAGAGCGCGATTTGAAGCTTTTCCGCAAGCAAGAACTCAGCAAAGGGACGCGGTTCGATATTGCTACCTTCTGCGGACAGGGGCATACCGGCCCGGTTTCATGCTTGGCTGTGTCGGGGAACAGCCTTGTTGTCAGCGGCTCGTATGACAATAGCCTGCGAGTATGGGATCTTCGCGCTGGGGACTGTCTGCGCGAGCTAAAAGGGCATAATGGTTTGGTTTCCTGTGTAGCAACAACTGTGGATAGCCTTGCTGTCAGTGGTTCCCATGACAACAACCTGCGTGTCTGGAACCTCCGTTCTGAGGCCAGTCTGTATGAGCTAAAGGGGCACACTCGCACTGTAAGCTCTGTGGCAGTAACATCAGACGGCATTGCCGTCAGTGGCTCTTATGACAGAACTCTGAGGGTCTGGGATTTAAGCTCGAGGGAGTGTCTGCACGTACTGAAGGGACATACCGGCAGCGTAAGCTGCGTGGCAGTGACAGATGATGGCCTTGCCGTCAGCGGCTCGCCTGACGGTACCCTGAGGGTCTGGGATTGGCGCTCCGGTGACTGCCTCAAAGAGCTGAAAGGGCATAACAACAAAGTTTCCTGTGTGGTAGTGACGGACGATGGTCTTGCCGTCAGCGGCTCTTGGGACAACACATTACGGATTTGGGATTTGCGCTCGGGGGACTGTCTCAACGAGTTGAAAGGGCATAGTGACCCGATTCCCTGCGTGACAGTCACAGCAGAGGGCCTCGCCGTTAGCGGCTCGTATGACAACAGCCTGCGAGTTTGGAATCTACGCTCTGGAGACTGCCTGCGTGAGTTGAAGGGGCATACAGGCTGGATTCACTGTGTGATTCTGACAGAAAGTGACCTTGCCGTCAGCGCTTCAGATGACAACAGCTTGCGGGTGTGGGATCTGCGCTCGGGGGACTGTCTGCACGAGCTGAAGGGACATACAGACTCGGTGTTCCACGCAGCTACGACGGTAGATGGCCTCGCCGTCAGTGGCTCGTATGACAGCAGTCTGCGGGTGTGGGATCTGCGCTCGGGGGACTGTCTGCACGAGCTGAAGGGACATACAGACTCGGTATTCTGTGCAGCTACGACGGAAGATGGCCTCGCCGTTAGTGGTTCAGACGACAACAGCCTGCGGATTTGGGATCTTCGCTCAGGGTGTTGCCTACGAACGCTGAAGGGCCATACCAGCCGGATTGGTTGTCTGGCAGTAACGGCGGACAACCTAGCTGTCAGTGGTTCGTATGACAACAGTCTGCGAATATGGGATCTCAACTCCGGAGCTTGTCTACATGAGCTGAAGGGGCATAGCGGATGGATTAGTTGCGCCGCAACAACGGCGGACAACTTTGCTGTCAGTGGTTCGGGCGACTACAGTCTGAGGGTATGGGATCTCTGCTCAGGAGCTTTTTTGCACGAGCTGAAAGGTCATACCAGCCGGATTGGTTGCGTGGCAGTGACGGCAGATGGCCTGGCTGTCAGCGGCTCAGATGACAAAAGTCTGCGGGTATGGGATCTGCACTCTGGAGACTGCCTGCGCGAGCTGAAGGGGCACACCGGCCGGATTAGTTGCTTAACAGTTACGGAGGACGGCCTCGCTATTAGCGGCTCGTATGACAACAGTCTGCGGATCTGGGATTTATACTCTGGAGACTGCCTACGCGAACTGAAAGGGCATAGCGACTCGGTCTCTTGTGTTGCGGTGACGGCGGACGGCTTGGCTGTCAGCGGCTCGTATGATAATGGCCTGCGAATCTGGGATCTACACTCTGGAGACTGCCTGCACGAGCTGAAGGGGCATACCGACGCGATTCGTTGCATAGCAGTGACGGAGGGCGGTCTTGCAGTCAGTGGATCGGATGACGGAAGCCTGCGAGTATGGGATTTGCATTCAGGGAGCTGCCTGGATGTGCTGTACACGCTCTATGATATTGATGTGAGCCAGATGCGTTTCTCCCGCGCTAAACTGGATTACTGGACAGCCCGCGCCCTTTGGCAGAACGGCGCGCGCCTCTCCGACCGGGAGCGCCGCGCGCAAGAGACCGCCCGTCAGCGAATGGAATCGGTTGTATCGGAATGAGGTCTGATAGTGTGTTCTCCGACCATGGGCTATGACTAAAAGGCGATTTCATAGAATAGCAATATGAATGTGCTCTAGCAGAAAAATCATTCAGCGCCCGGTTCGTTTCAAAGCCGGGCGCTGAAATTTGCCTGGCGATAATATGATCGGGCTATCGTCTGTGCGAAAGGAAAGGTGCGGGAATTCAGAGCGGCGTTCTAGTCGGCAATGAGTATCCTTGCTTAAAAAGGTTTTTGGGCTCGGTTCAGCTGCTGGAAGACTTAAAAATAATCTTTGCAGCACTAAGAAAAACTGCTGGAAAAAGTAAATACAAACGAAGGGGACTAAGAAAAAACGCATTTTTTGATGTGCAGAATTTTTGAGCGAGACAGCTTGCAAAACCCCTGGCTAGCCGGGCGTTTGCAGAGAAGCGCGGCTGTTCTAACCGGATGAGGTATAGGGGCAATGGTAAGCCGAGCGGCAAGAGAGAGGGGCTTCGAACGAATGGTGAAGACGACGACACACAGAACATCGGACGAGTACTCGCATGAGATGGTGAACCCTGATCCGATGTCGGCGACCTTCGAGAAGAAGCGTGTTCCATGGACTTGCTCCTGCGCCGTCACCGGTCTGCATTTGCGAGACGGTTTTTCTCGTGTAAAAGCGATGGTACGGGAACGATTGGGGATTCTATCCCGGCGATCATAGCGTTTTGACGTTCCGGACGGAAGCGCTTTTTCAAATTCCCCTTGCCGGCGGTGAAAGCAATAAAAATGATCACACGAAATAAGATATACATAACCGCCGGCATGAGTGTAGATAGCATACTTCTTGCAGAAGGAATCGCCGTGGCTTGTTTTCTGAAAACGATTTCCTCCATCTGGCAGAAAATCTTTTCTCTTATGCAGCATACTGAAAAGCGCGAGACCAAATGAAAAACGCCTCGTCGTTAAGGCTGATGTTGATCGCATTTTAGGCATAGAGAAAGACAAAACAGAAGAAAAAGATGCTCTTTCCGTAACTCGGACTTAACACAAAAGCGCTTTATAGAAATGTGCAACCATTGAAGAGATCCAGCGTTCTGGGGGGATTTGGAGAACTTTTTCCAACAAGCAACATAACAATCCGGTTTAGCGCCGAATTGCTCATGTTGGCATCTTTAAGCCATCAGATGCCCTGTATGCCGAATGATATCACGTATTATTTGTACCGGTTTTCAACAATCCAATAAACTAATGCAAATTTTAGATATTAGAGATCCTCTGGCGCACGATCATTATGTAACGCCGGAAGAGATGGCGGCGTGCCATCTATATTGTGAGGAACTGCTAAGGATGGAAATGCATTTAGACGTATAGACTTTTTGTTCCGATAAACATAAGACCACCATGGTTTTGAACCGAACCATGGTGTGTTTTGTTAGCGTTCGGCAGAAATGACCTTTTGCTCGAACGGGTGTACTACAACTGCGTCGTCGCCTAAGCGACGCGGCAGAGGTGATCTTGGTATGCACATCGACGTGAACTATAGCGGCACCCACGCCGTTGGTAGCGTAACCCGTTGACAGCGGTGGCGCGATCAGATCGCGCATTTCAATCTTCCTGCCTGCAGAATGAACATACTGCAATCGGCGGAGGGCGGCGGCCGCTGATGCGGTGGCCAACGGCCGCCCGGCGGTGCCAGCGGCCGGATGCAAAACATTATTCCACGGTGCTCTTGACATGAGCCTCCATCGCGCATGATTTCTTTGGCAAACGCGGCAGGACAGCGCCTTTCGGCCTGTTTGCCATGGCAAATAGCCTATCATGCGCTACTCATGTAAAGAGCCTTTCGCGGCATAAGGTTTTGTGAAGTAAGGGTGGCCGCTGACACCGCATCGCGGCCGTTTAGCTCCGCATCAGCGGCCGTTGACTACCGCAATATGCACATACATTTAATAGCGCGAAAAGAATATGTGTATGCATCACAGAATGTGTGTATATACATATTCTTCAGTCGCTTCCGCGCTCCAGACGCTGGGGACGTGCGATGCTGTTGACCGATTTGCAGGCCATGCCTTGCACCCCTCCTGCCGCCGCTCTCTTTCAAATTCGCGTGCTCTCCCTGAGGCCTTTTTTCCCGATCCTCCCGCATAGCCGGCTCATACAGCACCTCGTCCTGATGCGCCTCGGCAGTCGGCAGGACGAGCAGCACCAGCAGCAAGAGCCTGGACAAGCCGAACGCGAGGCAGGCGACCGTTTTCCGGGGAAACAAACGGGAGCAATAGCAGCCCGAGCGCGAACAAAGCCCCAATCCATTTCGGCAGGATCACTCTCGACTCCAACATATTCAGCTTGTGCTTGAAGCGGGGCTGCTCAGGGGATGGCGTGTTTTGCGGCGTTGCGTATGGCTCTTTTTTGCCGGTTGTCGCCGAGGATCGTGTTTGCCGGGGGCGGGATCGCGTCATTCGCAGAGGAAACTGTGCTCCGCTTCGACGACGGGCAGCGTCCGACTGTTCATGTTCTCGATGCGGACATAGGAACCGCGCTCAATGGCAAGGATCACGGAATCGATGGCCTCCTCCGTGCCTTGTATCTCCATGGTCACGGAGCCGTCCCACTCATTCCTGACCCAACCGGTGCAGCCATACAGCCCGGCCGCATGCAGCGCCCGATAGCGAAAGCCAACTCCCTGCACCCAGCCATAGAATAAAATGCGTCTACGGATCATCACAGCACCTGAATAATTAAAACCGTGTCGTCAGAGGTAAATGACGAGAACAGTCCAAGAGTTTTCTTTCACAAGTATATACCGTCCCGCCCCGTGAAGCAATCTCGCGGAGCGCGAAATATGCGAGGAGAGCATGAGAAACCGCATACCCCACGGTTTTTCAGACGTTCCAAACGGTAGAAAAAGGCGGCTCGATATGATATAGTTGATAAAAAAGTGCCTTGAGCGGCAACACTTTCGGGAGAGTTCTCGTTTTATAAGTAGCGGGGAAGCTACGGCAAGGAACAGTAATAATGGAGGGAAGGATAATGGATATTGTTATTCCAACGATAGAAGAATCGCAAGAGAAATCGAAGATCGTGGATCTTCTTGATCGTCAAGGATTCGTAGAGCGCATGCTGACGATTGCAGAAACCTTGTCTGACAACAGGAAAAACGCCTGTTACGCAATCAATGGCAACTGGGGTGTCGGAAAAACCTTCGTTCTTGATATGTTTGAAGAACAAGCCAAAGTCATCGGGAAAGAAGGTGAAATAGAGGATCGATATTTATTATTTCGCTACAACTGCTGGGAATATGACTTCTACGAGGAGCCTTTGGTGGCTATCGTGGCTTCTATCCTTGACCAAATTAACAAGAGCGTTGATCTGTTGCCTGATGAATTGAAAACGAAAATAGTTGCGATTTTGAAGGTGATCGGAAAGGGACTGGTCAAAAAAGCGGTTCAGCTTGTTGAAGAAAGAGCAGGAATAAACCTCGAAAAAGTTGTTGAGACAATCAAAGAAGGCGGTGAAGCAGCCGAAAAGAAAATCAGAGAATCACACGAATATGACCGGTATTTTGATTTTAAAGAGCACCTGAAATCGCTTCGGGAAACGGTAACGTCTTTGGCCGAAAAACAGACAGTTATTTTTGTTGTAGACGAGCTCGACCGCTGCCTGCCGAAATATACGATAAAGGTGCTGGAGCGCTTGCATCACTTGTTTGAGGGAATCCCAAATGTTCAGGTTATACTTACTATTGACCTTGGGCAGTTAGAACATATCGTGAGGCAGATCTACGGTGAACAAGTAGATGCAACAAGCTATCTGCGTAAGTTTATCCAGTTCGAGCTAAGGCTTGAGGCCGGAACGATCAATGATGGTTTTGATGAGAGGTTTGCGAACTATACGCAGCACTTCAAATTACAATCTGCAACAACGAACGAACAGGACGTTATAGAATTCCGAAGATGTATCTTTGACGGAATAAACATGCGTAGCAGGATCTCTATCATAAACAAATGCGAATTGATACATAAGTTCTTGGCGAAGGACGAAGTTGTTGATTCGGGGTATATGTGTCTTGAAATCCTTCTGGTTTTACTAAATGATTGCGAAATTGACATTTCGCGGGCGGAACAGCGATTCTCTATTTCTTCTGTCTTCAATCCAGCGATCTTTAATAGAACAATTCCAAACGGTTTATGTCTGCTATCAGATAAGTATAAGAGCAATCAGGTGTCAGATACAAGTTCACAAAATTATTATCAGAGTGTCTATAACAGTTTCATGGAAAAGCAAATCAGTTACGTAAATGCGGGCTGCCTATTTGGGAAACTCCTTTGCGCCTATCGTGCAATACTAGGTTTTGAAAAAGATGAATATCAGTATGCACATGATCAGCGCGAGTTTTTGGAATTCATCAAAACCGGAAAGCAATGCTGGTCTTTTTTGCAGAGTATAAAGTAATATCACAGACGCAACGAAGAGCTTCATATGCCCGGGGAAGTACGTGAGATAACACGAGAGGACGGAGAATTGGGATGAAGCTGCTGATGACAGCCTTTGACGCCTTTGGCGATGACGAGGACAATATTTCACAGACTGTGCTAGAGGCGCTGCCGGAGCATGTGGGGGAGTATGATGCATGCAAGCAGCTGCTCCCGACGGTCTTTGGCCTTGCGGCGGAGCGGGCGGTCGCCGCGGCCGAGGCGCTGCAGCCCGACGCGATCGTCTGCCTCGGACAGGCCGCCGGACGGCATGCGGTCATGCCCGAACGCCTCGCCGTCAACCGCATGGACGCTTCCCAGCCAGACAACGCGGGGTATCAGCCCTGCGGCGAAGCCATCGAGCCGGGCGGCCCCGGAGTATGTTTTTCCACGCTGCCGAACGAGGCGCTGGTGAATGCGATCCGCGCGGAGGGCGTTCCTGCCGCTCTCTCTGACTCGGCCGGCACCTTCGTGTGCAACAGCCTGCTGTATGCCATGCTGCGCTGGGCTGCGCGGCAGGGGAAAGCGATCCCCTGCGGCTTCGTGCACCTGCCCCGCCCGGATGAAGCCTTGAACGCGGAAGCCATCGCCCGCGCCGTCACCGCCGCCCTGCGTACCGTAACACGAGGAAAGCGGGAATGAAGCCGTAAACAAGCTGCCCCCCCGCGGCGGTAAATCGCAGGCACAGAAAAAACTGTGGGGCGAAATCGTGAAAACACGACTTCACCCCACAGTTTTGCGGTATTGCAGACCAACTCGCGCGGCCAGGGGACACAAGCCCCTTCCCTCTTGGTATGTCACGCTTTCTCCGTTTTTCACAGCGGACGTGAGGAATGCGGTGAGAAACGGCGGCCGCTCAGAGGCGCGGATCATTGTATATCCTGTCCGGCTTCCTGTTCCAGACGGGCGCGGATCGCGGCCTTGATGAAGCCGTTCACAGACTCGCCCTTCGCCTGCGCGGCGGCGAGGAGCTCCTGATACATCTCAATCTGAACATCAAGCGGTATGCGCTTGATGTTCTTTTCTTGGCGCTTTAGCTTGACAAAACCCCTGGTTCTACCAGGGGTGGATAAAAAAGCCTTGGCAAATAATAAAGCCTTCAAGTTTCTGAGCTGATGGTTTGCCGACACATCAACAGATTACAAGAAGGCTTTATATGGGACAAATATAGCACTACAATCCTGCACTATGCAAGATAGAAAGGTATGACCTGTTTACAGGTTGCAGCGCTATCGATGCAATGCTATTGTTCAGCGCCCCCTTGGGGGTTAGCAAGCAATGACCCTTATAGGGTCTGAGCAAACCACCAGCTCACTGGTGGTTATGATTCCGCGCCTCCTCAAGCGCCTCCCGGATAACTCTCCGGACTTCCTCCGAAGAAACGCCGTCCCTTTCCGCGACGGTTTCTATTGCTTTTCTTGCGTACAGCATTCCATTTTCCATCATAACACAGCGATCCTTTCGTTCAATATAACGGTTATACCGTTCAACTGAACAGATTATAGCCCATGTTGCATGTCGAATGCTGTCAGATCCTATCGCGCAGGAGAAAAAAATACAAAAAAGCGGAGCCGTTCCCAGCTCCGCTTGATGGATCACAGATTCTTGATCGATGACAAGATGTCTTTTGCCGCAGTCTGCTGCCTGGGCGTCATGCTCATCCAAAGGCTCACGATCTCTTTCAGCTCCGGCGTCAGCTCGATCGTTTCGCCTTCGGAGAAGAACTGCGCAAGCGTGATGCCCAGCCCCTGACACATGATTTCCAAAGTTCCGATCGTCGGCACTGTGTTGCGCCTGAAGATGTTCCCAATCGTCGCCTCCGGCAGGCCACATTCCTTTGCGAAGCGGTAGGTCGACCATGCTCTTTCGTCCATCATCTGCCGCAGCTTACCGATCACATCCATTTCATCACCGCCTATCTGAAAGAATTGTACCTTTCAGATGGGGTGTCGTATACTTTAGATATGTTGCTAATTATATTTCAGCTGAAAAGCATTTGAACTTGGAGACAAAGGTGAGCGGACTTAGAATCAGCGCTAAAAAATTTTTTTAATATCATAAAACCTTCCGGCGTACAGGTGGCACTTAATAGACAGAAGAGGCTGAGAGGATGCAGCCCGAAGAAAGATTATTGGGAGGAAGAAGAAAATGAATACCCTTTTCGCAGGAAGAATGAGCAGAAGATCCTATTTTATCCGTTCAATCCTTTTATCCGTGATCTCAATCATAGCGTTCTCAGTGAAGCAAGATGCTCCGTTGGTATACTGGCTGATCATTATTGTCAGCAATCTATACCTTGTGACAATCTCGGTAAAGAGACTGCACGACATAGGACGTAAGGGCTTTTTGGCCGCATTGTCCTTTGTCCCGTATGTAAACGAAATTCTCATGCTCTTCCTTATGTTCAAAAAAGGTGACGTCTCTGACAATCTCTATGGAGCTGTACCGCAGCGGTAAAAGAAGGAGGGTTTACAGTGTTTTGTCCCTATTGTGGAGCACATATTCAGGATCATATGTATTTCTGTTCGGAATGTGGACGACCCGTCTCGTCATCTCCTGCGGTGATCAATACGGCAGAATGTGCCGGGAGCCTTCGTCAGATTCTCCCGGATCTGCGATCTATGGAGGAGAACTACAAGCAAATCAGCCTGTGTTCGCAGGCCTCTGAAAAAGCAGGCACGGATATGAAGCTCTTTGTCGGAGGAATCTGCTTGTTTTTAGGCCTGGTTGCAGCAGGTCTTTTTCAGAAGCTTGGGCTTCCGGGCCTTATCGGTCTGCTGGTTGGAATTGCGGCAGGATTCGTGCTGTATCATTCGTGCGGCAGCTTTTTGCAGCAAACCGTGAAGTCTGAGCGGAACCATTATGAAGCCCAAAAAGCTCAGTTTGTGGAGAATTATCAGCAATGCTACCTCACTGTTGCTCCTGTATTGGAAAGATACCTGCCAGAGGATTA
>CAJOCV010000020.1:0-16656 GCA_905233785.1 uncultured Oscillospiraceae bacterium
AACGAACGCCGCTGGGCTGGCGCCCAGCAAGTGAGGCGGGACAAAAAGCGCCGAAAAGGGACGCTCACAGGCGGCAGGAGTTCGAATCCACCAAGCCTACGGTGCACAGTGGATTTTATCACAGGAATGTGTTATACTATGATCTGGAAAGGCTCGTTTTTGCGGTCGCAATTGCGTCGTGCTTCCGTATCGTCCCTGCAAATGCACAAAGTATTCGCTGCGGACACTGCCTCTTCTTTGGGCGTTCAAAGAAATGGGGCCGCCGGAGGCATCTAAACGCCTGGCGACATAGTTATAAAATGGCGGTGGTCAGAATACAACGGCTTTCTGAACCGACGGAGAGGGTGGCGCCCCATGAAAAACCATACACAAGTGATCCGGCTCCTGGTGAGGCTTCTCTGGGGGCTGCTGCTATTGCCTCTGGCGGCGTCGGCCGCATCCGCGCAGAGCGGGAGCGAAACGCTGACGGTGGGCGTCCCCATTGACCGCTGCCCGATTTTTTATCAGGAGCCGGACAGCGGCGAGGTGATCGGCATCGGCGTGGACCTGATGCGCGCCGCGGCGGAAGAGGCGGGCTATACGGTGCGTTTTCGCGCCGTTCGGGAACATACGCTCAAGGACGCGCTCGACAATCCGGAGTATGACGTCCTCATGCCCTTCGGCAGCGCCATCAGAAGCACCGCCGGACAGAGCTCCGTCGTCACGGAAAACCTGTTTCAGACGCCCTTCACCTTCGTCACAAAGGGCAACCGGGAAATGCCCGCGCTGGGTCAGCTGCGCGTCGGGATGCTGCGTTCCCTCGGCGGCGCGATCGAAACGCTGCACAGCCTCTTTCCCGATATGGAAATCCGCGAATACGATTCCATGGCCGAGAGTGTGAAGGCGCTTCGGAAAAACGAGGTGGACGCGCTGCTGCATAACTCCTTTGTCTGGAGCTATGTGCTGCAAAAGCCCGCCTACCGGGATCTGACCGTGCAGCCCTCGGCGATGTTCCTCATGGACTTCCGCGCGGGCGCGCCGGATACGCCGGAGGGACGCGCGCTGGTAGAGCGGCTGAACCGCGGCATCGCCGCGGTGAGCGAGACCCGGCGGCAGGCCGTGATCCTTGACTACACCTCCCGGCGGCTCTACCGCTATGATTTCTCCGACTATCTGTATGAATACGGGCTGATCCTGCTGCTCGGCGCCCTGCTGCTCGCGGCGGTGATCGTGATTGCGGTGCAGCGGCTGCGCGCCGTGCGCCGGGAACAGGAGGAAACGCTGCGGAAGATGATGGACTATGATCCGCTGACCGGGCTGCTGAACATGAACGGCTTCCGCAAGCGGGTGGAGGAGCTGCTGCGCACCTATCCGGACGAACCCTACTATCTATCATATAATAATATCCGCGGCTTTAAATTCATCAACGACAGTCTTGGCCGCGAAGACGGGGATAAGCTGCTGCGCTTCTGGGCGGAGACGTCCGAGCGGTATCTGTCGGACAAGGAAGCCATTGCGCGCATCACCGCCGATCACTTTGTAGTCCTCCGGCGTATCGAGGGCGAAGAGAAAATGCTCAGGGACGAGCAGGATGTCTTTGCGCCGATGGAGAATTACTTCATCGAGCAGGGCAAGGAAAACCGCGTTTTGATTTGCAGCGGGATCTACATCCTGGTGCCCAGGGATTTCCGAAAGATCGACGTGGATCACATGGTGGATCTGGCGCGCGTCGCGGAGAAACGGGCGCGCGCGAGTCTCAACAGGAACTACGAATTCTATAACCCCGAGCAGTGGGAGTACGGCAAGCGCGTTTTGGACATTGCCAACGGCCTGCCCAGGGCAATTGAGGACGGGGAGCTTCAGGTCTGGTATCAGCCGCAGATGGACTATGATACCGGGAAAATCACCGGGGCGGAGGCTCTGTGTCGCTGGAAGCACGGAAAGCTCGACTGGCTGAGCCCCGGCGAGTTCATCCCGATCCTGGAGGACGCCGGGCTGATCTATGAGTTGGACAGCTATGTCTGGGAGCAGGTCTGCCGGGATTTACAACGCTGGAATGCGCAGGGCTGCTACCGCTGTGTGTCGGTGAACCTGTCGCGCGACGATATTCGCGAGGGCAGAGACATTCCCGCCTGTTTTGAGAAGCTGGTCCGTCGCCATGGGCTGAGGCCGGAGCAGCTTCGCATCGAAATTACCGAGACGGCTTACGCCGAGAGTCCGCAGTTGCTGATCGCTACCACAGAAAAGCTGCGCGCGCTGGGCTTTCAGGTGGAAATGGACGACTTCGGAAGCGGCTACTCCTCCCTGCACATGCTCAAGGAGGTGCCGGTGGATCGCGTCAAGCTCGATCTGAATTTCCTGACCGCCTCCGGCGACCAGGAAAAATGCCGCACCATCATCAGCAGCGTGATCAGCATGGTGCAGAATCTGGGACTGCGCCTGATCTCCGAAGGGGTGGAGACCGCCGAGCAGGCGCGCTTCCTCCAGAGCCGCGGCAGCAGCGAGATGCAGGGCTTCTACTTCTATAAACCTATGCCGGTGCAGGAATTTGAGGAGATCCTGGCGAAAAACGAATCGGCGTGAGTCAATAAAAAGACGAAAGAGAAACGGCGCTGCGCACGCCGTGTAAAAAGAGGATAGTATGCTGAAGATTACGAAAAAGGGTGACGGGCTCTCCCTGCGCACGGTTCATCTGTGGTTGGTAATCGGCGCGGTCGTCTCCTGTTCCCTGATGTTTCTGTTTACTTTTCATCTGGCCGACAGCTTTCAAAAGCTGACCGAGGCTTCCGAACAGCAAATCGAGCTGCGCAATGCCGCCACGGAGTTGATCGAAGCCTCCGACTATCTGACAGAGCGCGCCCAGCGCTTTACCGTGGAGGGAGATATGCGCTTCCTTGACGAGTATTTTGAGGAGGCCTTCGAAGCCAATCACCGGGAAGAGGCCATTACAAGGATGGCGGACGGCGAGGGGACACAGGCGGCGCTGGAGAGGCTGCAGGACGCGATGTACAATTCTCTGCTGCTCATGCGGCGGGAATACTACGCCATGAAGCTCGTGATCGAGGCGCGGGGGTATACGGATTACCCGGAAATCCTCCGCTCGGTGCAGCTTGAGGAAGAGGATCGTGCGCTTACGTCGGAGGAGAAAATGCACCGCGCCATGAAAATGGTGCTGGACGAGGAATACTACCGACAGAAGGAGCTTGTGCGCAGCAGCATGAAAGCCAGCCTTGAAGAGCTGGAGCTGATCGCCTATGATACCGATCACTCCGCGCTCGCGTCCCTGCGGGACGAGATGATCGGCGTGCGTATCGTGATCGTACTGCAGGCCATCGGAATCTTCTTCATGGTCTGGCTCACCTCACATCTTGGCATCCATCCGGTGCTCACAGCGGTGGATCGCATCAAGGCTGACAGCCCCATCCCCGTGGTGGGCGCCAACGAGTTTCGCTATCTGGCACGCACCTATAACGCCATGTATGAGGTCTATAAGAGCAGCCTGGAGCACTTGAACTTCAAAGCCTCCCACGATGAACTGACCGGCGCCTACAACCGTTCGGGCTATGATCTGCTGCTGTCCAGCATCAACCTGAGCAACACATATATGCTGCTCTTCGACATGGACAATTTCAAGGGCGTCAACGATACTTACGGACACGAAACAGGCGACAGAGTGCTAATCAAGCTTGCGGATGTGCTCAGGAACAATTTCCGCTCTGACGATTACATCTGCCGCATCGGCGGGGACGAGTTCGTCGTGTTTATGGTACACGCCACGGAGAAGCAGAGAAACCTGATTTCCCAGAAGATCGTCGAAATCAACCGGGAGCTTGGGGACACGGCGGACGGCCTGCCTCCCACCTCGGTCAGCGTTGGCATCGTGCACGGCTCAGAGGCTGCCAGCGCCGAGGAGCTCTTCGAGAAGACGGACGCCGCCATGTATAGGGCCAAGCAGCACGGCAAGAGCACCTGCCGCTTCGGCTGACGCCCTCGTCCCGGAAAAAGCTCGCGCCGGGCAAGAGAAAAATGATTGACGAGCGGGACAAGTTGCGGTATGATATACCAGTAACTTTAGCCACACTTGGAGGGTACTATGGAACACATCATTACGATCGAGACCCGCGATCTCTGCCAGAGCGCCGTCAACGGCGGCTGCGGCGAGTGCCAGACCTCTTGCCAGTCCGCCTGCAAGACCAGCTGCGGCATCGCCAACCAGCAGTGCGAGAACGCGGAGAAGTAAAGGCAACACCGCACAATACGTCTGCGGCATCTTCCGGAAAAACCGCGCCCTGATTTCGTCACTTTTTCTTGCAATACACAAAGTATTGCTGCGAAAAATTGCCATCATCAGAACTCGGTTTTTCTCGGAATCTGCTCTTGCCGCATTATGCGGTATTGCCTAAATTATTTACCGCTGTAAATGCCGCCATGAACATGGCGGCATTTATTATCACGAGGAGAAAGAAATATGATCCATCAATATAAACTCGGCGGCTACAACATTGTGCTGGACGTGTGCTCCGGCGCGCTGCATGTCGTCGATGATCTGGCCTATGACTGCATTGCCCTCTTTGAGCAGAGCAGCCGGGAGGAGGCAATCGAAAGCCTGCAAAAAAGCTACCCCGCGCTGGAGCGCGGCGAGATCGAGCGCTGCTATGAGCAGGTATTGTCCCTCAAGGAGCAGGGGCGGCTCTTCACCCCGGATACCTTTGAGCCCATGGCAGGCCGCTTCAAGGAGCGCAGCGGCGGCGTCATCAAAGCGCTGTGTCTGCACGTCGCGCATACCTGCAACCTCAACTGCGCCTACTGCTTCGCCAGCCAGGGCAAGTATAACGGCGAGCGCGCCGTCATGTCCTTCGAGGTCGGCAAGCAGGCGCTGGACTTTCTCGTGGCGCACTCCGGCAGCCGCCGTAATCTTGAGGTGGACTTTTTCGGCGGCGAGCCGCTGATGAACTTTCAGGTCGTCAAAGACCTGGTGGCCTACGCCCGCTCCATCGAGAAGGACGCGCACAAAAACTTCCGCTTTACCCTCACCACCAACGGCATGCTCATTGACGACGATGTGATCGACTTCTGCAACCGGGAGATGAGCAACGTCGTCCTGAGCCTTGACGGACGCAAGGAGGTGCACGACCGCTTCCGCGTGGACTACGCCGGCAACGGGAGCTGGGAGCGCATCGTGCCCAAGTTTCAGAAGCTCGTGGCGGCGCGCGGCGGCAGGAGCTACTACATGCGCGGCACCTTTACCCACTACAATCCCGACTTTCTGGCCGACATCCGCCAGATGCTCGAGCTCGGCTTTACGGAGCTGAGCATGGAGCCGGTGGTCTGCGCGCCGGACGATCCCTCCGCCCTCACCGAGGAGGATCGAAAGCTCGTCATGCGGCAGTATGAGGAGCTGGCCGAGCTGATGCTCGAGCGCGACCGGGAGGGAAGACCCTTCACCTTCTATCACTATATGCTCGATCTCACCGGCGGCCCCTGCATCTATAAGCGCATCTCGGGCTGCGGCTCCGGCACGGAGTACATGGCCGTCACGCCCTGGGGCGATCTCTACCCCTGTCATCAGTTCGTGGGCGACGAGAAGTTCAAGCTCGGCGATATTTGGAACGGCCTCGATAACCCCGCGGTGCAGGGCGAGTTTGCCGCCTGCAACGTCTATCAGAAGCCCGCCTGCCGGGACTGCTGGGCGCGGCTCTACTGCTCCGGCGGCTGCGCGGCGAACGCCTATCACGCCACCGGCGCGATCACCGGCGTGTATGAGGCCGGCTGTGAGCTCTTCCGTAAGCGCATGGAGTGCGCCATCATGCTGGCCATTGCCCGCCAGATCGAAAAGCGGCGCAAGGCGTGAACACCCCGATCCGCGATTTTGTGCGGCGCTACGCCGCCTCCGATCCTGTCCGGCTGCACATGCCCGGGCATAAGGGAAAGCCGATGCTTGGCTGTGAGGCGCTGGATATTACGGAAATTCCGGGCGCGGACGTGCTGTATCACGCCGAGGGCATCATCCGCGCAAGCGAGGAAAACGCCGCCGCCCTCTTTGGGAGCGCCCGGACGCTCTATTCCGTGGAGGGCTCGTCCCTCTGCATCCGCGCCATGCTCCAGCTCGCGCAGCAGTACGCGCGGCTCTGCGGGAAAACGCCGCTCGTTGCCGCCGGGCGCAACGCCCACCGGGTTTTTCTCGAGGGCGCGGCGCTGCTCGACCTGCCGATTCGCTGGGTCGGCGCGGGCGAGGAGCTTTTGTCCTCCGCCCCGGTGCTTTCAGAGCTGGAAGCGCTCTTCGAGGAAGCGGAAAAGCCAACGGCGGTCTACCTCACCAGCCCCGACTATCTGGGAAACGAGCTGGATCTGGCTCCCGTCGCCGCGCTCTGTCACGCAAACGGGGCGCTGCTGCTGGTG
Source organism: uncultured Oscillospiraceae bacterium (assembly GCA_905233785.1). Lineage (GTDB taxonomy): Bacteria > Bacillota > Clostridia > Oscillospirales > Oscillospiraceae > Limivicinus. Next base: position 6,379 of record CAJOCV010000020.1, read on the forward strand.
GACAACGCCCACGGCGCGTACCTGAAATTTCTTGCGCCCTCCCGCCATCCGCTGGATCGGGGGGCGGATCTCTGCTGCGATTCGGCGCATAAGACCCTGCCCGCGCTGACCGGCTGCGCGTATCTGCATCTCTCACAGGACTGCCCGAAAGCGCTGCTTTCGATGGCCGAGCAGGCCATGGCGCTCTTTGCCAGTACGAGCCCCTCCTATCTGCTGCTCCAGTCGTTGGACGCGCTCAACCCTCTGCTTGCGGGCGACTACCCCGCGCGCATCCGCGAGACCGCCGGGGAACTGGCGCAAAGCAAGGCCGCGCTCTCAGCGGCGGGCTGGGAGCTTTGCGGCACGGAGCCCTTGAAGCTCACGCTGCTTCCAAAGCCCCGCGGTTATACCGGGGAGGCGTTGGCGGAGCGGCTGAGGAAGGCCGGGATGGTGCCGGAGTTTGCCGACGCGGATCACCTGGTGCTGATGCTCACGCCGGAGACGGAGGGGCTTTCGCGCGTGACGGACTTTTTCCTGCGCCTTCCCGCGCGGGAGCCGATCACCGCGAGACCGCCGAAGCGCAGTCCGGCTCAGACGGCGCTCACGCCGCGCGAGGCGCTGCTCTCCCCGTTTGAGACGCTGCCGGTGGAGCGCTGTCTTGGCCGCGTGCTGGCCTCGCCCTGTGTGGGCTGTCCGCCCGCCGTGCCCATCGCCGTCTGCGGCGAGCGGCTGAACGAAGACGCACTCGCGCTTTTTCGCTGGTACGGAATCAGGGAATTGGCCGTGGTGCTTGGCAAAAATGACGATCTGCACAAAAATTAAGGGAAGATTTTGGGCAAAACAGCGAAACATTGGGCAGCTTTGCTCTTGAAATCCCGACAAAAGGGGACTATAATGCGCAGCGAACTTGAGAGAAAGGAGGCTACAAGACATGAGTGAGAATCGTCAGATCTCCTCGGTTTTCGAGCTCGAGAGTGCGCCCGCATTTCCCAACCTGCTGAAGGATCAGGATTTCGTTTCCTATAACTGGACCCTTCCTTTCTGCAGACTGTAAGCAGAAACCGAAAACAGGCGGCAGCCTTGCCGTTGAGATACAGGGAGTTGTGAAAAACGCAGTTTTTCACAACTCCCTGTAATGATTTTATACGATCCTTCCATAGACCGCTAAGAAGCTTTAGAATAGAATGATTCCAATACGGATACGCAATCGAAATCGTTACAGCGCGGCTTGCCTTTCACCGCCGATATAGACCTCCAGGGCGTTGAGATTCCCGTCGCATACCACAAAGTCCGCGAGCTTGCCGACTTCGATGGAGCCGATCTCGTCTGCGCGTCCGATCTCTCGCGCGGGGCGGATCGTGGCGGCGCGGATGGCCTCCTCTGCGGGGATGCCAAAGGCGACGGCGTTTTTCATATCCGTGTACAGGTCGGAGGCCGCGCCTGCGATGGTGCCGTCGGCGAGCCTCGCCACGCCGCCCGCGAGGAAGACCCGCTGCCCGCCCAGCTCATATTCGCCGTCCGGCATTCCACAGCAGCGCAGCGAGTCGGAAATCAGGCAGATGCGATCCGGGAAGAGCTTGAAGGCCATGCGCACCGCGCTGGGGTGAACGTGCAGCCCGTCGCAAATGAGCTCCGCCGTTACACCCTCGCATTCACTGGCTGCGCCGATTACGCCTGGCTTTCGGTGATGGATCGGCGGCATGGCGTTGTAGAGGTGGGTCAGATGGCTTGCCCCGGCGGCAAAGACAGCCCTCGCGTCCTCATAGCCTGCATCGGTGTGGGCGACGGAGACGGTGCAAAGCGCCCTGGCTTTTTCGGTAAAGGCCGCCGCGCCCTCAAGCTCCGGCGCCACGTCAACGATGCGTACAAGACCGCCGCAGCCCTCATACAGCGCGCGGAAGCCCTCGAAATCCGGCAGCTTGAGATAAGCGCCGTTCTGCGCGCCTTTCTTTTTCTCGGAAAAATAGGGGCCTTCCATATGGATGCCCATCACGCGCGCACAGCCCGCAGGGCGCTTTTCGCGCAGCGCCGCCCCGGTTTGGAACGCGGCGGCAAGCGTCTCATACGGCAGGGTCATGGAGGTGGGGGCAAAGCTCGTCACGCCGCGGCTGGCAAGATACGCCGCCATGCGCTTCAAGCCCTCGAGGTCGCCGTCGGAGAAGTCCGCCCCCATCGCGCCGTGGGTATGGATGTCCACCACACCGGGGATCACCGTCGCGCCGCGCAGATCCACGCCCGCGAGGCGCTCCCCTTCAAAAACCTCGGCAAAGCGTCCGTTCTCGACACAAAAGCCACCTGACACGAAGCCCTTGGGCGTGAAAACTCTGGCGTTGGTATATATCATCTCACACCTCCGGAAGACTGGCCGCGGCGATGCTCTGCCCGACGCGGCGGGCTTTCTCGTCCGGAAGCATCACCGTGATTTTCTCCGCGAGCGCGGGGTATTCCTCGCGCAGGATGCGATTGCACTCGGCAATCAGCAGATCGCCGCCCACGCCGGAGGCCACGCGGCCGAGAACCAGCAGATAGCGCAGATCGTAAAACCGCGCGTAGAGCGGCAGCGTATGGGCAAGATAGCAGCCGATGGTCACAAAAATCTTTCGCGCTCCCTCATGGCCGTCCTCCGCCAGCCTCTGCACGGCCTTGAGCTTCTCGGCAAGGCTCAGCCTCGTGTCCAGCTCGATGCCCGCACGGGGAGCAAGGCGGATCACCGCGTCCTGGGAAAAGTACTTGCAGCCCACGCCGAAATCGGTGCTCCACTCGTCCTGCGGCGCGTCGTCCTGCAGATCGACCGGGGCAAAAGCCAGCTCGTTAAACCAGCCGAGGATTTTCCCGTCGGGCGTGACGTAGCCCGCGGCCTCGCTGGTGCCCATGGCGACCCCCATCACCGCGCCGGCATTCAGGCTCATAGCACCCGCGAGCGCGGTCACGTCCCCGTCGTTTGCCACGACAATGGGTACGTCCCCGATCTCCTTTGCCGCGCGGTCATACACGCTCTTGACCTCCTCGCGCCGATCCCGCGGAACCTTGATGAAAAGCGAGGAGACCATGGGGCTGTTGCCAACAAAGGTACCTGCCGAGGACACGCCGATCGCGTCCACGCGCGGCATTTTGGAGGCCGCTGTCTTGAAGGCCTCGACGATGCCCTGGAATTGATAGTTCGGGTCGGCCGACTCCTTCGGGAACCACACGACCTCTTCGGAATAGACGCTCTTGCCGTCGATCACGGCGGAGACCTTGCGGTCTGAGCCGCCCGCGTCAAAACCGATGCGGCAGCCCTCCAGGTGCCCGCCGATGCTTTTGGCCTGCTCATGCGCTTCGGGGAAGTCTTTCTCCTCGCAGAGCACGAGCTCGAAAGGACGTTCAAACACATCCAGCTCAAAGCGCGCGTCAAAATCACGCTCACCGCCGACCCGGTAGTGCTCTTTCAGCTTCTCCGCCGTCTCGCGGCAGCCGCAGACCGTTACGCGCCAACCGCCCACGCTCCAGAGCAGGAACTTCACATAGCGCTCCAGGTAGCGGAAATTTGCTTCGGCAAACTCCTCGCCGCGCAGAAAAGAGGAAAAGACGGACACATGCCCGTTTTCCCGCTCCAGCGCCACGCGGAAGGGGCGTGTCGCTCCCTGAAGATAGGCCTCTGCCCAGGCGCCAAAGGGGATGAAGCCCTCATCCAGCGCGGGCTTATTCTGATAGTCATAAGAAATGCCCAGATAGTTCATCATGCAATCCTCACTGTTTCTTGTTATCGCACAAAAGACCCGCGGAACGCGGGTCTTTTGTGCTGCTTACCGGTTCAGCGGAATTTCTCCACAAGCGCGCTGATCTCTTCCGCAAGCGCCTCCACAACGGGAAGATCCTCCTGCTGCAGGGGATAAAGCGGCGCGCGCACACCGCCGATGTCGGGGCCGCCCCGGGCGCGCAGGATGCCCTTGATGACGGCGTACATATTGCCCTTGCAGGCGCACATCTTGTAGATCACATGACAGCAGGCGTCCTGAAGCTCCCGCGCCTCGGCGATTCTGCCCTCCTGCACGAGGGAATAAATCTTCAAGTACAGCTCCGGCATGGCCGCGTAGGTACCGCCGATGCCGCCGATCGCGCCGGCGACGAGGCCGGAGAGCAGCTGTTCGTCCGGGCCGTTGAAGACGATGGCGCCCTCGTCCCGCCACATTTCAATGTCCTGCACCGGCATGGACGAGTTCTTCACGCCGATCACGCGCGGATTCTTCAGCATTTCGCGCAAAAGCGCGCTTGAGAGCGCCACGCCCGCAAGCTGGGGAATGTTGTAAATGATAAAGTCCGTGTGGGGCGCGGCGTCGGAGATGTCGTTCCAATACTTGGCAATGCCGTAGGGCGGGAGATGGAAATAGATCGGCGGAATGGCGGCGATGGCGTCCACGCCCAGGCTTTCGGCGTGCGCGGCGAGCTCTCGGCTGTCGGCGGTGTTGTTGCAGGCCACATGGGCGATGATCACGATGCGCCCCTTTGCGACCGCCATCACGTTTTCCAGCAGCAGCTTGCGCTCGGCCACGGACTGGTAGATGCACTCGCCCGAGGAGCCGCCGACATACAGGCCGTTCACTCCCTTTTCGATCAGATACGCGGTGAAGGCGCGCACCCGCTCGGGCGAAATGTCGCCTTTCTCGTCGTAGCAAGCGTAAAACGCGGGGAAAATACCCCGGTACTTGTTCAAATCCTTCATTTATTTCTCCTCAATCAATATTTTGAAGACGATCCTGGAAACGGCTCCCGGCTCTTGAACAGCGGTGCCGGGGCGGTGCGCGTCGCCGGGGAAGAGCACGAGAAAGCTCCCCGGCCGCAGGATCACCGCCTGTTCCGCTCTGCCCTTGCAGCCCCAGTAATCATCCTGCTGTTTTTCGACGGTCATGTTCTCAGGCGCCGCGATGTCCACCTGCTCCGTGCCCGCCACAACGGTGAAAATGTCCAGATAGCGGCGGTGGTACTCGAAAAGCCGCGCGTCGTCCGCGCTTGTCTTTCCGTCAAAGCGTGTGACAAAGAGGGCGCTCCCGTCAAGCTCCGTGCGCTGCGTGGGGACGCTTCGGAGAAAATCCTCCGTCAGCAGCTCCAGCGCCTGATCGAGCCGCGGGTGGATGCCCCGGTAGCGCTTTGCGTCCTTCAAATCAGCGTAAATCATTGCCTTACCCCTTTACCGCGCCCATGGTAATGCCCTTGGTAAAGTACTTCTGGAAGATGATGAACACGATGATGATGGGCACCGAGGCCAGCGCCGAGCCAGCCATAATCAGGCCGAAGTCCGTGGAGTTTTCGCCCTGCATGGTGGCGATGCCGAGGGAAATGGTCTGATTCTGGGTGCTCGAGAGCATGATGAGCTGCATGAAGTAGTCGTTCCAGGAGTTAATAAAGGTGAAGATCGCGCAGGCACCGACGCCGGGCTTGATCATGGGGAACATGACATCCGTAAAGGTGCGCCACTCGCTCGCCCCATCAATGCGGCAAGCCTCCACCATCTCAGTGGGGATGCCCTCGGCAAACTGCTTAATCAGGAATACGCCGAAGGGCCAGCCGACGATCGGGATGATCGTCGCCCAGATGTGGTCATACAGGTGAAGCGACGACATCTCGCGCAAAAGCGGGATCAGAATGACCTGCTTGGGAAGCGCCATTGCCGCGACGATCAGCGAGAAGAGCAGCGCCCGCCCGTAAAAGCGCTTTTTCGCGAGCGCGTAGCCCGCCATTGAGGCGGTCAGGCAGGTCAGCAGCATCGACACCGCCGACATGAACACCGTGTTAATCAGCCAGCGAAAGGCCGCCGGGATCGTCGGGCCGACGAGAGAGCCGATCTGGAACAGCGGCGCGGAGCGTTTTGAGAGCAGGTTCTGATAATTATCCAGCACCCACCGGGTCGGCACCCATACCGGGGTTTTCGCGATGATCTCCGCCTTGAGCTTGAAGGAACCGGAGATGATCCAGTAGAGCGGGAAGAGGAAGGAGAGCGCCAGAATCGCAACAATGATAAAGCCGGCGATGTAATAGACTTTGGATTTGGTCTTGTTCATTTCGTCTCCCCCTTTCTCACTTCTCCTGACCCAGCCTGAACTGGATCGCGGAGAGGATCGCGATGATGATCGCGAGGATCACCCCCATGGCGTTACCGTAGCCGTAGCGGTAGAGCTTAAAGGCGTTGTAGTAGATGTAGTACATGATCGTCATCGTGGAGTTCTTGGGGCCGCCGGAGGTCAGAAGCTGGATCAGCGCAAAGCACTGGAAGGAGTTGATGGTGGTGATGACGAGGATGTAGAGCGTGGTGGGCATCATCTGCTGCCACTTGACGCGCCAGAAGGCCTGGAAGGGGGTCGCCCCATCCACCTCGGCGGCCTCGACCAGCGTCTTGTCCACGTTATCGAGCGCGGAGACGTAGAGCACGATCGGCTGGCCGACGGAGGTGGTCAGCAGGATCAGGATGATGCAGCCCAGGGCGTATTTCGGATCGCCCAGCCAGTTGATGGACTTTTCAATCAGACCCGTGCTCTTGCCCAGGTAGTTGAAGATGCCATAGTAGTTGTTGAACATCCACTTCCACACCATGGTCACCGCGACAGAGCCCGTGACCACGGGCAGATAGAAAATACAGCGAAAGGCGGAGGTTGCCGCGACGGGCATGCGGCTGATGATCGTCGCGACCCAGAGGGAGAAGGCGCAGGTGATAGGCACAGAGACGATGACGATCACCATCGTGTTTTTCAGCGCGACCCAGAACACCGGATCCGCCGTCAGCTCCCTGTAGTTGGCAAATCCGACGAAAATATCCTTCCGGCCCATGGTGGCGTCAAAAAAGCTGGTGTAGAGGCACATGAACATGGGGTAGAGCACAAAGCCCACAAAGAAAATCAAAAAGGGAAGCAGAAACAGATAGGCCGCGACGTTCTCCTGCAAGACCAGCCGCCTGGTTCGCGACGCGGCAAGCGTGTTTTTTGGCATAGCGCAACCTCCCGTGGAAATCATTAGATTCCGTTCCCGAAGGGAACTTCGTCATTCTTCACTTTTTTGACCGGCAAGCGGTCAAATAGCATGCCCCTTCCCTCACCTTGACAGAGAGGAAAGGGGCAAGAATATGGCTTGCTTTTCCGGCGCGTCGCTTATTCGGCGGCAGCCGCGGCGTTGGCGGCATCCTGCGCCTGCGTCAGCTCGGCGAGGATGGTCTCGGCCGTGCCGTCGGATTCACCCACGCGCTGGAGCATGTTCCACCACTCGGTACGGGCGGTGGTCCAGCCCTTGGTGATCTGATAGTAGTCGCCCATCATCGGGTTCATCAGCGCGTACTCTGCCATCAGCTCATTGCCCTCGTAGACGCCTGCGACATCACGGACGGGCTGGAAGTTGGTGGCCTCAACGACCTGGGCGTAAATACCGTCGTCCTCGGTCAGGAACTTGATGAATTCCTTGGCGGCGTTGGCGCGCGCCTCATCCTTGTTGTCGAACACGCCGAAGCCCCAGATGCCGCCCTGCAGGCTGGGAACGCCCTCGGGAGCGGGGAAGGCCATCGGGAACACATCAAAGCCCAGCGCGTCGGCGTTGTTGACCTCCTGGGTGGCGTTCCAGCAGAAGGCCATCTGGAAGGTGCCGTTGACGAAGTTCTGGATCTCGTCGCTTGCGACAATGGCGGGGTCAAAGCTGATGCCGTCCTGTGCGCACAGCAGGCTCAGCGCCTTGGCGTTCTCTTCGGAGGCGTAGGTATACTCGGTGTGCTCGGGATTGGCGTAGGTGCCGCCGCAGAGGTTGGTGACGAGGGCGCGGGTGCCCTGGTCGCCGCCCTGACCGCCGCAGAACACGGTGCCGACATACTCGTAGCCCGCGTCATAGACAGCCTGAACAGCCTTGAAGAAGTTCTCGGTGGTCCAGGTGTGGTTCTCCAGGTCGATGTACTGCAGCGCGTCCGCTTCCTCGAACACGTCCTTGTTGATGGCCATGCAGTGCGCGGTCATGCAGACGGGCAGCTCATACACCTTGCCGTCAGCGCTGGTGCAGGAGCCGGCGACCCCCTCGTAGGTGCCGGCGGGAACCAGATCAGCCAGGTCGAGCATCAGACCCTTGGCGCCCCAGTTCGCGATCAGGCGCTCGGGACCCTCCATCACGATGTCGGGAGCCTGGCCGCCCTCGATGGCGGTGTTGATTTTGTCGTCGCCGTTGGTGTAGTCGAGGTACTCGACCTTGACGGTGATTTCGGGGTGCACTTCGTTGAACGCATCAATGAAGCCCTTGACCGTGGCTTCATCCGTCCACTTGCCGATGGGATAGGTCCACAGGGAGATGGTGACGTTGTCGTCGGCGAAGGCGGTGGGGCCGACCAGCGCGAAGACCATGATCAACGCCAGCATCAGTGCAAGCAGTTTCTTCATAATGTTCCTCCTGTAAAAAAATTTTTCGTTTTTCGGCGGATGCCGCCCGCCGTGTTTACACTTGGATTCTACCGAAGAAACGCGCCCTTGTCAATGGATATTTGAAAGTAAATTTCAAATATTTGCTGCCAAGAAAATAAATTTTACACTTTTCACATTTTTGAAGTTTCCTCTTTGTGAAAAATGACGAAAAAACCCGAAGGCTCCCCCGTCATTTTTCTGAAAATGTGAAATTTTAGTACCTGTTCAGTCTTGCGTGGCTTTGGGGGAGTTCAGAGGGGCACTCCCCTCTGATTTGCCGCCTCGGAAGGCGGCAAACAAAATCAAATCTGTTTTTTCCGGGGGCAAGTGTGCGAGCGTTCCCCCGCCGCGAGTGCGCGCAGCGGGGTGCATCCCCTCTAACGATTTAGTCCCGGAACGGGACTGAATCGTTACTTTCAAGCGTCCCAAGCGGAACGCCCGGGGATCGCTTTTCGTCCGCGCAGCGGCGGGAGCGAGACGATCCCAAAACGAAGCATGGCACAAATCCGGCCGGAAAGATTCCTGGCGGTCTATGGAAGAATCGTATTACAAGTGCTTTTCCGCCAGGGCTTCGGCGACACGGGCGCGGTTTTCCCGGCAGCGCTCAAGATCGCGGCGGCAGTAGTCGGAAAAGAGCACGTCCATGAGAAAAAGCTGCGCGACCTTGGCGGGGACGGAGCTTAAATGCAGCGGCCCCTCGTTCGAGCCGCAGGCGAGCACCACGTCGGCCAGCGCTGCTCCCGGCGAGCGGGGAAAGCGCGTGACGAGCACGATCCTCGCGCCGCGCGCGTGCGCGATGCGCAGGGTCTCCGCCATGTCCTTTGTCGCGCCGGAGTAGGAGAAAAAGAGCAGCGCATCCTCCCGCTCGAGGTTTGCCGCGGCGATTACCTGGCTGTGCGAATCACTCACCGGGAAGAACTTCCCGCACACGGTGGAAAACAGATGCGCGCATTCCGCCGCCATCAGCATGGAGCCGCCCTGACCCATGCACAGCACCTTGCCCGCCCGCTCCAGAAGCGCGGAGGCCGCGCGGATTTTTTCCGGCTCGATGCGTTCGAGCGTCTGGGCGAGGGCGGCCACATCTGCGGAATAGAGCTTGCGGCTCATGTCCTCCAGACTGTCGCTCTCCTGCACCTGCCCGGTCATCAGCTCGTGATCCCGCCGTCCCAAGGCGGCGGCGTTGGCGATGGCGAGCTTGAAGGCGCTGTAGCCCTTGTAGCCCAGGCGGCGGCAGAAGCGGGAGACCGTGGCCTCCGCCACGCCGCTTGCCTCCGCCAGCTCGGCAATGGACAGATACTGCGTCTCGTCATGGTGCTGCATGACGTAATCGGCCGTTTTTTTCTCCGCAGCAGTCAGATCGTAATAGCCCCGGCTGATGGTATCAAACACGTTCTCAGCCATGGCCATGCCCTCACGCGCCCAAAAGCTCGCCAAGCATCTGATCCACCATGCTCAGCATGCGCGGCAGGTGGAAGGGACCCTTAAAGGTTGAGCCCTTGCAGGCCGGTTCCGTGGGCTTGCCGTCGCGGCGCAGATATCCGTACCATTCCCCGAAGGCGGGGTCGGAGAAGTGCTCCCGGCAGTAATCCAGCGTTTTGTAAAACCAATCGAGGTATTCCTCCTTGCCCGTGTCACGGTAGAGCATCAGCGAGGAGATCAGGATCTCGTCGTGCGGCCACCAGAGCTTCATGTCGTGCTCATAGGCCTCGGGCGGACGGCCAAGGCAGTCGATAAAGTACAGCAGGCCGCCGTATTCCTTGTCCCAGCCGGCGTTGATCGCGCGGTTGAAGATCGTCTCGGCCTTCGCGACAAGCGCCTTGTCGCCTGTACGCTTCGCGTGCTCGAGCAGGAACCACACGCCCTCAATGTCATGGCCGGGGTTTACGATGCGCCCTTCGGT
>CAJOCV010000020.1:16717-20891 GCA_905233785.1 uncultured Oscillospiraceae bacterium
TCCTCTACGCAGGCTGCCGCCCGCTCGTCATAAAGCGCCTTGTGCTCCGGGTCAGCGCGAAGCATCACGCTTGTGACGTTCAGATAGATCATCGGGATGCCAAAGGCGCGGCCCGTGCGGGTCTCGGGAATGGTTTTGGCGCCGAGACCGGTGGGGTCCGGCATGCCGTGGGCAAGCTCCCAATAGAGGTCATAGGCGCGGCGAGCCCGCTCCAGACAGTCCCGATCGCCGGTCACGCCGTAGTATTCGGCGTTAGCCATGGCGTAGAAGGCTTCGGAGAAGTAGTAGCGGCGTTGACGCAGGGGTCTTCCGTCGGCCGTCACGGTGAAGTACATCCGATCTCCGGCCTCACGATTGATGCAGTGGGCTTCCATAAAGTCCAGACAGCTCTTCGAGGCGGCGAGCCAATCCTCCCGCACGCCGTAGAGGCGGCAGAGCCAGGCAAAGATCCAGCCGCAGCGCCCCTGCATCCACACGCTTTTGTCGGTGGAAAATACCTTGCCCTCCCGATCCAGGCAGGTGTAGACGCCGCCGTTGACGGGATCCATACCGTTGTCCAGCCAGAACCTGACGCAGCGATCCAACTCCTCCCGAATCCATCGGCGGCTTTCGGCAAGCTTTCCAATGTCCATATCATGTTCCTCCTTCTCGTAGATGAGCGTGTTTTTGAAAATCATCTTATCAACAGTGTACCAGCGATGAAAGAAATTTTCAACAAAAACTTGGAAGGGACACGACAAACACATCAAGGAAGAAACGGCAAACAAGCGCTCTTGCCTCCCTTGGGCGAAGCGGAAGGCGCGCGGAAAGCTTCCGCCTTACCGCAGCGGACAGTTCGGGAGCGCTCAAACGCGTGAAATCTGTAGATTTCCGGTTGTAAACAACGGCGCGCTGTGATAAAATAAAAATATGAAAAGGATACAGAAAATTTTTCTTGCGCTCCTTGTGAGCCTGTTTGCGCTGATTGCGCTGCTCTTCGGGTGCTCGCCGCGTTCTCTGCTCGCCTCTCCGGCGCAGGGGGCAGGTCAGCAGCCGGAAATACCCGCGCCCATTTTCCCCGTTTTCCAGCAGGCCACGCCGGAGCCGACGCCCAGCGTACGCTTCAACGGGATGCTCCGCATCTCGGAGCTCATGGCAAAGAACAAGGCCGCCGTGCTCTTGAACGGCAGCTTCCCCGACTGGGTGGAGATCGAAAACATCTCCGGTGAGGAGGTCTCCCTTGAGGGCTGGACGCTTTCCGATCAGGAGCTTGGCGGGCGACGCCCCTTCTCCGGGCAGAGTCTGCCCGCGGGCGGACTGATGCTGATCCCGCTGGGGGATTCGATGTTTTCCCTCTCAGCGGGGGAGACGCTCTATCTCGTTGATCCCGACGGAATGGTGCAGGACTCTGCGCCGTGCGGCGACACGGCTGACGTTTCCCAGGTGCGGCAGGAGGACGGCTTTGCCCTCTGCGCGTATCCAACGCCGGGGTATCCCAATACCCCCGAGAGCTATGAGAGCCTTTGCTGGCACCGGGAGGAGACAAGCCCGCTGCTGATGGAAGAGGTCATGGTCTCCAACAAGGCGACGCCCATTGCCAACGACGAGATGTACGACTATGTCGTGCTCAAAAACGTCTCCGGCGAGAGCCTTGCTCTTCTGGGCTATAGCCTGACGGATCGGTTCGGGGAGCCTCAGCGCTGGCTTTTCCCGGACAAGACCCTCGCCCCGGGAGAGGAGCTGCTGTTGCGCTGCGACGGGGAGCTGGAGCCCTCCGAACGAAACACCGGCTTTTCGCTGGACGCCGCCTCCGAGCAACTTTACCTTTTTGACGCTTCCGGTGCGCTCTGCGACTATATGGCGCTGCACGACATCCCCGTGGAGGGCAGTATGGGCCGCATGGAGGGTCAACCGGGCTTCTTCTATTTTGACACTCCCACGCCCTGGAGCGCGAACGCCAACGGCTGCCGCCGCGTAAGCGCGCTTCCGGCAAGCCTGACGCCGGAGGGCGTATACGACAACTGCGAGGGGCTTTCCGTGGCGCTCTCTTCCCCCGGCGAGCTCCACTACACGCTCGACGGGAGCCTGCCGACCCTGGATTCCCCGCTCTACACGGAGCCCATCCCCGTCACGCAGACCACGGTGATCCGCGCCGTCGCGCGGGAGGCAGGCTGTATCGCCAGCCGTCCGGCGAGCTTCAGCTACATTGTGAACGAGAACCACGTGCTGCCGGTGCTGAGCCTTACGACTGACGACCCGGCCTATTTCACCACGATCTACAACAAGGGCAACAAGGTGCGCAAGCAGGGCGCAAACCTTACCATGTTTGAAAACGGCGAGACCGTCTTCAATCACGACTGCAGCATCGGCATCAAGGGCTGGACGAGCCGGGAGCTGCCGAAAAAGAGCATGGGCGTGAAATTCAGCGGCCGCTACGGCGGCATGCTCGAGGACGTGGACATCTTCGGAAACGGCGTCACCGAATTTGAATCCCTCTCCATCCGCGCGGGGCAGGACTACACCTTCTCCGAGTTTAGAAATGAGCTGTTCCAGGATCTGTGTGCCGAGGCGTCCGATGCTCTCTTCACCCAGGCCAGCAAATACTGCATCCTCTACCTCAACGGACGCTACTGGGGCGTCTACTGCCTGAAGGAGGACATCAGCCGCCAGTATTACGCCTCCAACGCCGGTGTGAATGTGGACACGGTGGAGTACATGAAGGCGCCCTTCGCCCTCGGCACCGACATCATGGATCTCGTGAGCTATTCGGCACACCATAACACGCGTGAGGACGAATGCTACGACGAATTGGACAAGGTGTTCAACATGGACAGCCTCATCGACTGGCTGCTTTTTGAAAGCTACAGCGCCAACACCGACACACAGGGCAATCTCAAGGTTTACCGCTCGCCGGAGCGCGGAGGCAAGTGGGAGCTTGTATACTACGATATGGACTGGGCGTTTTACTTCGACTGGGCAAGCTTTACGACCCTGGTTTACGGCAAGAACAACTCCGGCAACCAGATGCCGACCCTCTACGCCAACTTCTCCTACAACCCGACCTTCCGCGAAAAGGTTTTCTCCCGCTATGCCGAGCTGTGCCGGACGGTTTTTGATAACGACTACGTTCTGCAGAAGATCGACGAATACCAGGCGCTGCTGGAGCCGGAAATGCCCCGCGACCGGGAGCGCTGGGATCTGACGATGGAGCGTTGGCACAGCGAGGTGGACGGACTGCGCAAGTGGATCACCGACAAGGACTGGTGCAAATACACCATCAACCGCCTCTGCACCTGCTTCAATGCCAGTGAATCCGAAAAGGCACAGTATTTTTCTGAACTTTTGAATGGATAAAGGAGAACTGTTATGGAACTGACTGCCGCAGCAGCCTGGCTCAACAGCTTTTTTGCAGGATATGACCAGGCGATTTTGAGCCTGATGCACCGCCTTGCCGTGTCGATGGGCGGCGTGCTGACGCCGTTGACGCGGCTGATTACCCTGCTGGGAGAGAAGGGGCTCCTGTTCTTTCTCGCCGCCGTGGTGCTGATGCTCTTCCCAAGGACACGCAAGGCGGGTGTGTGCATGTTTGGCGCGGTCGCCTGCGGGGCGCTGATCACGAACATCATTTTGAAGGACACCGTCGCAAGACCCCGCCCCTTTGAGACGCTGGAGCTCTACCGGGGCTTCTGGGAGTTTCTCGGCTCTCCGGCGGAGGACGGCTTTTCCTTCCCCTCCGGGCATGTGACTGCGGCGGCGGCGGGCATGGTTTCCCTGTGCCTGAGTCGGGGCAGAAAATGGGCGCTTCCCTCTGCCGTGTGGGTACTCGCGATGGCCTTTTCCCGCAACTACCTGATGGCGCACTACCCCTCCGATGTGCTCTTCGCTGCTGTAATCGGCGCCGCGTCGGCCTTCGTTGCCTGGGGCGTCACGAAGCTTATTTACCATTTCCTCGAAAAATACGACGGTGTTTACTTCTGCGCCTTCTGCCTTGACTTTGATATACGGCAGCTCAAGTATGCGATGTACAAGGGGAAGCACTGATGATGTGATCGCCCGCGCATGCCCCCAGAGTTTTGTGCGCACCGAACAAAAATCCCGGCGGAGCTTTGGCGCTGTTGCCATTTGACGCAGGGACACTTCATAAACAGGGAAGGGCGCGTTGCAAAATGCGAAACAAGTGCGAAAACCCTGGTTG
>CAJOCV010000020.1:20984-22084 GCA_905233785.1 uncultured Oscillospiraceae bacterium
TCGCCCCGCAAGTGTGCGAGCGTTCCCCCGCCGCGAGTGCGCGCAGCGGGGTGCATCCCCTCTAACGATTTAGTCCCGGAACGGGACTGAATCGTTACAGCCCCTTCCTTAATTCAAACCGGGAACATAGACAGCCTCCCAGTCGTAGAGCAGCATGAACTGCTCGAGGGTGATGTTGTTTTCCATGATGTATTTTGCCGCTTCCGTACCCACATAGCGGAAGTGGCCGGGATTCATACAGGCTGTACCATACCAGCTCTCCTGCCCCTCGGGATAGCGGAGGATGATGCCGTACTCGGCGCAGTGAGCAATCAGCCAGTCCCAGGCCTCCGTGCCGCGAAAATCCACGCCCTCGCCCAGATACCCGGTACCGCCGAGGCGCAGGTCAACGCACAGGGCGGTCTGATGGTCGTTGCAGCCGGGGGCATAGGTTACCTTGGCGGCGTACTCCGCGCCGTGGGAGAAGACCTCGGGCTCATAATAGTTTTCCAGCACCGTCCAGTAATCCAGATACCCGCGGAAGGCATGGACGCTGGCGTAGCCCGCGGCGATACAGTCGCTCACAAAACGGTCAAAGGCCGTATCTGCCACCTCGTCCACGATCACGCCGGCGCCGTAGCTGTGGTTCGGGCGCTGATCGGTGATGCTGTTATAGGAGT
This sequence comes from uncultured Oscillospiraceae bacterium, assembly GCA_905233785.1. Taxonomy (GTDB): domain Bacteria; phylum Bacillota; class Clostridia; order Oscillospirales; family Oscillospiraceae; genus Limivicinus. The sequence continues at coordinate 21,644 of CAJOCV010000020.1, forward strand.
TTGCAAGCTTGAATTCCCGACCGCTCAAATCTATATCGGCGGGCGGCTCGGGCAGCCCCCAGGCGGCGGCGCGCTCGGAGGGCGTCATCTCCGCCATGGATTTTGTCGGCGTCGGCGCCACAGTTTCAAGGGGGGCTTCGGTTTCCTGCGGGACTTCGACGGGCGCGGGCGTTTCGGACGGGATGGGCGCGAATGTCTCAGCCGGGGTGGGCGCGGGCGCCTCCTTCCGCAGAGCGGATTGCGAGGTGCAGGAATCGAGCGCCATTGCAACGGCTCCCAGCAGCAGCAAAAAGGCAAAAATCAGTTGAAAAACACGCTTCATTCTTACTTACTCTTTCTCAGTTGTAACTGTTCAGTCTGCCCCATACAGGGGGAGTTCAGAGGGGGAACGCCTCTGATTTTTCGCCTCGGATGGCGAAAAACAGATTGAAATCCGTTTTT
>CAJOCV010000021.1:0-1415 GCA_905233785.1 uncultured Oscillospiraceae bacterium
TGGCAATGGGTGCCGGTCGCGTTGCCGGTGGCGCCGAGATAGGCCACCACGTCGCCCGCGTTGACCCATTGGCCGTAACTCACGGCGTTGCCGGAATTGTGCGCGTAGAGCGTCACATAGCCGTTGCCGTGGTCGATCATCACATAATTACCGTAGCTGCCGCTGCTGCCGGAATAAATCACGGTGCCGGAGGCCGCCGCGACAATACTGCCGCCGTCGTTGCCGTAGCCATCAATGTCGATGCCCGCGTGGAAGTGTCCGGGGCGGCTTTCCCCGTAGCGCCCGGTAATGCGGCGGGAACAGGGCACCGGCCAGGTAAAGCCGGTGATGTTCGTAACGGGCTGGGTCTGCGTCGTATCGCCGCCGGTGCTGCCGGTATCGCCGCCGGTACTGCCGGTATTTCCGGTATTCCCGGTATTTCCGCTGTTCCCGGTATTTCCGCTGTTCCCGGCGTTATTTCTCGCGGCCGCTTCCGCCGCCGCTTTGCGGCGAGCCTCTTCTTCGGCGCGCTTCTGCGCCTCATATTCGGCGATCATCTGCTTGATCTCGGCGTCTGCAGCCGCCTCGGCGTCGCGTTCTTCGTCGCGCAGGCGCGTAGCCTCTTCGATCTCGTCGGCAAGCGCCGCAAGCTGGGCGTTGGCCTCCTCAATGCGTTCCTGGAGCTGCGCCTGCTCAATGCGAAGCTGAGCCTGTTTGTCGGCACACTCCGTGCGCACCTGCTCATACTCGGCCTTGGCGCGTTCGGTCTCCTCACGCGCGGCGCGATACTGCTGCTCCAGGCGCTTGTCGCTCTCCATAATGGCGTCCATATCATCGAGCGTAGAGAGTAGCTCGCCAAAGCTATGTGCGCGCAGAAGCAAGGCCAGCACATCGTAGGTACCGTTTTCCTCCATGGAGCGGATGCGGGCGCGATACTTGCGCCCCTGCTCCTGCTCGACGGTGAGCGCCTGCTGCAGCTCCCCGGTTTTCTGCTCCACGAGCTCATCGTACATGCGAAGCTCTTCCGCCACGAGCGCGAGGGCTTCGAGGGACGCCTGGTTCTGAACCTCCAGCGCATCTCTCTTTTCCAGCACGGTGGCCTCCTTCTCCCGCATCTGTCCGAGGCGTTCCTCCGCCTCCTGCACCCGGGCAGTCAGCTCGGCCTTTTTCTCGCGCAGCGCGTCGATCTGACTCTGTGTTACAGCATAAGCCGACGGCAGCACGCTGAGGAGCAGGGAGAGGATCATCACCACCGCCATGATGATCGCAAGAATTTGTACTGCTCTCTTTTGATTCATCCCGAATCTCCTAAAACCTCAAACTTTCAGATAATTCCGTATCGCGTTGACGCCGCCGAAGACGCCGACGAAGACGCCGATGCCGAGATATGCGATCAGCATCGGGAGCGCCACATGCATAAAGGGAATGACGCTGAT
>CAJOCV010000021.1:1473-20275 GCA_905233785.1 uncultured Oscillospiraceae bacterium
CCGCCGCCCATCACGCCGAGCACCAGCCCCTCCACAACAAAGGGAAGGCGAATGAAGCTGTTGGTGGCGCCGACCATCTTCATGATGCCGATCTCCTCGCGCCGGCCAAAGGTAGCGAGCTTGATGGTGTTGGACATGATGAAAACGGAGACAAAAACCAGGATCACCGTCAGCACCAGAGACACAACGCTCACAATATTGCGGATGGTGATAAAAGCGCTGGCATACTCGAGGTGCGCCTTGACCTTCACGATGCCCGGGATGTCCTCCAGCGCCGCCTTGGTCTGGCTCATGACGGCGATGTCCTCCAGATGGATGACAAAACGGTGGCGGAACACGCTCTCGTCAATGCCGTCACGAAAATCGCTGTCGAAGTTGTTCAGGAAGTTGTCCATGGCCACGGCGCGGTCTACAAACTCCGCGTCGCTCACATTGGGGACAGCCTCCACCGCAGCCTGAAGGCTCTGCGCCTGTTCGGCGCTGTACGTCTCGTCCACCAGAGCGACAACCTCATTCTGATCCTCCAGATCACCGATCAGATGGTCGATGTTCATCGAAAGGAGGAAGACGCTGCCCATGATGATCAGGCAGGCCATGATAATTGTCACCGACGCAAAGGACATGAAGCTATGGGTTTTGATGCTTCGGAAGCCTTCTCGGATCAGATAACCGCCTCTACTCAATCTCATAGCCGTAATACCCATCCATTCCGTCACTGATAACGTGACCGCCGTCAATGGAGATCACGCGCTTGGAGAGCGCGTTCACCAGTTCCTTCTCATGCGTCACTACAAGGATCGTGGTTCCCATCTCATTGATCTTCTCGAACAGGAGCATCAGCTCCAGACTTCTAACCGGATCCAGGTTGCCTGTCGGCTCGTCCGCCACGATCATACGCGGACTGTTGACGAGAGCGCGGGCGATGGCCACGCGCTGCTGCTCGCCGCCGGAAAGCTCGCTGGGCAAGCGCTTCTCCCTGCCCTCCAGGCCGACCAGTTCCAGCACATAGGGAACACGGCGGCTGATTTCCCGCCCGGAAGCGCCGACGACGCGCATGGCAAAAGCCACATTGTCATAGACGTTCATATTCTCAATCAGGCGGTAATCCTGGAAAATGACCCCCAGTGTTCTGCGCACCTTGGGCAGCTTGCGACGCCGAATTTTGTTCATGTCAAAATCATTGACAATGACCTTGCCCGAATCCGCCCTCACCTCACCGGTAATGAGCTTCATCAGTGTGGTCTTGCCGGAACCGGAGGGCCCGACCAGAAACACAAACTCCCCCTCTTCGATCATCATGTCCACGCCGTCCAGCGCAACGGTGCCGCTGCTGTCGTAGACCTTGGTGACATTTTTCATGCGAACCATTTGTTCTCCTCCATAGGGCAATGCTATGTATTTCCGCATGCGCGGACTTGCTGACTTAATACTTGGCTGCGTTGAGCGAGTCAAGATACTGCTTGACCATCATGGCGACCTTGAAGACAATGGCGTGGTCAAACTCCCGCAGATCAAGCCCCGTGATTTTTTTGATCTTCTCCAAGCGATAGACCAGCGTATTTCGGTGCACATAGAGCTTGCGCGAGGTCTCCGAGACGTTGAGATTATTCTCAAAGAAACGGTTGATGGTCTCCAGGGTGTCCTCATCCAGGGTTTCAATCGGGTTTTTCTTGAAAACCTCATTCAGGAACATTTCGCAGAGCGTGGTGGGCAGCTGATAGATGATACGACCTAAACCCAGGTTTTCGTAGTTGATAATGGTCTTGTCGCTTTCGAAGACGCGCCCCACGTCAATAGCGACCTGCGCCTCCTTGTAGCGATCGGCCAACTCCCGCAAATGGTTTGCGTTGGTGCTCACGCCGATGACGCATCGGATGCCAAGCTCTTCGCGCAGGCTGCTTTCAATGCCGTGGGCGGCCTTGAGGATTTCCTCATGCGCCTCCGCCGATGAAAGAGACTTGACCACAACCAGATCCGTCTCGTTTATGTTGAGCACAAAATCCTTTTGCCGATCCGGGAAGAGGCGTTGAATGACCTCCATCGCAGCCACATCGGAGTGATCGGTCTGGCGTACCAGCAGGACGCTGCGCGGCTCGTCTGTTACGAAATGCAGCTCCTTGGCGCGCACATACACATCCCCGGGCAGGATATTATCGGAGATGATGTTCTTGACAAAGGCCGCCTTGTTATGCTTTTCCTCGTAATTACTGCGCGCTTCATTAAAGGCCACAGCGGATACTGCGCAGATGGTCTTTGCCGCCTGATCGGCGCCTTCCACAAAGGCGGCAAAATCCATTTTGCCTCCCTCCGCGTCCAGGGCGCAATAACTGCGGCTGCCCGTGCAGACAACCTTATCCCCGTTCTCGAAGGCATAGGCGTGAAAATCGTCAAGCCGGGAGCCGATGATCGCAAGTTCACTGCTCGCCACCACAAAGCCCTGCTCGTCCACCACACCGATGGTGCGGTCAACGGCGTCCTTCATTTGAATGATCACATTTTGGAAGATTCTGCTGGACATATGGATGCCTCCTGTAGCCTGCGGTCGGGCAGTTTTAGAAAGGCTTGGCAAAAATGCCATACCCCCGCAATTTTCTTCCTACATAATAACGCTAAACTTTGTGATTTTCAATAGAAATTGCCGCATTTTTTTGTTAATTTTTTTAGAAAGCTGTCCTAAGCGCTCAAAAACCCTCTAAAATGCACGGATTTTTTTGACGATTTACCCATGCTTCAGCAGTTGAACAGAGTGCACAAATCCGATTCGTCAAGCGCCAGGACAGCGCCCGGCTCCAAACCCTCCGGCAAACGCAGGCCTCCGATCGACAGTCTGCGCAGCGTGAGCACCGGTTTTCCCCGGCTTGCCAGCATCCGGCGCACCTGATGGTACTTGCCCTCCATCACCGTGACGACACAGCAGCCGCCGCCCAAAAGCTCCAGTTGCGCAGGCAGACACTGTGTTCCGTCTCTGAGCACGATTCCCTGGGAAAAGGCCAGGACATCCTTTTCGTCCGCTTCGCCCTCTACCTCTGCATAATACCTTTTTTTGACGCAGGATTTTGGCGAAATCACCCGATGAGCAAATTCTCCGTCATTTGTGAGCAGAAGAAGGCCGCTGGTATCCTTGTCAAGTCTCCCCACCGGGAAGAGCCCCAGGCGCTTTAAGTCCGTCGGCAAGAGATCAAGAACGGTTTGTTGGCGCGTGTCCTCCGTAGCCGTAACAACGCCGACAGGCTTATCCATCATATAATAATGAAAGCGCCGATAGCCGACAGGCACCCCATCCAGCGTGATGCTGACAGCATCGGGGTCAAGCCTGCGTTCAGGATGCGTCTCCGTCTGTCCGTCTACCCGGACACGGCCGGAGCGGATGATCTCGCGCAGCTCCTTTCGGGAGGCGAGCCCTTGATCGGCCAGACATTTATCAAGCCGAATCGTTCCCATGATCCACCCCTCCCGCTTTTCTTGTAATTAACATAATACCACATTTTTACTAAATTGCAACCTTTTATTGTCGAAATGTTTCTCCGTTCTGTCATAATCCTTTTATTTCCCGCATATGTATAGCTTAGGAGGTGGTTTCCACGAACAAAAAATCTGCGCTGATGACACGCGGGAAGGCGCTCAAAATGATTATGACAGCGGCCTTGATTCTGCTTGCGCTGTTGAGTCTGCGTGTTTTTTTAAGCCGAACGGACAACAGCACACAGGCCGGGCGCGTTCGTTTTCTCGAGAGTCTGGGCTGGCAGGTAGACATCGCGACCGAAGAGCATAAGCATGTACGTCTGCCCCGGAGCCTGAGCGAGGTACTGCAGGGCTACAATGAGATGCAAAAGGCGCAGGGCTACGATCTGTCCCGTCATCTGGGTGAAAGCTGCGAACAGTACAGCTACCGCGTCACCAACTATCCGGACAGCGAGCAAACCGTCTGGGTCACTCTCTACATACAGGGTCGCCGTGTGATTGCCGGCGACCTGCACAGCACCGCCCTGAACGGGTTCATGCATGGACTCAAAATCGAGGGGCTTTGAAAACTTTGTTTTCAAAGCCCCTCGATTTTGAGTTTTCAGTTTTCAGTAAACATACCGAAACAAGTTGCACACGCTTTGCCCATCATAAGTGGAAACATCCGATCCTTTTTGCGATTGCAAGGACTCCAACTCTTTTTTTGAAAGGGAAATTCACGCAAAAAATTTCAGATTTTATGTCTGAAAACTGAATTCTGAAAACTGAAAACTGTATATCAGTGCAGTTTTGCCAACGCCGCGTTCTTGTATACGGGATCTCCGGTCACCTCACGGATGACCTTGAGTCCGTCGGGCATACGGATCTCGTCTCCCTTGTCGCTCAGCTCGATCTCCACAATGGCTTGATCCTTCCAGAAAGGATACAGATCGATTTCAAAATACTGTCCCTCGTAATTGAGGCAGTAGCGCGTCTTGCGCATAGGCTGGGCATCCGGGTCGGCATTCTGCATCATTGACAGGTATTCGCCCTGGGTGAGACGCTCCTCGATCTCGATGCGCTTATACTCGCTGACACGGCGCTTGAGGGTCTTGTAGTAAATACGGCTTCCGTTTTCCTCGCGGCAGCGGATGCGCAGCTCCTCCCCCTCTCTCGCGGGCAGGTACATCTGGCTGATCTCCAAACGGCGGCAGTCCGGCAGCTTTTCGAGCCATTGCAGGTCGGGGTACTCCACCAGAAACTTGCGTTCGATGGTCAAAGCCTCCGGCTCGCCAAGAGCCAGCCGAATCTCGGCAATCAGGTTTCTCAGCTTATGGTTAAAGTCCACCGAGTTGTCAATAATTCGCAGATAGGGGTGTTTTTCCCAGGCGGCTATCAGCCTTGTATCCAGCTCCACCGCCTCCTGCACGCTCTCATAGCGAGCTTTGTTGTTCTCCTTGGTATAAAACTGCTCGGCGCCTTTTGCGGCTGTGACCATGTGGAACACCGCGTCGTAGCGCTCCAGCAGCTCCTGCTCGGTCTTTCCGACAAAAGCGAGAACCTCCGCAAATTCCTCGTCGTTCATATATGCTTTGTTATCGAGCGCCCCACGGTCGCAGACGATGAGGATCTTCTCGGCGCGCATGGTGCGGGCGGCCTGCTCAAACAGGCGCTCCTTCTCCAGCTGCAGCGCCATCTGTACCTTCTGATACTCCGCATTCGTGCCGCAGGTCCAGGGCGCGACGCCGCCGGAAATAAACTCCGTGGCGGTCTCGGGAACGAACAGCACCGTGTAGCCCAGCTTGGCAAAGGCATTCTGTACCCAACTCAAGCCCGTGGTCTTGCCCGCGCTGGGACCGCCGGTGATGACGATTTTGCGTATTTGCATCTCCATCTCTCCTCTTTAATCTTCTCTATCCCCATTGCCATTCACTTCACAGAAGCGGGCGGCAAAGGACGGCTGCTCTCCGGCGGCGTAGAGGTGGGACACATCCCCCACCTGCGCGGCGCGGAAAGACGCGATCCCCGGTCTGCGCTCCTCGCTGTGGATCAGGGTCACGGAGCTCGGCGTTGTGACCAGCCCGTGCCAGAGCACCATAGGCGAGCAATTCATCAGGTGGCTCATCAGCACACAGCTCACGCCGAAGTGACAGAAAAAAGCCAGTGTGTCGGTATTGGCACGTTCAACCCGGTACCAGCGCCCGTCGCGCACATAACCATGCTGCGCCAGAAGCGCATCAAAAGCATTGGTCACGCGGTCATACTCCGCGCCCACGCCGCCGGCCTGAAAGATCTCATTCTCCTTCCAGGCTTCCGGCAGCAGAAAGCGCTCGTCCTGCAGCCAGTCCTCGGGCAGCCAGTCCCAGGCGATTTTGGGAAAGTCTTTATCGGGGCGCATAATGCGCGGCGAAAACTCCTGCAGCCATTCACACGCAACGGCAGCCCGCCCGGCCTTTTCAAGCGTCGGCGCGGCGGTGGCCTTCGCCCTGCCAAGCGGCGAAACATAATATTCGGCAATATCCATCGGCGCAATCCGCTCCGCCAGCAGCGCGGCCTCGCGCTTGCCCACCTCGGTCAAATCGTCATGCACATAGTCCGGGTCACCGTGCCGGATCAGCAGCAGCTTCAAGGGCTTGCCCTCCCCTTCCTGTTTCTGTACTCAGAATACCATACAATTCCCTATAATTCCAGAAAAAAATGCAAAAGGCAGCACCGATTCGGTGCTGCCCTGATGCTTCTTAGTAGTAGCGCTTATTCTTGTTCTTGCGAGCGGCCTCAGATTTCTTGCGGCGTTTGACGCTGGGGCTCTGATAATACTCTTTCTTTCTCAGGTCGGCCAGGACGCCGGACTTTGCGCAGCTGCGCTTGAATCTTTTCAGAGCATTGTCCAGAGACTCGTTCTCTTTGACGTAGATTTCAGACATTTATTTCCCTCCCTCCAACACGTCTTGCGACGTTCAAGGGCCAAATCATTGGCTGTTCAACAGCGGTATTATACTGGATTTGACCCTTCTTGTCAAGATAAACCGGGCAATTGCTATAAACTTTTTCGTCAAATGCCCACGAAGCTTATTTTACGGGCTTGAGGATGAGGTTTACCAGCTTGTTCTTGACCACGATGGTCTTCACAAGCTGCATGCCCTCCATCTGACGCTTGACCTTCTCATCGGCGCAGGCAGCGGCGATCACCGCCTCGTCCGTAGAATCCACGGGCAGCTTGATCGTGGCGCGGAGCTTGCCGTTGACCTGTACGGCCATCTCCTTGACAGCGTCCACGGTCTTGCTCTCGTCATACTTCGGCCAATCCATCTGCATGGCCATCTTGCCGTACTTGGCGGCGAAGCCCTCGAGCTCCCACATCTCTTCGACGATATGCGGGGCAAAGGGGCTGAGCAGGAGCAGCAGATATTCCAGATCGCCCTTGGTTAGACCCTTGGCGTAGAACTCGTTGACCATGGTCATGAGCGCGGCGATGGCGGTGTTCATCTTGAGGTTTTCGATGTCGTCCCCGACCTTCTTGACGGTCTTGTGGAGGATCGCCTCGTTCTCGGGTGAGACAGTGAAATCGTCCTTCGCCAGCTCCATCAGGTTCCACACGCGATCGAGGAAGCGCTTGGAGCCCTTCACAGCCTCGTCCGACCAGGTGGCGGTCTTCTCGAAATCGCCGATGAACATGATGTAGACGCGCATGGTATCCGCGCCGTAGGCCTTGACCACATCGTCGGGATTGACAACATTGCCCAGGGATTTCGACATTTTCACGGAGGGGCGCTGCGCCATGCTGCCGTACTTGGCGATCCACGCCTGCTTTTCCTCCTCATCCTTGGCATATCCCACATAATGGGGGTTGCGGCCAAGGATCATGCCGTGAGAGGTGCGCTTGGCGTAAGGCTCCTTGGTGTGCACGGCGCCGATGTCATACAGGAACTTGTGCCAGAAGCGGGAATAGAGCAGATGAAGTGTGGTGTGTTCCATACCGCCGTTGTACCAGTCTACAGGTCCCCAGTACTCCTCCGCCTCCTTGGAGACAAACTCCTTATCGTTGTGCGGGTCCATATAGCGCAGATAGTACCAGCAGGAGCCTGCCCAGTTGGGCATGGTGTCGGTCTCGCGTTTGGCGGGGCCGCCGCAGTGGGGGCAGGTGGTGTTGACCCAGTCGGTCATCTTGGACAGCGGGCTTTCGCCGTCGTCGGTAGGCTCATAGCTCTCCACATTCGGCAGCAGCAGCGGAAGCTCGCTCTCATCGAGCGGCACCCAGCCGCACTTGGGGCAGTTGACCAGGGGGATCGGCTCGCCCCAGTAGCGCTGACGGGTGAAGACCCAGTCGCGCAGCTTGTAGTTGACCTTCTCCTTGCCGAAGCCCTGCTCCGTGACATACTTTTTCATGGCGGGGATGGCTTCCTTCACGGTCATGCCGTTTAAGAAACCGGAGTTGACCATGACGGCCTTATCGTCCTTGGCAACAAAGGCTTCCTTGGTCACGTCGCCGCCGGCGACAACCTCAACAATGGGCAGGCCGAACTTCGTGGCAAAGTCCCAGTCGCGCTGGTCGTGACCGGGAACGCCCATGACGATACCGGTGCCGTAGCCCATGAGCACATAGTCGGAGACAAACATCGGCAGTGTTTTATGGGTCACGGGATTGATAATCTCAATGCCATCCAGGCGCACGCCGGTCTTCTCCTTATTGAGCTCGCCGCGCTCAAAATCGGACTTGCGGGAGGCGGCCTCCTGATAGGCCTCAACCTCGGCCCAGTTGGCAATGCGATCCTTCCAGGAATTGAGCAGCGGATGCTCCGGGGAAATGACCATGTAAGTGGTGCCGAACAGCGTATCGGCGCGGGTCGTATAGACGGTAATATCGTCCGGGGTATTGGTTTTAAAGGTCACCTCGCAGCCGGTGGAGCGGCCGATCCAGTTTTTCTGCTGCACCTTGACGCGCTCGATGTAGTCAAGATCGTCCAGATCGTCGATCAGGCGGTCGGCGTACTTGGTGATGCGCAGCATCCACTGGCTCTTCTCCTTGCGGATGACGGGGCTGCCGCAGCGCTCGCACACGCCCTCGACCACTTCCTCATTGGCAAGGCCGCACTTGCAGCTCGTGCACCAGTTGATGGGCATGGTGGTCTTGTAGGCCAGCCCCCTCTTGAACATCTGCAGGAAGATCCACTGCGTCCACTTGTAATACTTGGGGTCGGTGGTATCCACAACACGATCCCAGTCAAAGCCGTAGCCCAGCATCTTGAGCTGGCGGGTGAAGTTTGCGATGTTTTCTTTGGTGACAATGGAGGGGTGGATGTGGTTCTTGATGGCAAAGTTCTCGGTCGGCAGACCGAAGGCGTCATAGCCGATCGGGAAGAGCACATTGTAGCCGTCCATCCTCTTCTTGCGCGATACGATGTCGATGGCGGTAAAGGGGCGCGGGTGGCCGACGTGCAGACCCGCGGCGCTGGGGTAGGGAAACTCAATCAGCCCGTAGAACTTGGGCTTGGGGCTGCCGGTCACGGCGGCATAGGGCTTGACTTCTTCCCATTTATTCTGCCATTTCTTCTCAATGGCAGCAAAATCGTATTTCATTGGGTTCAAATCCTCTCATTCTAACTTCCCGCCTGACATATTGATACACATATATGAATCAAGCGTGCCGAAGGCAATTTCAATCGTTTTTGAGGCAGCTCTGCCGCCTCAAAACACCTTAATGCGAGCTGAGCGAGCACTCGCGCCGACCAAGCGAGGCGACTCCCGCAAGCCGAGCGCGATAAGCGCGAGCAGCTCAACAGCGAAACCGCGTTTCGCTGTGGAAGGTATGCCCCTGTAATCAGGGGCGGGATAGGGCTGAGAGGGGAACCTCCTCGGAATCCGACCAGAGCCGTTCGAGGTTATAGAACTTTCTGGCCTCGTCGGTAAAGACATGGACGATCACGCAGCCGAAATCCATCAGCACCCAAATGTCAGAGCGCAGACCCTCGCGGCGGATCGGCGGCTCACCGGCCTCGGAGAGCTGCTTGTCCACCTCATCGACCAGCGCCTTGATGTGGGTGGAGGAGGTGCCGTTGCAGATGACGAAGTAGTCAGCCAAAACGGTCTGCTCCGCGGTTTTGAGAATCTTCACGTCCCTGGCCTTCTTGTCGTTCAGGGCGTGGGCGGCGATGGCGGCAACTTGTTCGGGACTAAGCATGGTAGTACCTCCTTCAATCTTTATCCCGGCTGTACCATTGGTACGCCTTAACGGTATCGGTATAGGGCTCCCCTCCCTCTTTGCGGATAAAAGCCAGGCTCATCTCCAGGGAAGCGGCAAGGGCTTTGTCGATATCCTCATAGGCAAGCTTCCGAATCTTCTCCACGCCCGGAAAGTCCCGTGTGGGCTCGATGTAGTCGGCAAGCCAGATGATTTTTTCTAGCAGCGTCATGTCGGGCTTGCCGGTGCAGTGCCAGCGGATGGCCTCATACACCGCATCGTCCACGCCGAAGAGATCCCGCGCCATCGCAGCGCCGGTTTTCGCATGGAGGATTTTGGGACAGGCAAGCTCGGTATGATCGTTGATGATACCATATTTTTCAGAAATCCGCAACTGTTCTTCCAGCTTAAATTTCTTTGCGATGTCGTGCAGGATCGCGGCCTCGGCGGCCTTTTCGGGCTCCTCGCCCCAGTAGACGGCGAGCATCACCGCCTCGCTCTCACAGCCGGCCACATGGGCGATGCGCTTGGGCTTTAAGTAGGCGTAGGCCTTCTCCCGCAGCCAGCTCAGCTCCGGCTGGGCGTCGTAATAGCGGTGGCGGATGATTTCACTGTACACCGCATCGTCCAGCATATCCGAGCCGAGCCGTCTTCTCAGGCGCTCGCGGATGATGTGCGAGTGCAGCGGCAGCGGCTCATGCGGCAGGAGCAGAACGGCGGCCTGATGCTCTCTTCTGAGCTTCTCCGCCTGTGCCTCCAGCGCCGGGCGTTCGTCCTCCTCCCGCGGCAGCACCGCGAGCACACATTCGCGCAGCAGATACTCATAGCGATACCAGCTCTCAAAGCCGAGAAACATATCCGTCCCCAGCAGGAAAATAAGCTCCCCGTCCGGGTACTGCTCACGCAGAGCCGCCACGGTGTCCGCGCTGTAGCAGCGCCCGGAGCGGCCGAGGGTCATGTCCCGCACTTCGACGTTGGGAATGTCCCGGAACGCGAGACGGCAAAGCGCAAGCCGCGCCTCCAGTGAGGGTGTTCCCTCCTCCAGCTCCTTATGGGGCGGCACCGCGTCCGGCACCACAAGGAAGAGATCGGGGTGCAGCTGCTCGCTCACGGTTTTGGCGGCGGCGATATGCCCCAGGTGGGGCGGGTTGAAGGTGCCGCCATATAGAATGATTCTCATGCGCGTTTCTTTTTATCCTTCGGAAGCTCGATCTTCGGCTCTTTTTCGTTGCGCTTGTAAAGCACGAACTTGGTGCCGATCACCTGCACCGCCTCCGCCCTGCAGACCTCGCAGAGCGCGTCACAGGCTTCGCGCGCAGTAAGCATGGAGTTTTCCAGTACGCGGCCTTTGATAAGCTCCCGCGCCTTGAGCGCGGCGGAGACGGATTCGATCAGATTGTCGTTCAGGCCGCCCTTGCCGACCTGTACGATGGTGTCCTCCGCCGCGGCCAGTCCGCGGAGGTAGGAGCGCTGTTTGCTTGTGAGCATTTCAATATCCTTTCCTTATAGCCTTCCCCTCTGGGGAAGGTGCTCCAGTGCGCACACTGGGGCGGATGAGTGGTGTTCGTCCTTGCACCCGCCTGTGGCTCCCCCTCCGGGGGAGCTGGCATCCGCCGTCTCACGCAAGGCGGATGACTGAAGGGGCGACGCGTGATGCCCCTATCGCCCTTCGGGCACTTCCCCCGGAGGGGGAAGCAGAAGCCTACCTCTTGAACAGCGCCTGCACAAAGGTCTCCGCCTGGAAGGGGATCAGATCGTCGATGCCCTCGCCCACGCCGACATATTTGACGGGGAGCTTCAGCTCGTTTGCGATGGCGAAGACGATGCCGCCCTTGGCGGTGCCGTCGAGCTTGGTGAGTACGATGCCGGTAAGCCCCGCCGTCTCCAGAAACTGCTTTGCCTGAATCAAACCGTTCTGTCCGGTCGTGGCGTCGAGCACCATGAGCGTCTCCACATCCGCCTCCGGCAGCTCCCGGTCGATGATGCGGCGGATCTTCGCAAGCTCGTTCATCAGGTTTGCCTTGTTGTGCAGTCTGCCGGCGGTGTCGATGATGATGACGTCGGAGCCTCTGGCCTTCGCGGCGCAGATGCCGTCATACACCACGGCGGCAGGATCGCTCCCCTCCTCATGGCGCACGATGTCGGCGCCCGCGCGCTCCGCCCAGATGCCGAGCTGTTCGGCGGCGGCTGCACGGAAGGTGTCGCCCGCGCAGAGCAGCACCTTCTTGCCCTGCTCCTTGAGCTGATGGGCAAGCTTTCCGATGGTAGTGGTCTTGCCGACGCCGTTGACGCCCACCATCAGAATAACGGAGGGCTTCGTGTCCAGCTTCAGTTCCGTGTCACCCACGTTCAGAAGCTTCGTCAGCACGCGGATGAGACCCGCTCTGGCCTCGTCGCCCTTGCGGTAGCGCTCCTCCCAGGTGGCCTTGTGCATCAGGTAATCCACGCGCTGCGCGGTCGCCGCGCCGACGTCCGCGAGCACCAGCAGTTCCTCCAGCTCCTCGTAGAACTCCTCGCTGTCGGGCTGGTAGCCCTGGAAGAGCTCCTCCAGCTCCACCATGTTCTTGCGGGTTTTGCTCAGCCCGCCGAAAATCTTATCAAAAAAGCCCATACCTTACTCCTCTATCGTTTTCTGCGCCTGTTCAAGATCCAGCTCCAGCACGGTGGAGACGCCGCGCTCCTGCATGGTCACGCCGTAGAGCATATCGGCTTCCTCCATGGTTCCGCGGCGGTGGGTAATGACCAGAAACTGGGTCTTGTCCGCCATGCGGCGCATATACTCGGCGTAACGGCTGACGTTCGCCTCGTCCAGGGCGGCCTCGATCTCGTCCATGACGCAAAACGGCGTCGGACGTACCTTCAGGATCGCAAAATACAGCGCGATGGCGACAAATGCCTTCTCGCCGCCGGACAGTAAGCTGATATTGCTGACAGCCTTACCGGGCGGCTGCACCTTGATCTCAATGCCGCACTCGAGTACATTTTCGGGGTCCTCGAGCACCAGAGCCGCCTTACCGCCGCCGAAAAGCTCCAGAAAGGTTTGGCGAAAGCAGTCCTCGATCTCGTGAAAGCGGGCAGTGAAGACCTCCTTCATCTCTCCCGTGATCTCATTGATGATGCCGACAAGCTCGCCCTTGGCCTTCTGCACGTCGTCGCGCTGCTCCGCCAGAAACTGATAGCGGGTGTTGACGCGCTCATATTCCTCGATGGCGCCGAGGTTTGGCGTACCGAGGGCGCTGATCTGACGGCGGAGCTCGGAGATCTCCTTGTTCGCCTTGGGCAGATTTTCCACGGGCTGGCGCAGGGCGTTGGCCGCGCTGTGGCTCAGCTCATAGTTTTCCCAGAGCTTGTCGAGGATCTGTTTTTCCTCCATCTCCGCGCTGAGCTTTTTCTGCTCGATGCGCGCGCACTGGCGCTCGAGATCGAGGATGTCCGCATTGCGGCTCTGCGCGTCCTTTTCGGCGCGGGTGCGCTTGCCCTCGAGCTCAAGCTTCTGGCTGGCGATCTGCGCGATCTCTTCCCGGATGGCGGCGGCCTTCTGCCGATGAGCGGCAAGCTCCGCCTCCCTGGCCTCGAGGCGCTTCCGGAAGCCCTCGATCTGTCGCTGCGAGGCCTCCACCGCGCTGCGGCGGCTCTCGCTGTCCCCGCTCAGGCTCTCCAGCAGCAGCCGGAGCTGGGAGACGGAAGCGGAAATACTCTTCTTCTCGGCCTCAAAGGAAGCCGTAGTGCTGCGGATCTCCGTCTGATCCTCCAGCGCCATATCCAATTGGTAGCGGACGGCGGAGAGGCTGTTACGCGCCTGGTCCAGATCACTCTGGCACTTTTTCTCGTTCTCGGCGCTCTTGACGCGCTGTTTTTTGAGCTTTTCCAGCTCGTTTGCGCGGGAGAGGATGCCAGTGCTCTTCGCGCTGCTGCCGCCG
Organism: uncultured Oscillospiraceae bacterium; assembly: GCA_905233785.1. Classification (GTDB taxonomy): domain Bacteria; phylum Bacillota; class Clostridia; order Oscillospirales; family Oscillospiraceae; genus Limivicinus. The sequence continues at coordinate 15,013 of CAJOCV010000021.1, forward strand.
GTCATGGAGCCGCCGGCGTTAATCATCTGTCCGTCAAGCGTAACAATGCGCAGGCGGTTGCCGTTATTTTTCGACATACGCACCGCATCCTGCAGGGTCTCTGCCACCACCGTGCGCCCTAAGAGATTCAGCATGATCTGTTCATACTGGGCGTCAAACTTCACCAGCTCAAAGGCAATGCCCACAAAGCCGGGGTCGCGCTCCGGCGCATCCTTCATCAAGCTGCCGCGAATCGTATCCACGGGCAGGAAGGTGGCGCGTCCCGCGTCCATACGCTTGAGCATCTCGATGGCGTAACGCCCGTCGTTCTGGCTGTCGATGACAATATTTTGCGCCGCCGCGCCGAGCGCGGTCTCTATGGCGAGAGCGCATTCCTCGTCCGCGCGTACCAGATTTGCCACCGGCCCGTGTACACCGCGAACGTTCCCGCGCTGGGCTTCCCGCATGACGGTCTTGACCGCGCGGGAATAGCCCTCATAGTCCTTCTCCATCTCCGAGAGCATATGGATGCGCGAATCCATGCTGCGCCCTTCGACCGAGAGCGTATTGAGTCGTTCGGAGAGCTGAGAAACCATGTCCTCCCGGTTTTTGAGCTTCATGCGGCAGCCCTCGAGCGCATTGTTGTTTTCCCGGGTCTTTTCCGCAAGCTCACTGAGATCGGCGTCAATCTGTGTAATGCGCGCCGCGTTTTCCGCAATGCCCGCGCGAATCTCCTCCACGCGGCTCTCCTGCTCGGCAATATCCTGCAGCATGCGCGCCTTGGCGGTCTCACTGCTCTTCGCATTTGCCCGCAGCACCGCCGCCTCGGACTCGCAGGAGGACGCTGCGCTCTCCACCGCGCTCAGTCGCTCTCGCGCCTGCTCGCTTTCAATGTCCTTCCGGTGCATTCGCTCAGTGATGCTGCTTGAGGAAGCATAGAGCGCTTCCAGCTCGCTCTTGGCTTTCTCCAAAGCCAGGCTTGCCTGCTCGTACTCAGCCTTGATGTCTGCAGCCTGGGCATGGAGCTTATCGAGCGTCGTCATCCAGGCGGAGATTTCCTTCACGCGCAGCTCGTCGCGCAGCACCAGATAGCGCTTGGCAACGTCGCTCTGCTTTTTAAGCGGCCCCACCTGCATCTCGAGCTCGTCGATCTTGTCGTTGATGCGAAGCAGGTTTTCCTCGGTTTTTTCAAGCTTGCGCTCAGCCTCCTCCTTCCGGTAGCGGAAGCGGGAGATACCGGCAGCCTCCTCAAAAACCTCGCGCCGGTCGGTGGACTTGTTGGAGACGATCTCCGCGATGCGCCCCTGCCCGATGATCGAATAGCCGTCGCGCCCGAGACCTGTGTCCATCAGCAGAGAATGAATGTCCTTGAGGCGCACCGACTCGCGGTTGATGTAGTATTCACTCTCCCCGCTGCGGTAGAAGCGGCGGGTGAGCATGATCTCCGAGGAGTCGTTATCAAAGATGTGGGCGGAGTTGTCGATAATCAGCGAGACCTGCGCAAAGCCAAGGGCATTTCGCTTCTCGGTGCCTCCGAAGATCACATCCTCCATCTTCGCGCCGCGCAGCGCCTTGGAGCGCTGCTCGCCCATGACCCAGAGGATGGCGTCGGAGATGTTCGATTTGCCGGAGCCGTTAGGACCGACGATGGCCGTAATGTCCTTTTCAAATGTCAGCCGGGTCTTGTCCGCAAAGGACTTAAAACCCTGGATTTCCAATGCTTTTAAATACAAAAGAGTGACCTCGATGAGAAAAATTCTAAGGAGCTGATTCTATGACAACGCATCCCCATTTTCAATCGCGGAGATACGGATCTCGCCTTTTTCAAGCGAAGCCGGGCGCACTGTTACGTCGGACAGCGCAAATTGCTCCCGCAGGCGCGCAAGATTCTGTCTATGCTGCCCGGTCATCTGGGAATGCTGCGAAGGATTTACCTCGATACTCACGCGCATACCGGGCTTGACGCCCTGCAAGAGCGCTTCCGCCTTGTTATACAAAATGCGGCTTTTGACCAGTTCCCCCAGCGCGGGGTGATAGGCGCCCGCGACGGCATCCCCGTTGGAAAGCTCGTCTGTGGGGTTTAATCCCAGGCGGATGACCGGGATGCCCGCCCGCTCAAAGAGCGGCACGATGCGCGCGCAAACGCTCACCGCGTCCTCCACCGTGTGTTCCCGGTACGCGCCCGCCTGCCAGAGCGCATAAAGCTCTGTATCCCGCACGATCACCGTCGGGTAGATGCGAACGCCGTCGGGCTTGCATTTGATAATGCGCCGCGCCGTTTCGACACAGCGTCCGGGCGTATCGCCGGGAAGGCCGGTCATCATCTGCAAAACAAGCCGAAAGCCCGCGGTCTTCACCATCTCGGAAGCGCGAAACACATCCCCTGCGGTATGACCGCGTTTGGACGCGAGCAGCACCGCGTCGTCCATGGACTGGGCGCCAAGCTCCACCGTCTCGACCCCATACGCTTTCAGCCGCGCAAGCACCCGATCGTCGATGGCGTCCGGCCTCGTGGAAAGGCGGATCGCTTCGATTTTCCCCTGATCCAGCGCCGCTTTGGCGGCTGCCAGCAATTCACATTGCCGCGTTTCCTCAATGGCGGTAAAACTGCCGCCGTAGAAGGCCAGCTCCCGCTTCTTCGTGTGCGGAATGCCTTCCGCCCTTCGGATCGCCTCGCGCACTGTCTGCGCCGTCGCGGGGCAGCTTTCCCCGGAAATACGCCGCTGGTTGCAGAACACGCAGGCATGTCTGCACCCGAGGTGCGGCACAAAGACCGGGATGATTTCCGCCCTTGCGCTCATGCCCGAAGCTTTCGCAGCCCCTCGCAGGCGGCCATCTGCTCGGCCTCCTTCTTGGTGTGTCCGCTGCCCTCTCCCACAACCGCGCCGTTGATGCTGACGCGGAAGGTGAAGATCTTGCAGTGATCCGGGCCGCTCTCGCCGATGAGCTCATAGGCGATGTGCTGGTTGGCCTTGCGCTGTACCAGCTCCTGCAGTTCGGTTTTATAGTCCGCCAGGCGATGACCGTCGCCGATCTCGGCGTCACGGAGGATCAGCGCCGTAACAAAACGGCGCGGCTCGTCAAGGCTGCCGGAATCGAGATAGATGGCGGCGATGATGGACTCGACCATGTCCGCCAGGATCGACGGACGCTCCCGTCCGCCGGTGTGCTCCTCTCCCTTGCCGAGGCGCATATAGTCCCCCAGTCCCAGGCGCAGCGCCACCTGATGCAGGCTCTGCTCGCACACAAGCTCCGCGCGCAGCCGCGTCATGCGCCCTTCGGGAAGTCTTGGCTCATGCCGGTAGAGATACTCTGCCGTCACATACCCGAGGATCGAGTCGCCGAGAAACTCCAGACGCTCATAGCTCTGGCAATCCGGGTCATGACTCTCGTTGGCATAGGAGCTATGGGTCAGCGCGGTAATCAAAAGCTCCCGGTTTTGAAAGCGGTATCCGATTTTTTCTTCAAGCTTCTGCATGGCTCTCGCCCTTCAGTCTCATGTATTCGATATTTGCGTTGATGTCCTCCACGATGCCGGATTCCGCAAAGGTCTTGGCCTGGCGGATCGCGGCGAAGAAGGCCGCTTCCTTTGAGGAACCGTGCGCCTTGATGACGGGTTTGGAAATGCCGAGCAAGGCTGTGCCGCCCACTTCGTTGACATCCATGGACTTCTTCATGGCGGCAAGATCCTTTTTCAGCGCCAGCGCCGCAAGCTTATTCACGGTGCTGGCGTAGAAAACGCCCTTGAGCGCCTTCATCATGTATTTGATGACGCCTTCGGTGCCCTTTAAGAGCACGTTGCCGGTAAAGCCGTCCGTGACGACCACGTCCGCCTCGCCGGAGAAGACGCCGGTACCCTCGACATTGCCGATGAAGCGGATGCGCCCCTCGTCGTTTGCCTGTTTTAAGAGCGCAAAAGCCTCATGCTGGAGCTGACCGCCCTTGGTGTCCTCGGTGCCGACGTTTAACAGGCCGACGCGGGGATTTTCACAGCCCATGAGCTTTTTTGCGTAAAAGCTGCCCATGAAGGCAAACTGCAGCAGATATTCCGCCGTGCACTCCACGTTTGCGCCGCAGTCGATGAGCATGACGCCGCGCTCGCCGGCGGGCAGCACAGGCGCCATTGCCGCGCGGCGGATGCCGCGGATGCGCTTGACGATCAGCGTCGCCCCGGTGAGCAGCGCGCCGGTGGAGCCCGCGGAGACCACCGCGTCCCCTTCCCCGTCACGCAGACGGTTGAGCGCCACGGTCATGGAGGAATCCTTCTTGTTGCGTGTGGCCTTGCTGGGATCGTCCTCCATCGTGATGACCTCGCGCGCGTCCACCACGGGAATGTCGGCGCAGCCCTCCGCCTTCAAGCAGGCTTCCACCTCTTCTTTGCGTCCTACCAGCTCGATGTCCACGCCCAGCTCACGCTTTGCGCGGATCGCGCCCTTGACGATCTCCCGCGGGGCGTTGTCGCCGCCCATGGCGTCAACGATGATTTTCATCTCTTAAAAATCTCCTTCTCCTGCAGCGCCTCGATGATCTCCAGCGAACGCTTGGAAATCTCGGCGTTTTTGTTTCTCTTGCCCTTGACGCGGTAGCCAAGCGGGCTGATGATGCCGAAGTTGATGTTCATCGGCTGAAAATCGCCCACGCTGCCGCCGGAGATGTATAGCCCCAGCGCGCCGATGGCGGTCTCCTGCGGGAAATCCACCGGAGGGAGCCCCAGCACACGCGCCGCCGTCTCAATACCGACCAGCATGCCCGAGGCCGCGGACTCCACATAGCCCTCCACGCCGGTCATCTGCCCGGCGAAGGAGAGGCGCGGCTCGCTCTTTAAGCGGTAGTAACGGTCGAGAAGCTTCGGGCTGTTCAAGTACGTATTGCGGTGCATAACGCCGTAGCGCACGAACTCCGCGTTACGGAGCGCCGGGATCATCGAAAACACGCGCCGCTGCTCACCCCAGGTCAGATGGGTCTGAAAGCCCACCATGTTGTAGATCGTGCCGTCGGCGTTGTCGCGCCTGAGCTGCACGACGGCGTAGTTTTCCCTGCCCGTGCGCGGGTCTTTTAAGCCCACCGGCTTCAAGGGGCCGTAGCGCAGGGTGTCTACCCCGCGGCGCGCCATGACCTCCACGGGCATACAGCCCTCGAAAACCCCAGCGTCGTCAAAGCCGTGCACCTGAGCCTCCTTGGCGGAGACAAGCTCCCGCACGAAGGCCAGATACTCCTCCTTGTCCATCGGGCAGTTTACATAATCCGCCGTTCCCTTATCATAGCGGGAGGCGAAGAAGGCGCT
>CAJOCV010000022.1:0-1184 GCA_905233785.1 uncultured Oscillospiraceae bacterium
CGCGTGAAGGCGCTCGACGGGCAGACCATCCGCTGCGCGCTGGACGAGGAAAACCTGGAGAACCTGCGCGCGATCTGTGATCGCTGCCAGTGCGAGCTTCGGCTGCTGTCGCTCCGGGGCGGGAGCCGGGATCGGAAGCTCCTGCGCCGCCGTGTATGGCTGCCGCTGACGGCGCTGATCATGGCGGGGCTGCTGTGCGTCTCGTCGCTCTTTGTCTGGGATGTGGAGATCTACGGCAACGAGCGCGTGAGCCGGGGCGAGATCGAGCGCGCGCTGCAGGACGCGGGGCTTCGGCGCGGCTGCTTCTGGCCCTCGCTGGAGACGGATCTTGTGCGCAGCAAAACGCTCTGCCGCCTGCCGTCGCTTGCGTGGCTGGGTGTGAACGTCAACGGCTCACGCGCCGTGGTGCTGGTGCAGGAGCGCTCGGAGAAGCCGGAAATCTATGTCGAGAGCGAGGCCTGCGATCTTGTCGCGTCCCGGACGGGCATCGTGCGGCGCGTGTCGGTGCTAAACGGCAAAGCGCTCGTGCAGCCGGGTTCGACGGTGCGGGAGGGGGAAACGCTCGTCAGCGGCGCGCCGGAAAATCTCATGGGTACAGCCCGCCTTGTGCGCGCAAGAGCCGAGGTCTGGGCGGACACCTGGTATGAGCTGACGGCGGTTTGCCCCCAGCCGGAGAGCCAAAAAGGGGAGGCCGGATGGAAAAGGCAGCGTTTCGCCCTCGTGATCGGAGAAAATCGCATAAATTTTTACGGAAAGAGTAGAAAGATGCTTGACGGATATGATAAAATTGTGCATGAATATCAATTGGGAGTCAGCGGGCTCTTTGCCCTGCCGATCTCGCTTGTGTGCGAGACGGTGATCCCCCATCGGGCAGCGAAGACGCAGCCCTTTGACCCCGCCGAAACCGAGGCGCGGCTGGAGGCCTATCTGCAGAGCCGTATCCGCGGCGAGATCGTGAGCCGCAGCTTCTCCGCCGTGGAGAGGGACGGCGCGGTCTATGTGACCCTGCGCGCCCAATGCTATGAAGACATCGCGCGCGTACAAGAGACAACAACAGAGGCGGAGGCTCCTTCGCCGTGAAAGGATACCCTATGATCGAAAAAACCATGGAAGTCGAACGGATGGAGCATGTGATCAGCGTGTTCGGCTCCTTTGACCAGAACCTGCGCATCATCGAGACGGAG
>CAJOCV010000022.1:1282-28115 GCA_905233785.1 uncultured Oscillospiraceae bacterium
ATCGACGCGCAGAACGTGCGCTACATCCTCAAGCTGGTGAGCGAGGGGAAGGAGACCAAAATCAGCGAGCTCGCCGGGGACGTGATCTGCATCACCGCCAAGGGAAAGCCCATCAAGCCCAAGACGCTCGGGCAGAAGACCTATTGCGAGGCCATTGCGGAGAATACCATCACCCTCGGCATCGGCCCTGCCGGTACGGGCAAGACCTATCTCGCCGTCGCGGCGGCGGTGGCGGCCTTTCGCGCCGAGGAGGTCAACCGCATCATCCTGACCCGCCCCGCCGTGGAGGCGGGCGAGCGCCTGGGCTTTCTCCCCGGCGACCTGCAGAGCAAGGTCGATCCCTACCTGCGCCCGCTGTACGACGCGCTCTTTGACATGCTGGGCGCCGACACCTATCAGAAATATCTCGAGCGCGGGAACATCGAGGTCGCGCCGCTGGCCTATATGCGCGGCAGAACGCTCGACGACAGCTTCATCATTCTGGACGAGGCGCAGAACACCTCGCGCGAACAGATGAAGATGTTCCTGACGCGCATCGGCTTCGGCTCCAAGGTCGTCATCACCGGCGACGTGACGCAGATCGACCTGCCCGAGGATAAGGTCAGCGGCCTCAAGGTCGCCATGAGGGTGCTCGAGGGCATTGACGACATTGCCATCTGCAAGCTCACCGGCGCGGACGTGGTGCGCCACCAGCTCGTGCAGAAGATCATCGAAGCCTATGAGGTCTACGACAAGAAAAACCCCACAGAACCGACCAAGCGACAGCCGCCGAAGCGTTTTAAGAAGGCGTAGAGTAAGGAGAGAGACGAGATGGAGCATGAAGTGTATGTGAGCCGGGAAGTGAAGAACCTCGGACACCGCAGCGCCGCCGCGCTGATCAAGAAGGCGGTGAAGATGGCGCTGGACGCCGAGGGGGTGGACACGCCCTGCATCGTGAGCGTGATGCTGAGCGATGAGGAGGGCATCCGCCGCGTGAACGCGGAATTTCGCGGCATCGACAGCGCGACGGATGTGCTGAGCTTTCCCTTGAACGAGCTGACGCCCGGCCAATTTGACGCGGACGCCTGCGAGCGTGACCCGGAGACCGGTTCGGTCATGCTGGGGGACATGATGATCTCTCTGCCCCGCTGCGAAAAGCAGGGGGAGGAGTTCGGCCACGGCTTTGAGCGGGAGATCATGTACCTCACGGTGCACTCCGTGCTGCACCTGCTGGGCTATGACCATGTGGACGAAGGAGCGATGAAGGCGCAAATGCGCGCGCGGGAAAAGCTCATTATGGGCGATTAAGAATCATACGCAGTTTTCGGACAGCCCCTTCCGGCGCTTCGCGCCGCCTCCCCCCGAAGGGGGAGGCAAATATGTACAACGGGAGATTTTCAAATGACAAAATCCGCTATGATAACCGTCTGCGGACGGCCGAACGTGGGCAAATCCACGCTGACAAACGCCCTGGTGGGGGAGAAGATCGCCATCGTCTCCGACAAGCCCCAGACCACGCGCAGCCGCATCACCGCCATCGTCAATCGCGGCGATACCCAGTTCGTGCTGATGGACACGCCGGGCTTCCACAAGCCCCGCACCCGCCTCGGCGACTACATGGTGAACGTGGTGAAGGAGAGCGTCGCGGATGTGGACGCGGTGCTGCTGCTCGTCGAGCCGGTCGCCGCGATCGGAGCGCAGGAGGAGGCGCTCATCGAGCGCATCGAGCAGACCGGCGCGCCCGCGCTGCTCGTCATCAACAAGATCGACACCGTGGAGAAGACCCGGCTTTTGGAGGTCATGGCGCTCTACAACGCCCGCCACAGCTTTGAGGCGATCCTGCCCGTCTCCGCCAAGACCGGCGAGGGGCTGGAAGAGTTGATGGAGGAGCTGGACAAGTACGCCGAGGAAGGTCCCCACTTCTTCCCGGACGATATGATCACCGATCAGCCCGAGCGGCAGATCTGCGCGGAGCTGGTGCGAGAGAAGCTCTTGATGTGCCTTGACAAGGAGATCCCCCACGGCACCGCCGTGGAGGTCACGCGCTTTACCGAGCGCGAAAACGGCATCATCGACCTCGAGGTGACCATCTACTGCGAGAAGGACAGCCACAAGGGCATCATCATCGGCAAAAAGGGCGCCATGCTCAAGAAGATCGGGGAGCTTGCCCGCGAGGACATCGAGGACTTTCTGGGCGCCAAGGTCTTTTTGCAGACCTGGGTCAAGGTCAAGGAGAACTGGCGCGACTCGATGGCGCAATTGAGAAATTTTGGCTTTACGCAGGAGTGATTGTTTTGCGCCTCTGTGCAGATACTAAGCACAGAGGTGGTAGAAATGCAAGACGCCATCTGGCAGGCCTTCCGGGAGACCGGCGATCCGCTGTACTATATGCTGTACAAAGCGGTCACAACAGCCCCGGAACAGACCGAAAACCCGAAATCCGCATGATTTTTCATGCGGCGTCGGGGCTTGGAGTTTACATAACATGTTTCAAACCACAAAGGGTCTCATTCTGCGGGAGGTTCGATACAAAGAGGCGGATCGCATCCTCACGATCCTGACCGACTCGGAAGGGAAGATCACCGCCAAAGCCCGGGGCGCGCTGCGAAAATCCAGCCGCACCGGCGCCGCCACCCAGCAGCTTACCTGGTCAGACCTCACGCTCTTCTTAAATCGCGGCAAGTGGCAGGTCAACGAGGGCAGCGTGATCGAGGGCTTTCCCGGTCTGCGCGAGGACATCGCAAGCCTCGCGCTCGGAAGCTATTTCTCTGAGTGCCTGGACGCCTTCAGCGCCGAGGAGCAGCCGGAGCCGGAACTGCTGCAATTGGGGCTCAACTCCCTCTACGCGCTGAGCCGGAAGCTGCGGGAGCCCTTGCTGATCAAGGCGGCCTTCGAGCTGCGGCTGATGGCGCTTGCGGGCTTTCAGCCGAATGTGCAGCGCTGCGTCTATTGCGGAAAAGAAGAGCCGGAGGAGCCCTGCCTCGGCATCGAAAACGGCGGGCTCTGCTGCCGCGCCTGCCGCAAGGCGGAGTTCGGCCTCACAGCGGCGCTGGACGCGGACGCGCTCAAAGCCCTGCGCTATGTGATCGCCGCCCCGGCCAAGCAGCTTTTCTCCTTCAAGCTGGAGGGAAAAAGCCTCAAACGCCTTTCGGACGCCGCGGAGGAATACCTGCGTGAGCATGCGGAACGGGGCTTTCAGACCTTGGAGTATTGGAAAAAGGTAAAATAAGTGAAGAGTGAAAAGTGAATAGTGAATAGTTAAGGTGTCGCTTCGCGACTTATTATCATTCGTCCCCGAAGGGGACACCATAACTTTTCACTATTCTCTATTCACCATTCACTGATACGGAGTATTGCCATGAGTTTTTTTGAAAAATCGTTAAACACCCTTGAGCTGCCCGCGGTGCTGGAGATGCTGGCGCAGCAGGCGGTGGGGGAGGCGGCAAAGGAGCGCGCGCTTGCGCTCACGCCCTCGGCCGACCGCTTTGAGGTCTCCCGCCGCCTGGAGGAGACCAGCGCCGCCAAGAGCATGATGACCGTGCGCGGCGGCCCCTCCTTCTCCGGGGTAAAGGACGTGCGCGCCTCCCTGGCGAGAGCCGACCTCGGCGGCGCGCTCAACACGCGGGAGCTTTTGGACATCGCCCGGGTGCTCCAGTGCGCGCGCCTGGTGCGCGGCTACATCGGGGACGATACCGTGGGCAAGACCGCCATCGACTCCCTGTTCTATGCCCTGCGCGCCAACAAGTTTTTGGAGGAGAAGATCAACACCTCCATCGTCGGGGAGGACGAGATCGCGGACGGGGCGTCCCCGGAGCTTGCCACCATCCGCCGCCAGATGCGCGCCGCCGCCGCGAGAGCGCGCGACGCCCTGCAGAAGATCCTCTCCTCGCCCTCTTACGCCAAGGCGCTGCAGGAGCCGATCATCACCATGCGCTCCGACCGCTATGTGGTGCCCGTGCGGGCCGATCACAAGGGCGCGGTGCCGGGGCTGGTGCACGACATCTCCGCCACGGGTCAGACCTTGTTCGTCGAGCCGATGGCGGCGGTCAAGGCCAACAACGAGCTGCGGGAGCTGGCCGCCAAGGAGAAGCTTGAGATCGAGCGCATCCTTGCCGAGCTCTCCGCCGACTGCGCCGAGCACCGGGAGGACATCGACTCGGATTTCGAGCTGCTGACCCGGCTGGACCTCATCTTCGCCAAGGCCAAGCTCAGCTACAAGCTGGACTGTCAGGCGGCCTCCATGGAGGAAAAGGGCATCCTGCTCAGAAAAGCCAGACATCCGCTCTTGGACCAGGCAAAGGCCGTGCCCATCGACGTGGAGCTGGGCGAGAGCTTCGATACACTGGTCATCACCGGCCCGAACACCGGCGGTAAGACGGTGTCGCTCAAGACCATCGGTCTGCTTGCAGCCATGAACCAGTGCGGCCTGCACATTCCGGCAGCCGACGGCAGCAATCTGCCCGTCTTCAGCCACATTCTGGCGGACATCGGGGATGAACAGTCCATTGAGCAGAACCTCTCCACCTTTTCGGCACATATGACGAACATCGTGAGCATTTTGGACGAGTGCGACGACGCCTCGCTCCTGCTGTTTGACGAGCTGGGCGCCGGCACCGACCCCACCGAGGGCGCGGCGCTTGCCATCTCCATCATCGAGTACGCCCGCAAATGCGGCGCCATGATCGCGGCGACCACCCACTACGCAGAGCTCAAGGTCTACGCCACCAACGAGCCGGGGGTACAAAACGCCTCCTGCGAGTTTGACGTGGAGACCCTGCGCCCCACCTATCGGCTGCTGGTGGGCATTCCGGGCAAATCCAACGCCTTCGCCATCTCCCGCCGTCTTGGACTCAGTGAGGGCATCATCGAGGACGCGAGAGCCCGCGTCGGCACCGAGAGCGCGAGCTTTGAGGCCACCATCGAGAAGCTCGAGCAGACGCGCCTGCAGCTCGAAAAGGAGCGCACGGAGGCCGCCGTCAAACTCCGCCAGGCCGAGGAGAACGCCAAAAAGGCCGCTTTCCTCAAGGCGGAGCTGGAGGTGCGGCTGGAAAAAGCCGATCAGAAGTCCCGCCGGGAGGCCGAGCGCATCCTGAACGAGGCGCGCGAGACCGCCGAGCAGACCTTCCGCGAGCTCGACGAGATGCGCAGGCACGCAAACGAGGAGGAAAACGCCCAGCTCGTCAACGAGGCCAGAAGCGAGCTGCGCCGCCGCCTCAATCAGTCCAGGGACGCGCTGCGTACGCAGGAGCAGGCCGTGCCGGAGCAGCAGACCTCCGCCCGCCCGGTCAAGCCCGGCGACACGGTGCAGATCAAATCCATGGGGATGAAGGCCGAGGTCGTCGCCGTCTCCCCCGAGCGGGTGCTGACGCTGCGGGCGGGCATCATGAACGTCACCGCCAAGGAGGACGAGGTGCTGCTCATCGAGGGCGCTTCCGTAAAACCCAAGCCCAAGCCCGCCGCTTCCTCCGCCACGCTGCGCTCCGCGGGGCTTGCCCAGGAGATCGACCTTCGGGGCATGGAGGCCATCGAAGCCGTCCTCGCCGCCGAACGTTACCTCGATTCCGCCGTCATGGCGCGGCTCAAAACCGTCACGATTATCCACGGCAAGGGAACCGGCGCCCTGCGCAGCGCCGTCCAGGACATGCTGCGCCATAACAAGAGCGTCAAATCCTTCCGCCTGGGGCGCTACGGCGAAGGAGAGTCAGGTGTGACTATTGTGGAACTCAAATAGAGGCAATACCACACAATCCGCCTGCGGCATCTTCCGGAAAATTTCTGCCCTGCCTTCGCTGTTTTTTCTTGAAATACACAAAGTATTCCTGCAAAAAAACATCTTCGTCAGGACACAAATTTTCTCGGAATCTGCTCTTGTCGGATTATGTGGTATTACCTAAAAAGAAAGCCTGATACAGGTAAAACATAGTGAAAATAACGAATCAAACAGCGGATAGTTGACGATTCGCTCGAAATTTGGTAAAGTATCTTTGCATATCAGGAAGCATATGTTTTAGTATGTATATTTTTAAGGAGTGGCGAGTATGATAACCAAAGAGGTAGTCATCAACAATCAGGTAGGACTTCACGCCAGACCCGCGACTTTCTTTATTCAGAAAGCCAATGAGTTCAAGAGCAGCATTTGGGTCGAGAAGGAAGAGAGACGTGTCAATGCCAAGAGCCTGCTGGGCGTTCTGTCCCTGGGCATCGTGAAGGGCACTGCCATCACCATCATTGCCGACGGTGCGGACGAGGAAGAGGCCATTGCCACCCTGTCCCAGCTGATCGATTCCGACTTCTCTGAGTAAGATTTAAGAGTGTTATGAACAGGGCTGTGCAGACATTGCACAGCCCTCTTTTCAAGTTCGGATGAAAAAGGAAAACAAAGCCATTTGGGAAATGCTCCTGTGCGCAAGCCTCTGGAGCATTGCGGGTATCTTTATGAAGCTTCTGCCCTGGAGCGGCTTTGCCGTGGCGGGCTTGCGCAGCCTTGTTGCCGGGCTGACCTTCGCGGTGTATATGCTCCTCCGGCGCATCCGCTTCCGCTTTGACCGGCATACGCTGCTCGCCGGGGTGCTCGCCGGGAGCGTCTATCTCTGCTTTGCCAGCGCAAACAAGCTCACCACGGCGGCAAACGCCATCGTCCTGCAGTTTACAGACCCGGCCTTTCTCGTGCTCTATACGGCGATCCTCTACCGGAAGCGCCCGCGCGGGGCAGATCTTGCGGTAGTGCTCGCGGTCATGGGCGGCATCACGCTCTTTTTCTTCGACCGGCTCGGCCCCTCCACGGTGCTGGGTAACTGTGTCGCCATCCTCTCGGGGATGCTGATGGCGGGGATGTACCTCGCCGTGCAGCAGCTCGACCAGGAAGCTCGCTTCAGCGCGATCCTGATCGGCCAGCTCTTTACCTTCCTGGTGGGACTTCCCAATATCATCGCGACACGCCCGATGCTGAATCTGACAACCGTCGGCTGTGTGCTGGTGCTGGGCGTATTCCAACTGGGGCTGGGATACATTCTTTATGTGAAGGCAAGCGAATACTGCCCGCCGCTGGCCTGCGCGCTGCTCGGCGCGGTGGAGCCGCTTCTAAACCCCGTATGGGTGCTGCTCTTTGACGGTGAGAGACCGGGGCTTTTCGCCCTGATCGGCGGCGTGATCGTCATCGGTTCGGTCACGCTGTGGTGTATTTTCGGAAAGGATCAGGATCATGCAGCAACATCTTCCGGAGTTACAGGATAAGGCCAACCGCCTGCCGCTGCTGCCCGGCGTGTACATCATGCTCGATGAACACAATGAGGTCATCTATGTCGGCAAGGCCAAAAAGCTCAAAAACCGCGTCACCAGCTATTTCCACGGCGAGCATCTGCCCAAGGTGGCGGCCATGGTGGAGAAGGTGGCGGATTTTAACGTCATCGTCGCAGCGCTGGTGCTGGAAAACTCCCTCATCAAGCGCCACAAGCCCCACTATAACATTCTTTTGAAGGACGACAAGGGCTATCCCTTTATTCGGGTGGACTTAAAGCAGGAATACCCGGCTATGAGCATCGCAAGCCGCGCCGGAAAGGACGGGGCGCGCTATTTCGGCCCCTTCGGCGGGCGCAGCCAGACGCGCGACATCATCAACACCCTCTCCAAAGCGCTGCTGCTGCCGGACTGCTCGCGCAGGTTCCCGCGCGACATCGGCAAAGAGCGCCCCTGTCTCAACTACCACATGGGAAGCTGCGCGGGCTGGTGCCTGCGCGACAGCTCCGCGGAGGACTACCGCGCCCGCATGATGCAGGCCGTGCTGATCCTCGACGGCAAGAGCGGGGAGCTGATCGAGCAGCTTCGCGCTGAGATGGAGCAGGCGGCGGAGGAGCTTCGCTTTGAGCGGGCTGCCGCGCTGCGGGATCGCCTGCGGGCGATCGAGTCGCTTCAGCATAAGCAGCGCGTGATCTCCACCGCCTTTGCGGATACGGACGCCATCGGCTTCTGCCGGGGGGCGAAGACCTGCTTTACGGTGCTGCACTTTGTGGACGGCGATCTCGCCGGCAAGGATGTGGAGATGATGGAGGAGCCTCTGGAGGAGGACAGCGAGGCCGTCTCCGACCTTGTGCGGCAGTATTACACCGCCCATCGCGGCGGCTGGCCAAAGTCCATCCTGCTCCCCGTGGAGATCGAGGATCGGGAGGAGCTGGAGACGCTCTTGAGCGAGACGGCGGGCAGGCGCATTTATATCGAAACGCCCAAGCGCGGCGAGCGCCTGCGTCTCATTGAGAGCGCGGCGGTGAACGCGCGGGAGGAGATCCAGCGCCGCACCACTCAGCAGCAGCGCCGCTCCAAGACGCTCGAATGGCTGCAAAAGGCGCTGGAGCTGGAAAACTTCCCCATGCGCATTGAGGCCTTCGACATTTCAAACCTCGGTGATACGGGCATCGTCGCGGCCATGACCGTGCACGTGGACGGCAAGCCCTTGAAGCGGGACTACCGCAAGTTCCGCATGCGCGACCTGGACGGGCAGGACGACTATGCCAGCATGTACCAGGCCGTGCACCGCCGCTTTCAGCACTATGTGGACGGGGACGAGAAATTTGCGCCTCTGCCCGATCTGCTGCTCATCGACGGCGGCGACGTGCACGCCGCGACCGCGCAGCGCGCGGTACGGGAGCTGGGGCTCTCGGTGCCGATTTTCGGCATGGTCAAGGATGACCGCCACCGCACCCGGGCGCTCATCACTCCCGACGGGCGGGAGATCGGCATCAGCGGCAACCAGGCCGTGTTCGCCCTCGTGGGCAATATCCAGGAGGAGACTCACCGCAGCGCCATCACCTATCAGCGGCAATTACGAAATGAGAGCTACAATTCCACGCTCGACAAGATCGAGGGCGTCGGCCCCAAGCGCCGGAGCGATCTGATGAAGGCCTTCAAGTCTGTGCGCGCCATCCGCGAGGCGAATGTGGAGCAGCTCAGGCTCGTGGTGCCGAAGAACACGGCGCAGGCTGTATACGATTATTTTCATCAAGAAGAAGCACCCCCTCAGTCCGGCCGAATGCCGGACAGTTCCCCCGCAGGGGGAGCCAATAAGGAAGGAGATTGAAATGCGTGTCATTACCGGCTCTGCCAGAGGCAGAAGGCTGAAAACCCCGGAAAACTATGACATTCGCCCCACCACGGACAACGTGAAGGAGGCGGTGTTCAACATCCTGCAATTTGATATTGAGGGACGGCGTGTACTCGATCTCTTCGCGGGCACAGGTCAGCTCGGCATCGAGGCGCTCAGCCGCGGCGCAAGCGAGGCGGTGTTTGTGGACGAGAGCCGTGAGAGCGTGCGCATCGTGAAGGAAAATCTCAAAACCTGCAATCTCTCCGCCCCGGTGCTGCAGCAGAACGCCCTCGACTTTCTGCATACGGGCGGGAAGTTTGACCTTATTTTTGTTGATCCCCCCTACGACGCGGGCTTGTACGAGCCGGTGCTGAAAACCATCAATTCGGTTGACAACCTGTCGGATGGTGGTATAATTATCTGTGAAGCTCGCCGCGAAACGGAGTTGCCGGATATGCAAGCGCCCTATCTGCGCAAGAAGGAGTACCGTTACGGCAAGGTCAAAATCTGTCTGTACACGAAGGAAACGTAAAGCATGAGCATTGCCATCTGCCCCGGCAGTTACGATCCCATCACGCTCGGCCATCTGAACATCATCCGGCGTGCCTCCCGAATCTTTGACCGCGTGGTGGTCTGCGTGATGCACAACGCGGCAAAGCCCTCCCCCATGTTCACGGTGGAGGAGAAGCTCGACATGGTGCAGCGCGCGGTGAGCCGCTATCCCAACGTGGTGGTGGATACCTCGGACGGGCTGTTGGCCGAGTATGCCAGGCAGTTTGCGGGCGCGGTCATTGTGAAGGGGCTTCGCGCGGCGTCGGATTTTGAGTACGAGTTTCAGATGAACCTCATCAACAAAAAGATCAATCCCGAGATGGAGACCATGTTCCTCACCGCCAGTGAGAAGTATACCTTTCTCTCCTCCTCCATCGTGCGGGAGATGGCGATGTACGGGGCGGATCTGACGGGGCTTGTCCCCAATGAGATCATCGGGGATATTCAGCGGAAAGCACAGCTATGGAGGAAAAAGTAATGGCCAGCAGCAACATTATCGAGCAGCTTGACACGCTCTACGCCATGGTGACGGACGCCTGGGGCGTTCCGCTGGGCAATGACAAGTGCATCATCGAGCGGGATAAGGCCATTCAGATCATCACTGACATCAAGAACAATCTGCCCAGCGCGATTGCGGAATCAAAGCGCCTGGTCGCGGCACGGGATGAGTTCATCGGCAACGCCAAGCGCGAGGCTGAGGCTCTGCGAAAGAACGCGGAGGAAATGGCCCGCAGTATGGTGGAGGAGCAGGAAATCGTGCGCGTAGCCCGCGCAAGGAGCGCGGAAATGATTGCCTCTGCCGAAGCCAAATCGCGGGAGCTCAGGCGGGTTGCAAGCAGCTATGTGGACGACATGATGCGCCAGACGGAGGAGAGCCTCGCCGACGCGCTCCATACGGTACGCGCCGCTCACGGCGCCTTCACTAATGCCGATCGACAGCCGGAGGCAAAGCCGCAGAGCGCGAAGATGCCAAGCGCCATCGTCCCTGATATTGAGGACTGATGCAAACGTTTTTAGACGAGTCTTCAAACGAGCGCTATCAATTTCAAGGGGTCGCCGGAGGCATCCAAACAATTGGCGACAAGTTATAGTATGATACCCATATATCGGTAAAGTCCGATATATGGGTAATTTTTTGTAGGATATACAAGATTTTGTTGATTGTGATAAGTATAAGAAAAATGACAAAAATCAACGAAAAGTTTCTCTTGCTTTTTGAAAGGGGCTACCCTATAATAAATCTGCAAAGTGGGTTGTAGTGGAGGAGAATGGTGCGTTTTCCCACGGATGTGAGGTGAGAATCCATGACAGGTGAATACCAGCATTCTCTTGACAACAAGGGGCGTTTGTTCATCCCCGCCAAGCTCCGGGACGAGCTGGGCGAGGTCTTTTTCATCACGCTGTCCATGGATCGCTGCCTCTGCGCCTATAGCAGCGAGGCTTGGAAAAGCTTTTCTGACAAGGTAAGCGCCATGCCCTTTGTCAAGCAGCGTAAAATGCGCCCGCTTTTTGCTCACGCTGCCCGCTGTGAGCTGGACGCGCAGGGGCGTACCCTGATCCCCCAGAACCTGCGCGATTACGCGGGCTTTACCAAAAACGTGACCGTCGTGGGCTGCAACAACCACGCCGAGCTCTGGGACAGTGAGGCCTGGAGCGCCGTCTTCGCGGCGGAGACCACGCCGGAGAACATCGCCGCCGTCATGGAGGAGTTGGAATTCTGATGGACGCGCCGAAGCATGTTTCCGTATTGCTGCAGGAATGCATCGACAACCTGAACATAAAACCGGATGGGCTTTACCTGGACGGCACGCTGGGGATGGGCGGACACTCGTTTGAGATCGCGTCCCGTCTGACCACGGGCCGTCTTATTTGCATCGACAGGGATGAAACCGCCATCGAACGCGCGGGAAAACGCCTTGCGCCCTTTGGGGAGAAGGTGAAGCTGGTGCACGGCAACTTTGCCGACGCGGCGGCGATCCTGGATTCCCTCGGGATCGAAGGCGTGGACGGGATGCTCTTCGATCTGGGGGTATCGTCCCCGCAGCTTGACGAGGCGGAGCGCGGCTTTTCTTACATGCAGGACGCGCCGCTCGATATGCGCATGGATGGCTCGGCAAAGCTCACGGCCTACGAGGTCGTGAATACCTGGGACGAAAAGCGTCTCAACCGCATTCTTTGGGATTACGGGGAGGAGCGCTATGCCCGGCGTATCACGGCGGGCATCCTCGCAGCGCGGGAAAAAGCGCCGATCTCCTCCACACTGGAGCTGGTGGGGATCATCAAAGCCGCCCTGCCCGCGCCTGCCCTGCGGGAAAAGCAGCACCCGGCCAAGCGCAGCTTTCAGGCCATCCGCATCGCCGTGAACGACGAGCTGGGGGCGATCGCCTCCATGATGGACACCGCGCCGGACAAGCTGAACCCGGGCGGCAGGCTCTGCGTCATCAGCTTCCACTCGCTGGAGGATCGGATCGTGAAATCCGGCATCGCAACGGCTGCACCTGCCCGCGGGAAGCGCCTGTGTGTACCTGCGGCTTTGTCAAGACGCTCAAAAGCGTCAGCCGCAAGCCCATTTTACCGAGCGAGGACGAGATCAACAGAAATCCGCGCTCCCGCAGCGCCAAGCTGCGAGTTGCGGAGAGAGTGTAACTCTTACTTGTTCAGTCCCTGACGGGACGAAACAAGTAGGGGATACTCGCGCTTATCGCAGCGGACGCTGTCCGCTTTGGTCGGCGCGAGACCTCGCAAAGCTCGGTTCAGGGTGTTTTTGCCGAGGCAAAGCCCCGTCAAAAACCTGTTACGACCTCTTTTTCACCTTGCGAGGCGAAAAATCAGAGGGGAGCGCCCCTCTGAACTCCCCCGGATAATAAAACGGAATAGGTGCAGAAGTTGAAGCAAGTAAACGAAATGCTGTTTCGCGCCGTGTGCCTGTCCGCCGCGGCGGTGATGCTGGTTTTGAGCCTGCTGTGCTCGATCCGCCTTGCGGCGGTAAACGATCGCGCGGCAAAGCTGGAGAAGGAAAACACGGCGCTTACGGAAGAAATCGCCGTTCTGAGCGCCCGGGTCGAGAGCAGTCTGAGCCTTGAGGAGCTGGAGCGCATCGCTTATGAGGAGCTGGGGCTGCAAAAATGCGCCCCGGGACAGATTATTACAATAGAAAAATAGCATTTTCGGGATAAGAGCCGAATAGGGATAAGCTGAAGTAGTTTTACGGAGGCTTACGCATGAGTTCGGAGAAAACCACAAGCGCGCCCAACCGACAGATGCTGCGGCGCGCGCTGGTGCTGATGGCGGTGTTTGGCGTGGCGCTCTTCGCGCTGCTGCTGGCAAGGCTCTTTCAGCTGCAGATTTTGGATCACGAGCGCTATGAGAAGCTCGCCCTGGAGCAGCAGCTTCGCGACGCGCCCACCGCCGCGGCCAGAGGCGTGATCTATGACACGAAAATGCAGAAGCTGGCGGTGTCCGCCTCGGTGGATAACGTCTATGTGAGTCCTGCGGAGATCCAGGCCTACGGGGAAGATCCGGCGCTGATCGCAGAGGGATTGAGCCGCATTCTGGGACTGGATTACGACGAGCTGCTGCAAAAATGCGGTCAGACCGGCTCCTGGTATGTGACCGTTGCGCGCAAGCTCGAGCGCGAGCAGGCCGACGCGGTGCGGCAGTTTAAAAACGAAAACAATCTGCGCGGCGTGCGGCTTGAGACCGACACCAAGCGTTATTACCCCAATTCGTCCCTGGCCTGTCACCTGATCGGCTTTGTCGGGACGGACAACACGGGGCTTGAGGGGATCGAGGCGCGGTATGACAGCCTGCTCTCCGGCACGGCCGGGCGGACGCGCCGCTTGACCAACGCCTTTGGCACCGATCTGCTGTTTGAACAGTTCGAGGAATTTGAGCCGGGCGAGGACGGCTGTGACATCGTGACCACGATCGACAGCACGATCCAGTATTACATCGAAAAGCAGCTTCGGCAGGCCGTCGCGGATTTTGACATTCAAAACGGCGCGGGTGCGATCGCGATGGACGTAAAAACCGGCGCGATCCTCGCCATGGCCTCCCTCGACGGCTATGACCTCAACCACTTTCTCGACGTGAGCGACGAGGTGCAGGCCATCATCGACGCCGAGCCCGACCCCGAGGAAAAATCGGCCATTCGCCAGGCCGCGCAGGTGCGGCAGTGGCGCAACAAAGCCCTCTCCGACACCTATGAGCCCGGCTCCACCTTCAAGATCATCACGCTCTCCATGGCTTTGGAGGAGGGCGTCGTCAATGAGCAGAGCAGCTTTTTCTGCCCCGGCAGCGTCAGCGTCAAGGGGCGCAGCAGCCCGATCCGCTGCTGGAAAACCGAGGGGCACGGCTCTCAAAACCTCACCCAGGCGGTGCAGCACTCCTGCAACGCGGCCTTTGTGAACATCGGCCTGCGCGTGGGGGCGGAGCGCTTTTACGACTATTGCGAGGCCTTCGGCTTCCTTGACAAGACCGGGAATCCCGACGATCAGCTCTCCGCCCGCACGGGCATCGACCTTGCCGGCGAGAGCGGCAGCATCTGGTGGAGCGAGAATACCTTCTGCTCTGAGCGAAACCTGTCGCAGCTTGCGGCGGCCTCCTTCGGGCAGACCTTCACGATCACGCCGCTGCAGCTTATCACGGCGGTCTCCGCCTGTGTAAACGGCGGCTACCTGATGCAGCCCTATGTGGTGCGGCAGGTTTTGAACCCGGACGGCTCTGTCGCGTCCGAACGGCAGCCGACGCTGCGCCGTCAGGTCATCAGCGAGGAGACCAGCGCCAAGGTGCGCGCGATCCTCGAGCAGGTGGTGGGCGACCCCAAGGAGGGCACCGGACGCAACGCCGCGGTCGCGGGCTATCGCATCGGCGGCAAGACCGGCACCAGCGAAAAGGTCAGCCTGGAGGCACAGACCGGCGTCAAGCAGTATATCGTCTCCTTCATCGGCGTCGCCCCGGCGGACGATCCGCAGATCGCGGTGCTGGTCTTTCTTGACACACCCTCCAACGCCTCCGGCGTGTATGTCAGCGGCGGACAGATGGCGGCGCCGGTCGTGGGCGCGATGCTGGCGGATATTCTGCCCTATCTGGGCGTGGAGCCGGACTTGAGCGAGGATGAGACCGCGCGCATGGATGTGCAGATGCCGTCGCTCACAGGGCTTTCCGTCCAGGAAGCGGCAAAGCGCGTACAGGACGCCGACCTTCGTTACCGCAGCATCGGCAGCGGCGATGCCGTGACCGGACAGCTTCCCGCCGCCGGGCAGAGCATTGCCCGCGGCACCGAGATCATCCTCTATCTCGGCGCGGAGCCCTCCGAAGAGCTGGAGAGCCTGCCGGAGCTTGTGGGCATGACCTACGAGCAGGCGCGGGACACCCTTTCCTATTACGGCCTCTATCTGCGCACGGTGAGCCCTGTCGGTGAGACGGGGGAGCAGCGCGTCAGCACCCAGAGCGCCGCCCCGAGGACGCTGCTGACCCACGGCAGCGTGGTCACGGTGACGCTTATGGACTCGGACGAAACCATGTTGGGAATTTATTGACTATGAAACTGATAGACATCATTCAAAATATCAAGGTGCTATCCTGCACCGCCGATCCGGAGACGGAGATCACCGGCGTCTGCTACGACTCGCGCAAGGTGCAGCCGGGGGAGCTTTTCGTCGCGGTGCGGGGCTTTGCCTCCGACGGGCACCGCTTTATCCCCATGGCGCGGGAGAAGGGCGCGGCGGCCATCCTCTGCGAGGAACTGCCCGAGGATCCTACAGGCTGCGTGCAAACCGACGACTGCCGACTGGGCCTTGCGCTCTGCAGCCGGGACTTCTTCGGAAATCCCGCGTCCGAGATGACCGTCATCGGCATCACGGGCACCAGCGGCAAAACCACCACGAGCTACCTGATGAAGCATCTTTTGGAGGCGAAGCTCGGCGCGAAGGTGGGGCTGATCGGCACCAACGGCAATATGATCGGGGACGAACTGCTCCACACCGAGCGCACCACCCCGGAATCGAACGATCTCCAGCGCCTCTTTCGCCGAATGGCGGACGCGGGCTGCAGCCATGTGGTGATGGAGGTCTCCTCCCACTCGCTGAGTCTGGAGCGTGTCGGCGGCCTGCGCTTCGATGTGGCGGTGTATACGAATCTGAGCCAGGATCATCTGGATTTTCACGGCACGATGGAGGACTACGCCGCGGCCAAGCGCCTGCTGTTTTCTCGCTGTGACATAGGCTGCTTCAACCTCGACGACAGCTGGGCGGACTTCATGATGAAAGGCGCGACCTGCCGGGTGCTGGGCTATGCCGCCGAAAAGGACGCGGCGCTCAAGGCCGAGAACGTCCGCCTTGCCGCCTCGGGCGTGGACTTCACGGCAAGCTATCAGGGCGAGCGCGTTCAGACCCATCTCGGCATCCCGGGGAGCTTTTCGGTCTATAACGCGCTCGCCGTCATGGCGGCGGGGCTTGCCCTCGGCCTTCCGCTTGCCGACTGCGCCGACGCCATGCGCGACGCAAAGGGCGTCAAGGGGCGGCTGGAGCTGGTGCCGACGGGGAAGGACTATACGGTTCTCATCGACTACTGCCATAAGCCGGACGCGCTGGAGAAGGTGCTCAGCTCCCTGCGCCCGGTGACGCATGGGCGGCTCGTTGTCCTCTTCGGCTGCGGCGGCGACCGGGATCGCTTAAAGCGCCCGATCATGGGCAAAATCGCCGCGGAGCTTGCCGATCTCGTGATCGTCACGAGCGACAATCCCCGTACCGAGGAGCCCATGGCCATCATTGAGGAGATCACCGCCGGGATGCGGGGAAGCCCCACCCCGACGCAGGTCATCTGCGACCGGGAAGAGGCCATCGCCTGGGCTCTTGACAACGCACAGCCCGGTGATGTAATATTGCTTGCCGGCAAGGGGCATGAGGACTACCAGGAGGTAGGCCATGAAAAGCGCCACATGGATGAGCGCGAGATCGTTGCCGCTGTGTTAAAGAGACAAGCGGCGTTAAAGAGACAAATGGAGAAATAGCCATGACCATAAAGCTGATTTGCGCGTTTGTGCTGGCCTTCTGTTTTTCGACGGCCTTCGGTAAATATTTTATCCCCTGGCTGAAAAAGGAAAAAGCCCGGCAGGAGATCAAGGAGAACGGCCCCACCTGGCACATGGCCAAGGCGGGGACCCCTACCATGGGCGGCGTGATGTTTATTTTCGCGGTGGCTTTCGCGTGCCTTACCGTGGGCTTTGAGGGAATGCTGCACGGGGAGTTTGTGCACATCTTTGTGCTGCTCTTCGCCTGCGTGTTCGGGCTGATCGGCTTTCTGGACGACTGGGAGAAGATCCGCCATCACCAGAATACCGGCCTTTCGGCGCGGGCAAAGTTCCTGCTGCAGCTGGCGGCGGCGCTGGTGTTCGTGCTGCTGATGCGCCAGATCGGCTACCTGCGCCCGAACCTCTATGTGCCCTTCTCCGGCAGAACCATCCATATGCCCGAGTGGCTGTACTTTATCTTTGCGGCCTTCGTGATCGTCGGCACCGTGAACGCCGTCAACATTACCGACGGGGTGGACGGTCTCGCCACCGGAACATCGCTGCCGGTCGTGCTGTTTTTCGTGATCCTGAGCTTCACCTGGGGGCAGCAGTACCTGCAGCTCGGCATCTTCGCCTCCGGGCTTGTGGGCGGCCTGATGGGCTTTCTCGTGTATAACTTCAACCCCGCCAAGGTCTTCATGGGGGACACCGGCTCGCTCTTTCTCGGCGGCGCCATCGCGGCGCTGGCCTTCGCCTACGACATTCCCCTGATCCTCATCACCCTCGGCGTCATCTTCATCCTTGAGACCCTCAGCGACATCATTCAGGTGGGCTATTTCAAGCTCTCTCACGGCAAGCGGGTCTTTCGCATGGCTCCCTTCCACCATCATCTGGAAATGGGCGGATGGACGGGAAAAAAGTGGAAAGAGAAAGAACTTTTTGTTCTTTTTACCGGCATATCTCTGGTCTTTGCGATCATATCCTATATTGGGGTGTACGCCCGCTACATGTGATTTGATTTGAAGTCGGGGAGGTGGTTTTTTGCGCTATGACGGCGCCCGCCTCGCCGACTTTTCCGGCCTTGAGCCCAAAAGCGTGAGAGGCCGGATGGATCTGAGTTTTTTGCTGCTGGTGCTGGGGCTGCTGGCGATCGGGGTCATTATGGTGCTCTCGTCCAGCTTTCCCCGCGCCTACTATGACCCCGGGCGCGTCACCGGGGGCAACGCCGCCTATTACTTCGTGCGGCAGTTCGTGTTTGCTGTGCTTGGCGTCGCGGCGATGCTGCTTGCCTCGCGCCTCCCCATGGGCTTTTACCGGCGCTACGCCTTCCCCTTTCTGATCGTCACGCTGGTGCTGCTGGCGCTGGTGCCGGTGATCGGGGTGAAGGCCAACGGCTCCCGCCGCTGGCTCGGCGTCGGAGGACTCACGGTACAGCCCTCGGAGCTTGCCAAGCTTGCGGTGATTTTGTCCTTCTCGGTGCTCATCTGCCGCTATCGGGAAAAGATGCGCAGCTTTCGTTACGGCCTGCTGCCCTTTCTGGGGCTTCTGGGCGCGATCGTGGGGCTTCTCGTGCTCGAGCCGCACTTCTCCGCCTCCATCATCATCCTCGCCGTCGGCGCGGTGATGCTTTTTCTCGGCGGCGTGGGGGTCGGCTGGTTTGCCGCCGCCTTCGGCGCGCTCGGCGCGGGGCTTCTGGTACTGCTGACCTTTTTTCCCTATGCCTCCACGCGCATCATGACCTGGCGCGACCCCTTCTCCAGCTCCTCCGACGAGGGCTATCAGATCGTGCAGTCTCTGTATACCATCGGCTCGGGCGGGCTGAGCGGCCTCGGTCTCGGCGGAAGCCGGCAGAAGTACCTGTATCTGCCCGAGGAGCACAATGACTTCATCTTCTCCGTCTGCTGTGAAGAGCTGGGCTTCATCGGCGCGGCGCTGATCCTGGTGCTTTTTGCTCTGCTCATTCTGCGGGGCTACTGGATCGCCCTGCACTGCCGCAGCCGCTTTGCCTTCCTCGTCTGCGCGGGGCTGACGACCCTGCTTGCGATCCAGGTCTTTTTTAACGTCGGCGTGGTCACAAATCTGCTGCCCTGCACCGGCATCTCGCTCCCGTTTTTCAGCTACGGCGGCACGGCGCTGCTCATTCAGCTCGGGGAGATGGGGATCATTCTCAGCGCGTCGCGGGACGTGCTGGAGACGTAGCGGTCAGTGAATAGAGAAAAGAGAATAGTGAATAGTTAAGGTGTCGCTTTGCGACGATTGGAATTATGGGAGATATAGAATGAGATTTATCTTTACCTGCGGCGGGACGGCGGGGCATATCAATCCCGCGCTCGCGGTGGCCGGGCGGCTGCGGGAGCTGCTGCCGGAGAGCGAGTTCCTTTTTCTCGGCGCCGAAGGGCATATGGAAATGTCCCTGGTGCCGCGCGAGGGCTACGACATCAAGCCCCTGCGCATTACCAATATTGCCCGCGGCAAAAGCCTCGAAGCGATCGCGCACAATCTGGACACGGTGAAAAACGTGCTCGTCTCCGAGCGGGAGGCAAAGCGCATCATCCGCGACTTTCAGCCCGACGCCGTGATCGGAACGGGGGGCTACGTCTGTTATCCGGTGCTGATGGCGGCCTCCAAGCTCCACCTCCCCACCCTCGTGCATGAGAGCAACGCCTTCCCCGGCCTTACCACGAAGCTGCTGGCAAAGCATGTGGATCGCATTCTGGTGGGCTTCGAGGACAGCCGCAGGCATTACCCCGACCCCGACAGAGTCCGCGTCACGGGGACGCCGGTGCGCGGCGCGTTTGCCGCTTATACAAAGGAGGAGGCAAGGCGGGAGCTGGGACTGCGGGACGGCGAAAAGCTCGTCGTCTCGGTCTGGGGCTCTCTCGGCTCGGGGCATATGAACAACATCCTGCTCGAGCTTCTGCCGCTGCTCAGAGGGCAGAGTGACTTTCGTCTGCTCCACGCTGTCGGAAGCCGCGATTTTGCCGAGACCAGCGAGAGGCTTGGGGCGCTGCCCTTTGACAGCGCGGCCTGCAATGCGGATGTGCGGGAGTATATCTACGATATGCCGCGCGTCATGGCGGCGGCCGATCTGATTTTATGCCGCGCGGGGGCGTCTACACTGGCGGAGCTGACTTATCTTGGAAAGCCCTCGCTGATCGTCCCGTCCCCGAACGTGACGGATAACCATCAGGAGAAAAACGCCCGGGTGCTCGAGCGCGCCGGCGGCGCAAAGGTTTTGCTCGAAGGGGAGTTTGATGCAAGCTCGCTGCTGGAAACGGTGAAGAAGCTTTTGCGCAGCCGGGAGGAGCTTGACGCCATGTCGGACGCCATGCGCGCCCTCTCCGTTCCGGAGGCCACGGATCGAATCGTCGAGGAAATCTTTTGCCTCTGTAAAAAGTAACATGAGGGATACCCCTGTGCATAGGATGGGCTGAATCCATGCATGGGGGTATTGTCTATGGATATTTGGCACATTCGCGGCGGCAATTGCCTGGAAGGCACAGCACAGATTCAAGGCTCGAAAAACGCCTGTCTTCCGATTCTTGCGGCGGCTGTCATCGCGCCGCTTCGCTGTGAGCTGCTGCGCGTCCCGAAGCTCTCGGATGTGGATGCCGCACTGAAGATCCTGCGCTGTCTTGGCTGCACTGCCGGCCGTCGGGACGAAACGGTCTACATAGATTCCACTACGCTCTCCGCCTGCGCCATCCCCCACGAACTGATGGCGGAGATGCGCTCCTCGGTGATTTTTATGGGCGCTCTGCTTGCCCGCTGCGGAGAGGCATGGCTGAGCCTGCCGGGCGGCTGTCGCCTCGGCAAGCGCCCCATCGACCTGCACCTCAAAGCGCTGCGGGCGCTGGGGGCGGAGATCGAGGAGGAGGGGGGCGAGCTGCATTGCCGCGCAGGAAAGCTTTGCGGCGCGGTGATCGAGCTGCGCTTTCCCAGCGTGGGAGCCACGGAGAACGCCATGCTGGCAGCCTGCGGCGCAAAGGGGGAGACGATCATCCGAAACGCCGCCCGGGAGCCGGAGATCATGGCGCTCCAGGACTTCCTGCGCGCGCTGGGGGCGGAGCTTGAAGGCGCGGGCACGGCAGAGATTCGCATCCGGGGCTTTCACCCCAGGGGCTGTGTACAGTTTAAAATCCCCGCCGACCGTATCGCGGCGGCAACGCTTGCCTGCGCCGCGGCCGGCTGCGGCGGCGATGTGAGTCTGCAGGGGCTGGAATCCCAACAAATTTCTACGCTTCTCCACTTCCTAAACACGGCGGGATGTGATATAATGGCACAACATCATGCATTGCGCATCCGAAGCGAAGGACGGCTCCAGCCGGTGGGGACGGTCGTAACGGCGCCCTATCCCGGATTTCCCACCGACGCCCAGCCGCTCCTGATGGCGGCGATGCTGCGCGCAAGCGGGAGGACGCTCATTCGAGAGACGATCTTTGAGCAGCGCTTTCGCCATGTGCCGGAGCTCTGCCGCCTGGGCGCGAACATTCAGGTGGACGGGGATACGGCGGAAATCCTCGGCGTGGAGCGGCTTTCCGGCACGGCTATGCAGGCTACCGATCTGCGCGGCGGCGCGGCCATGATCCTCGCGGCGCTTGCGGCCGACGGAGAGAGCATTGTGTTCGATGAAGGGCACGTCCGTCGCGGCTACGAGGACATTGACCGGACGCTGGAGAACCTGGGCGCAAGCATATTTCTGGAACACGAAGGAGAAGACAATGGCTTCAACACAGCAGTTCAATCATCCGCCCGCCGATAAGCGCGACGGCTTTATGAAGCCCCGGCGACGCAGCAGTTACAGTGCGCCGGTGGTATTTGTGCTGGTGGTGCTGGGTATCATCTTTGTGATGAGCCTGCTGTTTCGCGTATCGGATATTCAGGTAGAGGGCAATGTCCATTACACCGACGAGGAGATCATCCGCGCCATTGACATTGAAGAGGGTGACAACCTGTTCTTTTTCAATCGGTTTGCAGCCTTTGCGCGCGTATACTCCAAGCTTCCCTATATCGAAAACGGCTCGGTGGAGCGCCGGCTTCCGAACAAGGTCATCATCACGGTGGAGGAGACCTCCGCGCTGGCCTATCTGGAGTTGGGCGACGAGCAGTGGACCTTGGATCGCAACTGTAAGGTACTGGGGAAGGCCGCCGCGGGCGAGACGGAGAGTCTGATCCCCGTGGTAGGCATCAATCCCGGCACGCTGCTGATCGGCGAGCAGATGCAGACCGAGGATCAAAACCAGGAGACGGTGGACTTCCTGGCCGACGTCCTCTACCAGATCGAGGAGCGCGGTCTGTACAGCGAGGTCAAGCGCGTAAACTTCTCCAACCCCCGCAGCCCGGAATTTTCTTATGGCGACAGGTATACCGTCGTCTTGGGCAGCCGGAATAACCTGGAGCATAAGTTCGGTATGTTTGTCACCGTGCTCGGACGCCTCAAGTCCGGAGACGTCGGCATCATCGACGTCTCCGACGGCAAAACCGCGCATTTCTCACCGAACTGAGAATTACAATTCTCTTACAATAGTTTGCCAAAATTTTAAAATTCTACTTGACCCCGGCTGAAAAATGTAATAATATAGTGTATGCGAATTTAGTAAAATCGTATACGATGTATATAGAGATGGAGGCTTACAAATGGACTTCAGAAGCGAATCCGGTCCCGAGAATGTGGTAACGATCAAAGTGGTTGGCGTCGGCGGCGCCGGCAACAACGTGGTCAACAGAATGGTCAAGGCCGGCACCCAGGGTGTCGAGTTCATTGCCATCAATACAGACAAGCAGGCGCTGAGCGTTTCCAACGCTGATCAGAAGATTCAGATCGGTGAGAAGCAGACGCGCGGCCAGGGAGCCGGCTCCGATCCTGAGGTCGGCAAGCGCTCCGCCGAGGAGAGCCGCAACAACATTGCCAAGGCGATTGAGGACGCCGACATGGTATTCATCACCGCGGGTATGGGCGGCGGCACCGGCACCGGCGCAGCTCCCACTGTGGCGGAGATCGCGCGGGAAGCCGGGTGTCTCACCGTTGGCGTGGTCACCAAGCCCTTCAAGTTCGAGGGCAAGCGCCGCATGGATCAGGCCAACGAGGGGATCCGCGATCTGCTCGGGCGTGTGGACTCCCTGCTGATTATCCCCAACGACCGCCTGAAATACGCCACCGACCAGAAGGTCACGCTGGCAAACGCCTTTGAGATCGCGGACGACGTGCTCAAGCAGGCCGTCACCAGCATTTCCGACCTCATTAAGAACACCGGCTTCATTAACCTCGACTTTGCCGACGTCACCTGCATCATGAAGAACGCGGGCTTTGCCCACATGGGTGTTGGCCATGCCGCCGGCAAGGGCAAGGCGGAGGACGCCGCCCGTATGGCTGTGGCAAGCCCTCTGATGGAGACCTCCATCAATGGCGCGCGCGGCGTGCTCATCAACATCACCGGCTCCGAGGATATGGGGCTTGAGGATGTGGAGGCTGCGGCCAACCTCGTGCAGGAGAGCGCGCATCCCGACGCCAACATCATCTTCGGCGCTACCTTCGACGATTCCCTGCAGGATGAGATTCGCGTGACCGTCATTGCGACCGGCTTTGAAGAAAACGCCGGGGCTGACAAGCCCGCGGAGAAGGCCGCCGCCCCCTCGGTGAAGCCGCAGGGGCTCTTTTCCGGCGCTGCCGAGAAGGCCGCGGCCGCTTCCGCCGTGCCGCCTCCCATCGGTGGTGAGAGCGCTCCGGCGAGTGAGCCCGCAGGCGAGGATCCCTTTGACAGCATTTTCAAGATCTTCAATACCAAGTGACCAGGGTCTTGCATCCAAGGGCACAATCATGTATAATGATCGAAGCTCCTCCAACGGAGGAGCTTCGTTTTTGGTAAAAAGGAGGGGACGGGTTGAAAGCCCTGAAGGTCCTGCGGCAGATGCTGCGTATCTATAGCGAGAAGCGGATCCCCCGCGCGGCAGCCGCTCTGTCCTATTATCTGACGATGACGGCCTTCCCGCTTATCATCTGCCTGTATTCGCTGCTGGGCAATAACTACGCCAAGGCGCTGCAAATCATTGAGTTTCTGAATGAATTTCTCACCGCGGAGACGACGCGGACGCTCAAATCCTTCATGATCTACGTTGCGATGAGCCACAACACGGCCATGTTCTTCGCGGGGCTTACGGTACTGCTCACCTCGGCGAGCGCCGCTGTTCGAACCCTGCAGGCGACCATTGGCGAGATGCAGGGCGGGCAGCGCTTCCAGGGCGTGAGGGATTTCCTGTTCAGCTTGATTTTCTCGCTCGCTTTTCTGGCCTCCATGTACTTTGGCATCATCGTCATGTTCACGGGGCGGGACTTTATGGAGCTGTTAAACGGCTGGCTCCCGTTTATTGACATCAGCAGCTCCTGGCAATGGATCCGGTTTTTGCTGCTCGGCGGCATTGTGCTGGTGATCTTCTGCGGGGTATATCTGGTTTCCCGGCGTCGCTGTGACCGCTATCCGATCCTGCCCGGCGCGTTTTTTGCCACTGTGGGCATGGTGGTGACAAGCTGGGTCTTTTCGGTCTTCATCGCGGCCTCCACCCGCTATCCGCTGGTATACGGCTCGCTTGCCTCGCTGATCCTGTTGATGTTCTGGCTGTTTTTATGCTGTCAGGTCATCTACCTCGGCTCGGCGCTGAACATTGCGCTGCGGGACGTGCTGGGGCTGGGGGAAGAAGAAGGAATGGGGCTGTGATTTTTCACAGCCCCATTCAGCCCATGAACTTGTCGATGGCCTCGTTCAAGGCCTGCAGGCCGGCGGAATCTCCGTCTCCCACACAGTGCTCCAGATGATCCTTGAGGATCACGCGAGCCGTGCTGCTCAGCGCTGAGCGCACAGCCGCAAGCTGCACCAGCACCTCGGTGCAGTCCCGCCCGTCCTCCACCATGCGCTTAACGGATTCCAAATGCCCGATGGCGCGGGAGAGGCGGTTTAAGACCGCCTTGGTCTGTGTGTGGGTATGCCCGTGACCGTGCTCGTGCTCCACGGGGTGACAGTGTACATGACCGTCGCCGTGGTCATGGTAGTATACTTCTTCTTCGTGTTCGTGCATAGCGCTCACTTTCTCTTGCTATAAGAATAAGGACAGTATACAGGAAATGCAGCTTCCCCGCAAGCCCCCCGGGGGGATAAGGGGAGGATGGAGAATGAAGAAGGAATCATTGCGGTGTTGCCTTAGCGTATTCGAAAGACCACTGCTCCAACAACGATCGTACATTGTGGGTGTTTTCGTCCGTTACTTCCACCACGCGGCAGTCGGGGGAGCGCTTGAGCGCGTCGATGAGCGCTTGCAGCTTTTTCGGGTAGCGGTCAGAAAGCCCCAGCAGTGAGCGCAGAAGCTCCGCGTCCTCCATGCTTCTGAGCGCACCGACGCAGGGCGTGGAGCTGTTCAGAAAGCTCTCCAGCGCTGATGAAAACTGCGGGATCACCAGCTCGTAGCCGCCAAGCTCGTCCAGCAGGGCAAAGGGGTAGTACGCCGCCTCTTCCAGCAGCCGCACGCCCGTCCCGCGAAAAACCTCGTGATCCTTCACCGGCGGGAAAACGCGGCAGTCCAGATACAGTTCCGGCGCGAAGCCCGCAACGCCGCCGGCGGAGGCGGCGGGGGAGAGGGCGTAGCCGAGAAAGCGCCCGCCCTCATCCATCCGGCGCTCGGTCAAAAAGCCGCCCGCGAAGGCGAGACGATCCCCCAGCACCTCGCGGATGAGGCGCGATTTTCCGCAGCCTGCTGAGCCGATCAAAAAGAGCTTCTGTTCCATGTCCATCACCCGTGAAACAGTATATTCCGCCGGCGGGAAAAAGTCAAATCCGGCAAAGCTTGACGGAAGGCGCGGTTTCGGAGTAAACTGTGGGCAAAGGATGTGGGAATATGATAAAGGAAGTGCGCATCACCACGGTGGAGGAGCTGATGCCGCTGCTGGCGGATCAGGAGTACCGCCCGAGTCTCAAGCGCAACCGCTGCAACTACGTCTATCGGGGGATGCCGAACGTTGAATACAAGATGACAACGACGCTGCGCCGCAACTGCAAGGAGCTGGAGCAGACGCTGGAGCCGGCCATTCTGAAGAACTTTGCCAAGTACGCCGTGATCGAAGACCCCAGCGTGGCAAACTCTGTCTGGCGGCAGATGATCCTCGGCCAGCATCACGGTCTGCCGACACGCCTGCTGGACTGGACGCACTCAGCGCTGGTGGCGCTGCACTTTGCCACGAGCGAGGATAACCTTGAGACCATGGCGGAGCATGACGGCGTGATCTGGCGCATCGACATTGACGAGCTGCACACCCTGCTGCCGGAAAAATATCAGGCCATTATGCGCGCGAACAAGGCGGAGGTCTTTTCGGTGGACATGCTGACCCAGGCCACGGACAACCTGACGCAGTATGACAAGGACATGGGCGATCAGGCCATGGTCGTGCTCGAGCCGCCCTCTATCAACCAGCGCATCGTGAACCAGTACGCCTTTTTTTCGGTCACTCCGCTGCCAATGCGGGATTTGGAGGAGTTTTTGGACAGATATACGGAGAACACGGTCAAATACGTGCTCGACCGGAAGCTCCGCTGGCGTGTGCGGGATATGCTCGATCAGCTCAACATGTCCGAGCGCATCGTGTATCCCGGGCTGGACGGGCTTTCCAAGTGGATCGCCAGGCATTACTTTGTGAAAAACGAATAGGACTGTGAAAGAACTCCGACGCAGGCATGAGCTGAATCTGCGCGGGGCAGGCTGACAACGCGCGAAAACACCCCCGGCGACGCTCCGTTCGGAGCTCGCCGGGGGCGCGTTCTGTCCGAAATCTTCTTCCTGTGCTTGCTCAGCGTTTTTTTCTCCGCTCCGCCGCGGTGTTTAGCATGACCGCCACAAAGAGCATCGCCGTGAGCGCGAGCACAACGGCGACGCGGAGATAGCGGTCGGCGCTGTCGCCCGGCGTCTCCGCGGGAGCCTGCGCGGCAGGCTCCGACGGCGCGCTCTCCGGCGTCGGCTGGGGCGCTTCACTCGTTTGCGGGGTGACGCCCGGCGTCGGCGCGGGGCTTACAGTCGGCGCGGCGCTCTGCGCGGGCTGCGGGTCGGGCGTACTCTGCGCCGGCTGCGGGGGATAGGCGGGCGTGTTCGGCGCGGGCTGCGGGGTGCTCGCGGGGATGTTCTGCGCCGGGGGATTCTGCGCGGGCGCAGACGCCGCCGAGCCTCCGGCATTGCCG
>CAJOCV010000023.1 GCA_905233785.1 uncultured Oscillospiraceae bacterium
AGACCGCAGGGAATACTCCTGTATTTTCAAGGGCTGGAACGAAGCATCGACCCAAACCTGCCCGCGAAAACCGGCAGTGGTTCGAATCCACCAAGCCTAAGCAAGCGCGGATGTTTCCCTTCTCTCTGACGCGCCCTCTTTGGCCTCAAAAAGCAACCCCCGTCCCATGAAGCGCTTATTTCACGGGACAGGGGTTGCTCATGGAGCAGCGGAGTCACTTTTCGCCGGTTTTGGGGCGGGGCTTGTGGTAGTGACGGCGGGGCTTTGTGGAAAAAGCCTCGCCCTCCGGCTTTGCGGAAGCGGCACGGGTATCGACCCTCACAGCCTTCGTGCCGGGCTTCTGGTTGGGCTTCTTGTCCCTTTTCTCCTTCTGACCGGACTGGGGCTTCGGCTCCGCCCCCTTTCTCTCCGGCTTATTTGCGTTGTAACGGTGGTTTCTCCTTGCGTCGGGAGCCTTCTCGGCGGGCTCAAGGCTCTTCTCCGCCGGGAGCCCGCCGTCCTTTGCAGGGCGGCGATTGCGGCGATTGCGGCGGCCGCGTTTGTCGCCGTCCTCCTCCGCCGCCGCGGCGGCGGAGGGCTCGGGCACCACCAGTATGGGCACGGCCCATTCGTCCTCAGGCTCCTCTTCCTCCTGAACGGGCGGGACATAGTTTAGCACATGCGGCGGCTCCTCCCCGTCTTTGGGGCGGCCGCCCGGCACGGCGCAGAGCTCGTTTGCGGTATAGACATGCAGCGCGTCGTCCCGTTCGTCATCCAGGCGCACTTTCACGGACTGGCGCAGGAGGTTGACGGACACGGCTGTGCCGTAACCGTCCTTGGTCTCCACAAACGCGCCTTGCTTGGGAACCTTTTTGATGAGATCCTCATAGGCCGCCTGCTCATAGCGCAGGCAGCACATGAGCCTGCCGCAGCTGCCGGAAATCTTGGTGGGATTCAGGGAAAGGGACTGCACCTTCGCCATCTTGGTGGAAACCGGCTGGAAATCCTCCAAAAACTGGTGGCAGCAGTAGGGTCTGCCGCAGATGCCGATACCGCCGAGCATCTTCGCCTCGTCGCGAACACCGATCTGCCGCAGCTCAATCCGGTTGCGGAAGATACCGGCCAAATCCTTCACCAGCTCGCGAAAGTCCACTCTGCCGTCAGCGGTGAAAAAGAACATGGTCTTGTTCCCCTCGAAGTTGCACTCCACATCCACCAGCTTCATCTCGAGCCCGTGCTCGGCGATCTTCTTCTGGCAGATTTCAAAGGCCTCCCTCTCCCGCTTCTTATTCAGCTCCGCTACGCGCAAATCATCCGCCGTGGCGATGCGCGCCACGGGGCGCAGCGGCTGCACCACGGAATTGTCCTCCACCGGGTGATTGCCTCGAACCACGTCGGCCATTTCAAGCCCCTTGGAGGTCTCCACGATCACCTTGTCCCCGGTATGGATGTCCAGATTCCTGGGCGAGAAATAATAGCTCTTGCCCCGATTCTTGAATTTGATACTGACTACATCAACCAATGTGTTTATTCCTCGTTTCCGTTGCTGTCGATGGCGTTTACCGACAGCAGGCCAAAAATGTGTTTCACACCGACATTGACCCGCAGCATGTCCGAGCATCGCTCCGCCAGTGTATGCAGCCGCGTCAGCTCCCGGACCGAAAGCCCCAGGTCGCTCTTGCGGCGGCAAAGCATCTCCGCCGTCAGCGCGGCCACGCAGTCCGCGAACGCGGCGGCGGCACGGTTGTCCATGCCTTCGTTCTTCTGACACCAGCGCAGAAGCTCCGCGTCTCCGCCCCCGGCAACGGCTCTGACAAAGCTCTCGGCCAGCTTCGCGCTCTCCTCGTCCGCCTCGGCCTCCTGCGTATTCAGGCTCATCTCAGCGCAGCGGGAGCGCACCGTCGGCAGAAGAAGGGAGGTATTCTGCGCGCAAAGCAGGAAGATAACTCCCTCGGGCGGCTCCTCCAGCAGCTTCAGCGCCGCATTCTGTGCCTGGACGTTCATCGTATCGGCGTCCTCAATGATATAGACCTTGCGCTCGCTCTCGTTGGGAAGCACCGCCGCGTCGGCCGAGAGCTCACGCACCTGATCCACGACAATCTCCCGTCTGGGGCGCCCCTTGGAATCCGGGAGCCGCGTAACGGTAATGATGTCCGGGTGTATATTCGCCGCCGCCTTACGACAGGCGCGGCAGCTGCCGCAGGGCACGTCCGACCCGCGCCGGCAAACCGCTGCCGCCGCGATCTGACGCGCGAGCTGGCGGCTCTCGGCAGGATTGGCGGAGGATAGGATATACGCATGGCTCAAACGCGCAGGATCGTGAATCTGAAATGCCATGTACCTGTCCCCTCCGTTTCCTTCGATTTATTTTACAGTTTTTCCGCCATATAGTCAACTGCATCTTTTGATTGCGGAAACCCCGACCCGCCCATTCCCGTCCTTTGTCCGGCGCAGATGAAACAGGGACGGCATGACCCAAAAGTCATGCCGTCCCTGCAAAACGCACGAAGCTGTTTTTGTATCGCCGAAGGCCGATTACTTGATGCCGTACTTCTTGTTGAACTTGTCAACGCGGCCGCTGGTATCGACCAGCTTCTGTTTACCGGTGTAGAAGGGGTGGCACTTGGAGCAGATTTCAACGGTGATATTCTGCTTGGTGGAACCGGTCTCGATCACATTGCCGCAGGCGCAGCGAATGGTGGTCGGCTTATAGTTGGGATGGATCCCTGCTTTCATTTTGCGTACGCTCCTCATCAAAGGCTGCCATGATTGTGCCCTCGCGAGCAGGCATAGTTACATGGCGCAAAGTGGAGTATAACACAGCAGCGGGCGGAATGCAAGGCTTTTCTTAGAAAAAAGTGGCCAGTGGTCAGTAGCCAGTGGTCAGTGGTCAGTGAATGGTGAATAGTGAATAGTGAATAGTTGCGGTGTCCCCTTTGGGGACGTATTATAATCTAAGCGACACCTTAACGATTTACGATTCCCTCTTCTCTCTTCACTTTCACGACCACTGTTTCCCCCGCGGACAAAAAGTACAGCGCGCATTCTTTGACGGGCTTTTGGAAGATGCGCGTGAGGGCGCGGGCGTAAGCGCTGAGCTGGGGGGTATAGAACGCAGCGCGTTCTTCGCATTCGGCGCGGCTGCGGAGCCGGTCGGTCTTGTAGTCGATGATCGTGAGCGCACCCTCCTCCTCGAGGCAGCAGTCCACCACGCCCTGCAGCAGAAGCTCCTCTCCGGGTTCTGTGCCGAGCAGCTCTCCCGCGTCCACCAGCAGGGAGAACTTAAACTCCCGGTGCAGCACCGGAGCGGAGAGCATCCGCTTTCCGAGCGGGGAGGCAAAGAGCTTGTAAACCGCCTCGGCGTCCACAGCCTCGGCTTCCCGATCGGTGAGGAAGCGCTCGCGGCGCAGCCGCTCGATCTCGGCGCGCACCGCGTCCAGGCTGCCGCTTTGGGAAAAGTCCATATATTGCAGCACCAGATGGGTGGCGGTGCCTTTTTCCGTGCCGCTGAGCGGCTTCTGCTCTCGCGAAAAGTCCGGCATCCGGAAGGGGTGGCGCCTCTTCGGCAGCAGCGCCTGCGCCTCCTCATCCGGCTCCATGCGCCCCTTGAGTTCGGTGGCCGTCAGCTTGGAGGGAAGTGTCTCGGCGCTCTTGTGGGCGTAACGGAAGGCCAGATTGCGTCTGAGCGCGGCGGCAGCCTCAGCGTCCGCTTCGGCGCTTTGGACGCCCTCCTCCCCGGCGTCCGCTGTCTGCGCTGTTTCGCAGATGCGCAGGGCGAAATGCTTCCCGCCGTCAGCCAGCGAGGCGCGGATCAGCCAGTCCGCCGGGCTCTGCGCCTTGACCAGCGCCTCCACCGCCATGGGCACGGTGAGCGTACTGCGCGCGTTCTCCACGGCTTTTTCCGGATCCTTGAGCGCGGCGGTGACGATCAGCCGTTCCTTCGCGCGGGTCAGCGCCACATACAAAAGCCGCAGCTCCTCCGAAAGCATCTCCCGCTCCAGGCGCAGCCTG
Source organism: uncultured Oscillospiraceae bacterium (assembly GCA_905233785.1). Classification (GTDB taxonomy): domain Bacteria; phylum Bacillota; class Clostridia; order Oscillospirales; family Oscillospiraceae; genus Limivicinus. The sequence goes on from CAJOCV010000023.1 coordinate 3,991, forward strand.
ATGGCGCTGCGGGCGAGCGTCGGGTACTCGACGCGGCGCTTTAAATCCGTGCGTTTCGGGCCGAGTCCCAAGGTCGGGTGCACCAGTACGGCGGCCTTACTGTCCTGCCGGTTGAACTGCCGCCCGGCGTCGCAGAGGAAGACCACGGGAAATTCCAGACCTTTGGACTTGTGAACGGACAAAATCTGCACGGCCGCCGCCCCGTCGGAGCCGAGGGCGGGCTCCTCGCCGCGCTCGCTGAGCCTGCGCAGCCAGAGCGCATAGCGGTGCAGTCCCCGGTAGCCGGTGCTCTCAAACCGCTCGGAGAGCTTCACCATGGCCATGAGCCGTGCGCGGCGGCGGCTGCCGTCCGGCATGGCGGAGGCGACTGCGATCAGATCCGTCTCCTCCATCAGCCGCCAGGTAAGATCAACGGCGTTCAGATCGGGCGCCTCCTGCCGCAGGCGTTCGAGAAGGCGCGCGAAGGCGCGGCTTTTCTCATCCTCCTTCGCGTCCAGCAGCAGCGCGCCGTAGAGGTCGCCCCGCCGTGAGCGAGCGCGGATGCGCGCGAGCTCGTCCGGCGCAAAGCGGAAGCAGGGAGAGCGCAGCACAGCGATGAGCGGAATGTCCTGGTGGGGGTTGTCCACGACCGCCAGCATACTCATCAGGGTGGAAATTTCCACGCTGCTGTAGAAGCCGCCGCCCTGCCCGCTGCCTACGGGGACGCCCGCGCGCGCAAGCTCCCGCCGGTAGACCGCGCCCGCCTTGTTCACCGAGCGCAGCAGGATGGCGACGTCCCCGTAGCGGATGGGGCGCGCCGCGCCGCGCTCTGTCACTGTGACGCCGGAATCCACCAGCCGCCGGATCTCCCGCGCGACGAAGGCGGCCTCCAGCGCTGTCTTGTCCGGGCTCTCCTCCTCGCCGCCCTGGGGCAGCCGCAGGAGCTTCAGCTCCGGAACCGGCGCATCGCCGGGGTAGTCGGCTCCATAGCGCAGAGCCGCCGCCTCATCGTAGTCAAGATCGCCCAGCGCCTTGGACATACACAGGGAGAAGACCGCGTTTGCGCCCTCCAAAATTTCCCGCCGGGAGCGGAAGTTTTCCCGCAGCAGGATGCGCCCCGGCTCGCCGGGCTCCGGCGCGTCGGCGTAGGATTCATATTTTTCGGTGAAGATCGTGGGGTCTGCCAGGCGGAAACGGTAGATCGACTGCTTCACATCCCCCACGAGAAAGAGGTTTTTCCCGTCCCGGGAGATGGCGCGGAAGATGGCGTCCTGCACCCGGCTCACATCCTGGTATTCGTCCACCATGATCTCGTCAAAGCGCTCGGAAACCGCGCGGGCAAGCGCGGTGGGACTGCCGTCCTCCTCGGTGAGAAGCCGGGCGGCCATGTGCTCCAGATCCGCGTAATCCAGCAGGTTCGCGCGGCGCTTGTCGCGGCTGTACTCCTTTTCAAAGTCCAGCACCAGCCGCAGCAGCGCGCTCATGGCGGGCTCCGTCGCCGCCATGTCGGCAAGGAGCTTTTCCGAGGGATCGCTGAAGACCCTTTGCAGCTCCTCCATAGCCTTTTTGCAGGCATCCCGTCGCTCCTTGACAAAGGCCGCCGTATCGGGATCGTCATATTTGACCAGCCGCCCCAGCGCGGGGAAGGGGACGGGCAGCGCTTTCCGCGCCGCGTCCCAGCCGGTATCCAGCGCCCGGCGGAGATCGCGCAGCGCGCTCGCCGTCACGTCAAAGCTGGGGTAGTAGGCTTTTTGGATTTTTTCGTCGCGGCGCACAAGGGGCATCAGGCGCTCCAGCTCCGCGCACCAATAGGCAAGCCGCTCCCGCGCGCGTTCAAGGATTTCCTGCCCCCAGAGGGTTTCCCCCACATCTCCGTGACTCTCGCGCAGAAGCCTCACCTGCTCAGCCGCCCAGGCCTCCGGCCGCGCGTGGCACTGCATCTTGTCGTAGAGCGTCAGCGCAAGCTCCGCAAGACGCCGGTCGTCCCGCCCGGCGCCCACGGTGTCCGCCAGCAGCGCAAAGCCCGGCAGCTCCGCCTGCTTTTCGTAGCAGCGCTCCAGCGTGCGCTCCAGGGCGGCGGCGCGCATGGCGGCGGCACGCTCGGTATCCACGATTTTGAAATCGGGGCTCAGCGCGAGCCGATGCGCGTTTTCCCGCAGAAGCTCGGCGCAGAAGCTGTGGATCGTGCCGATTTTCGCTCGGCGCACCAGGGCGCTCTGCCGACGCAGACGGCGATTCGCAGGATCGGCCGCCACAGCCTCGCTCAACGCCTGGGTGATCCGGCCGCGCAGTTCTCCGGCGGCGGCGCGGGTATAAGTGATGATGAGAAAGCGATCCAGATCCAGGGGCTGTTCTCCGTCCCGGATGCGGTGCAAGAGCCGCTCGGTGAGCACCTTGGTCTTGCCGCTGCCCGCCCCGGCGGAGATCAGCGTCGCCCCGCCCAGCCGCTCTATGGCGGCCTTCTGTGAACTTGTGGGTTTGAATTCAGCCATGGTGTTCACCAAACGGTCTGGAAAGCCGCTGCTCGTCGAGCATGCCCCAGACCTCCTTCTCGGAATATTTCGGCAGGTATCGGACGCGCTCGCCGTTTTCGCCGTCGATGAAGTGGCAGGCGTCAAAGTATTCGCAGTTCAGGCAGGCGTTCTCCCGCTGGCTGCGGTAATAGGGGTCGGCGGCGATGCTGCCTTTTGAGAGCGCCTCCGCCATGCCGCTCAGGGTCTCGCGGATGTGCCCCTCCAGCTCGCCCAGGCGCGCAAGCGTTGCGAGGGAATCCGCCCCCGGCCTGCCGTTTTTGAACTTTACGGGGATGTAGCGCTTCTCCTCGCCCTTTTCCCAGGCCTCCAGCAGCGCCGGATCGTCCAGCACGAGACCGCTGCGGCGCAGCTGCCTGGCTCGCTCCTCGGCAAGGCTTGCGTCGTCCGCGTCCGCCTCCACTGACAGGAGCACGTTTCTGGCCGGGATGTACATCACCCCCGCCGGGACGATCTCGCGCCCGTAGCGCCCCGCGCCGTCAGCCTCCAGCGCGAACAGATATAAAAGCATCTGCAGCCCCATCCCGTGCCACACGTCGGAGAGCGAGAAGGCTTTTTTCCCGGTCTTGTAGTCCACCACGCGCAGGTAGAGCTTGTCGCCGTGTACCCAGCCGTCCACCCGGTCGGCGATGCCGGTAAGCGTGACGGCGGCCTCGCCGCCTTGAATCTCCACAGGCTGCATATCGCTGGCCTTGGCAAAGTCCAGCTCAAAGTCCAGCGGCGCAAAGTCAGAACGCCGCAGCTCTCCCGCCATGTCCTCCACGACGCGATGAACATCCTGCGTCAGGCGGTGAAAGAGATGCAGGAAGCGGCTGCTCTTTTCTTTGAAGTCGTTGAGCTGCTCGTGCACATAGGCCTGCACGGTCTCCTCCGTGAGCGCAGAAAGCTCCTCGTCCGACAAAGCCGCAAAGCCCCCGCGCTCGGACGCGGCGCGCGCCACATGCTCGAGCACATAGTGCATGAAGGTGCCGATCTCGGGCGGCTGGAAGCCGGCCGGCTCGTATCTTTTGGCTTTGAGGCCGTATTGACAGAAATAGGCGAAGCGGCAGGCGGCAAATTTGTCGATCCGCGAGGCGGAGAGGCGGGGCTTGCTGCCGTAGAGCGCGCGCACCGCCTCCGGCGAGAGCTTGCCGCGCGTCATCTCCGCGGCGCTCAGCAGGCGGGCGAAGCGCTCCGGCTCCTTCTCGCGGAAAAGCGCCGCCGCGCTCTGCGCAGCGGGGCTTCCGCCGTGCATCGCCTGCGCCGCAAGCGTCAGCGCCGGCGCTTTTGCCGCAAGACGCGCCGTTTCGGCGCTCGGCGTCTCCACCGGAAGGTCAAAGAGCGCCCTGGCTCGCGTGAACACCAGCGAGGGACGCAGCGCCTCCCCGTCCGGATCGGTCACGGGGTAACTCAGGTACAGTCCCCGATCCGGCAGGGTCAGGGTGTTGTAGATCAGCGAAAACTCGCGCCAGAGCTCACCGTCCCCCGCGCCGAGATCCATGCCAAGCTGCAGCAGCCGCTCCCGTTCCTCGTCGGTGAAGACGCGCGCGGCCTCCCCCGCCATAGGCAGACGGTCGTCGCCGCAGCCGAGTACCAGCAGGTGCCGGATCGTGCGGCGGCGCATCCGGTCGAAATCGCCCGCCGAGACCCGGTCCAGCGCCACCGGGATGACTCCGATGTCGTACTGGCTCAGCATCCGGAGAAAGAGCCGCCCGAAATCGCCCATCTCCATGGCGCTCTCGCCCAGGATGGCGGCGGCCTGTTCCAGCGCGGAGACCGTAAGCTCCCACAGCTGACGGTACTCCGCCGCGAGCGCCTGCCGCCCGCTCGCTTCCAAGGCTTGCGCGCGGCGGTCGAGCTGCTCGGGCAGACGCAGCTCCTCTAAGTACCCGGCGAGCGCGGCGGCCTGCCCTTCGGCGCTCTGCGCGGCGAGGCTCCGCTCCCGAAAACGCAGCAGAGGCTCTGAAACCCTGTGCCGCAGGGCGTTGACGCGCCGCAGCTTTTCCTCGGCCGCCTCGTCGTACTCGTTCCCGTAGCCCTCCGGGTGCTGCCGCCAGTCGGCTTTGCGCTCCCAGGCGGCAGCGCGAAGCTGCCACTTGTATACATAGTCGCCCAAGAGGTCGCTCTCGTCGCTGTCAAGACCCGTGAGTCCCGTGCGCAGATAGCTCAGCACGTCGTCCACCTCCCAGCCGCCCTCGAGGATCTCATAGGCGAGGGAGAGCAGCGCCGGCAGCGGCCTTTGCAGCAGCTCGCTGCGCCGGGCGGTGAAAAGCGGGATCTCATAGTGGCGGAACACGCTCTCCAGCGTGCCGCGATAGTCCTCGAAGCCGCGCACGGCGATGGCGATGTCGCGCCAGCGGCAGCCGCCCTCACGCACCAGCTCCAGAATGCGCGCCGCGGCATATTCGCACTCGGCGCTCATGCTCTCGGCGGCGGCGAGACGGATGGGGGGCGCGTCTCCCGCCCAGCGCTCGTGGGAAAAGGAGAAAACTTCGTCGCTGAAAAAGCGCAGCGCGTCGGGCTTGGAGGCGCCGGTAAGCGTCACGGTCTCCGTCGGGATGCCGAGCTGCTTCGCCTCGTCCAGCAGGCGGCGGCAGGAGATGCGCGAGAGCGCGAAAATCTCACTCTCGCTCTCGAGGCTGTCCACGGTCATGCAGACCGTGAGCGATACGCCCTTTTTCAGCAGCGCCGTCAGCACCTCCTGCTCCTGGCGCGTAAAGTCGATAAAGCCGTCCACATAGACCCGGTTTTCCGCTCCCAGGGGGGAGCTTGCGATCTTTTCCGCAAGCACCGTGAGCCGGTCGGCGGGATCGGCGTGGCCGTTTGCCACGACGGCGTCAAAGGCGCTCCGGATGAGCGCGAGGTCATAGAGCTTGTCACCCAGGCTGTCCGGGCAGCTTGCGGCGGCGCTCTCCATCTTTTCGGCGCTGATGCGGGCGCTCTTGCACTCGTCCACCGCGGCGAGCAGCATCCCCTGCAGCTCGCTGGAGCGCCGGGCGGCATCGTAGACGCGCAGGCGGGAGCCGATCTGCTCCAGCGCAAGCTGCATGCACAGAAGCCGCCCGCCCTTGTCGAGCCACTGTAGCGCCGCGCCGCCCTGCTGCTGCAAAACGCGCCGCGCAAGCCCCGTGAAGCTGAACACCTCGGCATAGCGCGAGAGCGTGTCCCCGCAGGCGCGGCAAAGCTCCCGCTCGGCCTCGTGGCTGTACTGCTCAGGCACCAGAAGCATTCTCCCGCCCCGCCCGGCCTGTACCGCCGCGCGGATCTCCGATATGACAGCGGCGGTCTTGCCCGTGCCCGCCTTTCCGATCATCAGTCGAAGCATCTTGTCGCTCCTTTATTCGCTGTTCTTTCATAATATCATAACAAATTTAAGCTGCCGCGGCAAGTGCGCGGGAAAAAACGCTCTTGCGCGGCGCGGGGATGTATAGTAAAATACAGGTATACAAAAGGAGGATGCGCTATGAAATACTCATCGAAAATGGAACGCTGCGGTCTTTCTCCCATGAGAAAGTTTAACGGCGAGGCCGCCGAGGCCGTGAAAAACGGCAAAAAGATCTACCATCTGAACATCGGCCAGCCGGATATTCTCACGCCTCAGGCCTACTATGACGCGCTCAAGAGCTTTGCCCAGCCCGTGCTCTCCTACGCTCCCTCCGCCGGCACGGAGGAGCTGCTTGACGCCGTGCGCGAGTACTATGCCCGCATCGGCGTGGAGCTCAAGAAGGGCGAGATTTTTGCCACCTCCGGCGGCAGCGAGGCGCTGCAGATGACGATGGCGGCGATCCTCGACGACGGGGACGAGATCGTGATCCCCGAGCCCTTCTACCCCAACTATCACACCTCCGTCACGCTTGCGGGCGCGACGATCCACCCCGTGCCCACCAGCCCCGAGGAGGGCTACCGCTACGCCGTGCGCGAGCGGGTGGAGGCCTGCATCAACGAGCATACCCGCGCCATCATGATCACGAATCCCGGTAACCCCACCGGCGCGGTGCTCAGCCCGGACGAGCTCAAGCTCATGCTCGACATTGCCAAGGAGCATGATCTTCTCATCATCTGCGACGAGGTGTACCGCGAGTTTGTCTACGGCGGGGAGCCGCTCATGAGCGCTTTGCAGTTTGAGGGCTATGAGCAGAACGTCGTCGTTATCGACTCGGTGTCCAAGCGCTTTTCCGCCTGCGGCGCGCGCGTGGGCATGCTCATTTCCCGCAACAGGGACTTTATGGAGCAGGCCATGAAGTGGTGCCAGTGCCGCCTCTGCTCGGCGACGGTGGATCAGGTGGCCTCCGCCGCGCTCTACCGCCTCGATCCCGGCTATTTTGACGAGGTGCGCGAGGAGTATAAGCGCCGCCGCGACACGCTCATGCGCTGCCTCAAGAAGATCCCCGGCGTTGTCTGCGAGGAGCCGAAGGGTGCCTTCTACGTCATGGCCGCCCTGCCCATCGACGACGCCGATACCTTCCAGCACTGGCTCTTGAATGAGTTTGACGACGAGGGCGACACGGTGCTCTTCGCCTGCGGCGAGCCCTTCTACGGCACCCCCGGCAAGGGCAAAAACGAGGTGCGCATGGCCTACACCATCAACTGCGCCGACATCGAACGCGCCATGGAAATCCTCGCCCACGCAATCGAAACGTACAACGCGAGATAAGCGCGCACAGAATCGGGTAGGGGCTGACGGGTCATCCGTCAGCCCCTACCCGATTTCTGTTGTTGCCAGACGCCTGTCGGCGTACAGCAGCCCCGGCTGCAGCAGGGATACCGACAGCAGCGGGAAGGCCAGATAGAAGGCCGCAAAGTAGCGCACCAGCATCAGCGGGTCGAGGAGATTTCCAAGCGCGTACAGCAGCAGCACCCAGAGCGGCGAGCAGGCCATGCGCCGCCATTGCAGATAAAACAGCGTCCCCAGCAGCAGCCAGAAGTGAAAGCCCAGAGAGAAGAGCTGGCGCAGGACGGGGATGCGCTCAAGGCGCGTATGCAGGCCGACGCGCTCATAAAAGCCGCGCAGCGCGTCAAGCCGCAGCAGCGTTCTGGCCGGGCCGCTCTCGGCGGCGCGATAGTAAAAGTAGGCGCTCTGCGCGTCCGTGTAGGAGCCGGAGCGCACATAACCGTCGATCCCGTCCCCGGGGAGCCAGAGCGAACGGGTGTGCGCCAGCCAGGCGTCCAGATACGTTGCCGGATAGCGGCGGAAAAGCCCCAGCCAGAGCCGCAGAAAGTCGCCGTAACCGCCCTCGCTGCGGAGCGATTTGAGCGCGGCGAGGGACACGTCCCCGTCGTTTTCCACATAGGTCTGACCCTCGGTGATGAAAAATTCCGCGTAGCGCGCGCGCTCGGCCTCGCTCCAATCCTGCCCGTGCAGGGCGTAGCAGCGCGTGATGGGCTGGGTCAGCGCGGCGAGGGCGCTGGGGGAGCCGGCGTTTTCCGCCGGGGGCCGGCAGACGCGCCCGAGAAAAGCGGACAGGCCGCCCCAGAGCAGAAGGGCGGAAAAGGCGAAGAGAAGCGCGGCCTTTCGGTTTCCCTTCCCGGCGCGCAGCACCAGCGGCAGCGAGAACGCAAGCAATATCATGACAGACAGCGCGGGCGCGATGTTGTCGCGGGAGAGGACGGTGAGCGCGCTGACGCAGCCGAGCAGGAGCGGAAGCCTCCTGTCCCGCCAGAAGGCCGCGCGATCCCGCCGCAGAAGCAGCAGCAGGAAGCAGAGCGCCGTGAGATTGCCCGCGAACATCAGATCGCGGATAGGGCTGACCGCCAGCATCTGCACCGTGGGAAAGAGCGCGCACCAGCACAGCGACAGCAGCAGCAGCCGGGCGTTCACGCCCAGGCGGCACAGCCTTTGCAGCATCCACGCGAAGAGCAGCGCGAGAAAGACCATGTGCAGCGCGGTAAAGAGCGCCGCGCCCGCCGCGTAGGAGCCGGTGAGGCCGAAGACGCGGTTTATAACGCTGATGTTGAGCCAGGAGTGCAGGCGTGGGAAGGCCGGGTCGAAGCCAAAGGCGCACTGGTCATACTCACCGACGGTGTCATAGACGAAATTTCCGGGGAAGATGGCGAGCCAGCAGGGCAGCCAGCAGAGCAGCATCAGAAGCCAGAGAAGCCAGCCCCGGGAAAAAAGCCCCGCAAAACGCGGCTTTGCAAGGTTCAGCCGCTCCTCCGCCCGGGGGAGCACCCGCCAGAGCGCGCAGAAAAACAGCGTACACACGACAAAAAGCCCGAGCGCCGCCGACCAGAGCAGAGGCGAAGCCCAGCGAACGCGGCCATAGAGCCTGAGGCTCGCGCCGAAGGCCTCGCACAGCGCAAGCCCCAGCCCCGGAAGCGCCGCAAGGCGCAGCATACGCCCGTCAGGCAGACCCATGCGGTGAAGAAGCCGCACAGAGAACGCTCCGACGCCGAGCGCCGCAAGGAGCAAGCATAGCAACAAGGGTCATTCACCCGCCTTATCCGATCCCCAAAGGATAGGATCATTTTAGCCCTGGCGGGGCGGCTTGTCAACTTGGGAAACACCGGAAAGGCCGCGCGCGGAACCTGCCTCGGCGTTCCTTTCCGCGCCCGCCAAGAGCCGCCAGTTCTCCGCCGGCTCCCAGCCGTCGAGCGGCAGACGCTGCATCGCGCCGAAGATCTTTGATTTCATGTCCGGGTACTCCGCCGAGAGCGCCCCCAGCAGCTTCTTGATCTCATAGCGCTTGCTGGCCTTGTCCTGCGGGCAGGGGTTTTCCACGATCGGCAGCGCCAGGGCGTTTGCCACGTTGGTGATCTTCTGCTCCCCGGCGTAGACGAGCGGGCGGATCTGCGTCACGCCGGAGCGATCCATGTACGTCACCGGGCGAAAGCAGCTCAGGCGCCCCTCAAACAGCAGGCTCATCATAAAAGTCTCCACCGCGTCGTCAAAGTGGTGCCCCAGGGCAAGCTTTGTGATGCCGCGCTCCCGGATCGTGTTGTTGAGCGCGCCGCGGCGCATCTTGGCGCAGAGGGAGCAGGGGTTCGGCTCCCTGCGCACGTCAAAGACGACCTCCTTGATGTCGGTCTTGACACAGGTGTAGGGGATCGCGAGCCTTTCGCACATCTCAGCCACCGGCGTAAAATCCATGCCCTCAAAGCCCAGCTCGATGGTGATGGCCTCGAGCGCGAAGGGCTTGGGGTAGTAGCGCCGCAGGTGGTTGAGCGAGGCGAGCAGCAGCATGCTGTCCTTCCCGCCGGAGACGCCGACGGCCACCTTGTCGCCTTCCTCGATCATGTGATAATCGTCCACCGCGCGGCGCACGGTGCCGGTAAATTCGTTGAGCAGCTTTGCCTTCGCCTGTTCGTCCATAGTGACCCCCGAAAAAAAGAAAAATCCGATTTCAGTATTTGCGAGCAATCAGGAGATTTTGAGAGATTTTCGGAGATTTGAAAATCAGAATTAAAATTCCTGTTGACAGTGTGATTTCCTTGTGTTATAAAGAATAAGCGCGCTTGGCCTAATTGTACCAAGAGGCGCTCAAAATGTCAAAACAATTGATTATATTGGAGGCACAAACATGTCCACTACCATGCTCACCAAAGAGACCGTGGAACGCAAATGGTACGTGCTGGACGCAGCCGGCAAGCCCATGGGCAAGACCGCCGCTCTGGCCGCCGACCTGCTTCGCGGCAAGCTCAAGACCGACTACACCCCGCATGTTGACTGCGGCGATTACGTCATCATCATCAACGCCAAGGACGCCGTCCTGACCGGCAAGAAGCTGGAGCAGAAGTACTACCGTACCCACTCCGGTTACCCCGGCGGTCTGAAGGAGACTCAGTACAAGACCCTGATGCAGAAAAAGCCGGAGCTTGCCATGCGTCTTGCTGTCCGCGGCATGCTGCAGAAGAACACCATCGCCCAGTGGCAGCTCAAGCGCCTGCGCATCTTCGCCGGCGCCGAGCACGACCACGCGGCGCAGAAGCCCGAAGTCTGGGATCGCTAAGAGGAGGTAAGAAACTATGGCAACCTACAAGACCAAGAAGCCCTATATGTACGGTACCGGCCGCCGGAAATCCTCCGTCGCCCGCGTTCACCTGATCCCCAACGGCTCCGGTGTCATCACCATCAACGGCCGTGAGATCGACGATTACTTCGGTCTCGAGACCCTCAAGCTCATCGTCCGCCAGCCCCTGGTCGCCACCGGCACCGTCGGCAAGGTCGATATTGAGGCTACCGTCGTCGGCGGCGGCGTGTCCGGCCCGCGCCCTGCTCGTCGTGGACGAGAACTACCGCAGCACCCTGAAGGCCGCCGGGTTCCTGACCCGCGATCCTCGCATGAAAGAGCGTAAGAAGTACGGTCTCAAGGCCGCCCGCCGCGCTCCTCAGTTCAGCAAGCGCTAAATCGGCTTCAAACCCCTGGAATTGCAACAATTCCAGGGGTTCTTTATGTAAAGTAATCCTGTCGTTGGTGGTATTGAGCGAAACCAGAAGGAGCAAGAAAATGGAAAGAAAACGATACTCACATATAGACTTATTGGAAACGATCGCAATTTTTTTCGTAATTATGTATCACAGCACATTATATGTTTTTGACATAACGGAAAGTGGAACGATGTTGAACTATGCTCGATACTTCGCACGTACTATTTTGTCAACATGTGTTCCCCTGTTCTTTTTTGCGAATGGATATCTTTTGTTTAACAGAAACTTTGACTTAAAAAGGCATATAAAGAAAACTTTTAGGTTAGTAGTATTGGTGTTTGTTTGGGGCGTTATTCTTATGCCAATATATATGTTAATATCCGGAGAAGCATTCAGCGTCAAAGTGTTTCTTTTGAGTATCTTTAATTTAAGCATACCGTGGGGTATGAATTTATTCTGGTTTATCGGTGCTCTCGTGTGCATGTATTTATTATTCCCGGCGTTGAAAGCTTCGTACGACACAGACCGGAGAGCCTTCTTGTTTTTCACTCTCGCATGTTTCGCCCTTACATTTGGGTTCGTTGCAGGAAATCAATTCTTGGAATTTACAGGTATGGTTTTACACCACAAATTTACAAGCATGAATTATTCGATACTCACTATGTACAATCCATTCAGAGGATCCTATGGCTATTCTTTCGTGTATTTTTGCGTGGGAGGGCTATTATACACATATGAAAATAAAATTTTGCAAATTCCGAGAAGAAAGAGAAATTGTCTTGCTGTAGCTGGAATGATGCTCTCTTGCTCATTTTTGTTTCTAATAGGAGTATTTTATTCCAAATACTATGATGGCAAAATGTGGGATGTCGTTTGGAATGGATATGATACAATCTTTACATTTATTAATGTTATCTGCATTTATGTTTTATGTCTAAGCTATAATGGAAAAAATAAATATATAACAGCAATCTCAGTTAATACACTTGGAATATACTTCACACACGGGTTAATAATCCGACTAACTCGCCCTTGGATGAAGACAATTCCAGCACTTTGCAACTATACAGTTAATCTGCTCTACGCATTCTTTATTCTATGTATATGCCTGCTGATATGCATTTTGATAAAAAAGATTCCATTGCTAAAAAAGCTTGTATAAGCAGTATAATTTGTTTGCTTTTAATGGATCAGTTTTCGGTGAATGAAGTAGTTAACGGACAGTTCTTCGGAGCTGTCCGTTTTTTGCATTGTGAAGATTTCTTAAAATGCCTCGACTTTGCCCTTCGTCTGTGGTAGGATAAAAGCATCGAAAAACTTGCGCGGAGGACAGGACAATGAAACGAAAAACCTTATCGGCGCTGCTCGCGCTGCTTATGATGAGGCGCCGGAAGCGGCGCCCACGCCGGAGCCGACGAGCGCGCTGCCCGAAGGGGCGGTGCTTGTCAGCACGGTGGACGAGCTGCTCGCGGCCATCGCGCCCAACGCGGTCATCGTGCTCCGAGAGGGCGACTACGATTTGAGCGCGGCCTCCGACTACGGGACGGAGGATTTGCGCGGCGCGTATCGCTGGGAGCTGGTGTACGGCGGCTGCCAGCTCGTGATCTCCGAGGTGCCCGGCCTGCGGCTGATCGCGCAGGGCGCGGTGAACATCCTCGCCACCTCCCGCTATGCGGAGGTGCTTTCCTTCCGCTCCTGCTGGGATCTGAAGCTTGAGGGGCTGACCCTGGGGCACACGCAGGAGCCGGGCGGCTGCTCGGCGGGCGTGCTGAATCTTTACGACTGCGACAACGTGACGGTGGACAGCTGCCGCCTGTTCGGCTGCGGCACGACGGGCGTCACGGCGTCGAGCAGCCGCGCCGTCTCGCTGCGGGGAACCGTGATCGACTCCTGCAGCTACAGCGCGGTGAGCGCGGACAACTGCAGGGATCTGCGCCTGGAGGACTGCGCGCTGCGCGACTGCGGGCTGAGCCAGCTTGGCCCCGGCGGCAGCCTTGTGTATACGGAGCGCTGTGCGGGCTTCGCGCTTGTCAATTGCGAGATCACCGGCAACCGCGTCAACCAGCTGCTGCAGAACCAGTGGTCAAACCAGGTGTACCTGCTCGGCTGCCGCGTGGAGAATAACCGTGTGATGGACTCTGTTTTCCTGCTTGTGGGGCGCAGCGTTACGGTGGACAAGTGCGCCTTCGCGCTGCGCATGGATGAGCGCTATTACCCCGGCACCAACGCCCTTTTCGCCAAAGGCGCGGACGGTGAGGAGCTCATCAGCTTCGACCTGGAGCACATGGAGCACGCGCGGGCAAGCTACGACGGCCCGGCCGAGCCGGAGCCCGTGCAGATCACCAGACCGGAGGATCAGAACGAGGTACATGTCAGCACGGTGGACGAGCTGCTCGCCGCCATCGCGCCGGATACCTGCATCGTGTTGGACGAGGGCGTGTACGACCTGAGCAGCGCCTCGGATTACGGCGGATCGGGCGGCACCTGGTATCACTGGGAGGAATGCTATGACGGCTATACTCTGTGCCTGACCGATCTGAGCGGCCTGTGGATCTGCGGCGCGGGAAAGGAGCAGACGCTTCTGAGCGCAACGCCCCGCTACGCCGCGGTGATCGCCTTCCGCGACTGCGAGAACACGCTGCTCTCTGATCTTACCGCAGGACACAGCGAGGCACCGGGTTATTGCGCCGGGAACGTTCTGGATTTTGACAGCTGCCGGGACATGAGCGTGGAGCGCTGCGGACTGTTCGGCTGCGGCGTTCTGGGTATCTGGGGCTGGAACTGCGACGGCCTTCTGCTGCGGGAGACGGAGATCTATGAGTGCTCCGCCGCCGCGGCCGAGCTGGACAGCTGTATGAACGTGAGCTTCGAGGGCTGCAGCATCCACGACTGCGACGACGGCAACAACCTTATCCGGCTCTTCAATGGCAGCGTCCTCTGGGACGGCGAGGTTCTCAC
>CAJOCV010000024.1:0-5109 GCA_905233785.1 uncultured Oscillospiraceae bacterium
GATCGGAGCACGCCCGGACAAAACGGACGAGCCCATCGACTCGGTTGAAAGCAAACAGCCGGTCGATCCCTTTGACCTGAATAAGGGCTTTGAAACGCTGACCTTGTTTTTCTATGACAACTTCGACGACATCATCCCCGCCGATTTGACCGTGGATGACTTCTGCGCGCGGCTGGCCGAGTACTGGGGCTTTAACGGCTATCGGATCGCCGACACAGTGGACGAACTCTGGTACGATGTGCACTGGGAGGCCATTGACGGCTCGACCCGACTGCTGGATCTGCCCAAGTTCACCTCAACGCAGTACTATCTCACGGTATTCTTCGACGGGGATCAGTCCGGAGCCCCGATGTATATCGAATTGGATAACTTCCCGGGACAATCCAATATAGTTCTTGGCAACCACCATCCCGTAGGCTGAAAAGCACCAATCTATACGCGATAAGCCCGCCGCTCATAATACGGAGCGGCGGGCTTCTTTTTGAACCTATATGCTATAATGATGAAATAACAGCTTTTTCCTGTAACCTGTCGAAATGCTTTCCGTCTATAGGGATGAGAGCTCTTAACCAAGGAGGTTTTCCCATGGAAGACACTGCGATCATTGATCTGTACTGGCAGCGCTCGGATCAGGCCATAGCCGAGACGGACCGCAAGTACGGCAGATACTGCCGCCGGATCGCTCTGAATATCTGCCCCGACGAGGAAGATGCGGAGGAATGCGTGAACGACACCTGGTTTCACGCATGGACCCGGATGCCTGACGAACGTCCTGCGATCCTCTCCGGCTTTCTGGGGACGATCACCCGACATCTGGCGTTGGATCGCTACCGGGCGAAGCACAGTCTCAAGCGCGGCGGCGGTGAGGTCCCTCTGGCGCTGGACGAGCTGCGTGATTGTGTGCCGGGGCCGTCAGATCCGGAGCATGAGATGGAAGTCAGAGAACTGGAAGCGGCCATCGACCGTTTTGTCAACGCGCTGCCCGAGACGGATCAGGTCATTTTCCTCTCGCGCTACTGGTTCCTCGCATCGGTGGCCGAGATTGCCAGAAAGAGCGGCTGCACCCAGAGCAAGGTGAAGACCACCCTGTTTCGCCTGCGGAAAAAGCTGCGCATCTATTTACAGGAGGAAGGATTATGTTAGAACCTTTTGGACTATTAAAAGCCATCGGGGGCGTCCGGGCAGAAAATGTCCGGAAAGCGGAGCGCTTCCTTGGATACGGGGAGGAAAGTGCGAAGCCCCGCCGTGTACGCCGCAGAATTGGAAGCACACTGCTGATTGCGGCGGTGCTGATCTCCCTCTTTACCATCACAGCCTATGCATTCGGTCTCTTCCGGGTAGAGCCTTCGGAGCTCACCAAAGAAAACGCCGAGGATCAAATGTGGATCTTTACAGACAGCGAAGGGAATGAAATGCGCTGGGGCGACCACTGCGAGCACGGCTTCAGTTTTTATTTCAGCGGCGAAGAGACGCCCCGCCGAGTGGTATTTCGTCCTGGCTGGCTGCCTCAGGAACCCACCTTCTGGTTCCCGGGCGTGGATATCGACAAGGGCAGCCCGGTATGGGACGGCGAAAACGTTGGATGGATGGAATATCTGCTGGATGAACGGCAGAAGGAAACGAACTTTTTCCCGGAACCCGGGATCCACGACGTGGGCATTCCGTACCTGGTGACGATCAACTACGCCTTCAAGGATCATTACCTGGTATTTAACGGCGCCTGCGATATCGTCAAGCATGAGAACTGGGATCAATTTGAGGTCTACGAACTGACCTGCGAGAAGGAGATTCACCTCCGTCCGGGCGTCACTGACAGGGAAGATGTGATTAGCCGGGAAAACTATGTGCTGCTCTTCTCTTTGGACGAGGGCTATATGATCAACGTGGGCGGCACCTCTGATCTCGAGACGCTGGAGCACATCGCGCGGGAGTTGGAAATCCGCACGACCGACAAGCCGCTGCAGTTTGCGCCGGGCAGCATGGTGCAGCAGATCAACATTGAACTGGGGTAAAAAGATGACGAGAATCAGAAAAATTCTGCCCCTTCTGCTTGCTCTTCTTCTGCTCTGCGCCTGTGGAAAAAAGGAAAGCGAGGAGCAGCCGGAGCAATTTGTGATCGGCCGGCCGCAGGTCTCATCCCAGACCGAGCCGGGCTATGTGACGACAGAGCTTCCCATGCCGGAGGGCTATCAGGATTTCGGCGGCCTGCAGAGCTGCGGCAACAGCCTGGTTCTCCATGCCCAGACGCAAGACGGCGCCTTTGCCGTCCTTTGCTATGACACACTGAACGGTGCATGGAAAAGCTGGACGATCAACACAGGTGAGGCGAAATGCCCGCGAATCGAAGCCTTCTCCGCGGCGGACGGTGTTGTTTGGATACGGCTGATGGAGGGCTATTCCGACGAGGAAGTGATCCGCCGCGTTTTCTCCCGTAAGCTGAACTATTACTTGGTCGTACTGGACACGCAGACAGATGCGCAGACCTGCACCCGCATCGACTTCTGGCGCAACGGGAATACCGATGATCCCTATCTGACCGGGCTTGTCGCGCTGGACAAGGAGCGCGCGATCCTGAATGATGATGAGACGGTGCGACTTATAAGTCCCGACGCGCAGATCCTCGGCAAGCTTGATCTGCCGCTTATGGGCTTTACCGAGCGCGTGTGGATCGGCGACACGCCGTATCTGTCCACCAATGACGGGTATTGCGCTTTTGACCCGGATACGCTCCAGTGCGGCGAGCCGCTGGAAGAGCTACTGTGGAGCCCGGTGTACAACAGTCAGAAGGGCCGCATCCTGGTCACAAAGGAGCGGATGCTGCAGGAATACGACCCGGAAAGCGGCAGCATGAGCCCGGTGTTCAACTGGATGGACGTAGCCCTCAGTTATGCGAGTCTGGAGGGCTACAGCGCCTTCTATGGGCTGGAAAACGCCAACGGAGACCTGTTTTACCTGGCAAACGGCAAGCTCACAAAAGTCAGCCCCGGCATGGTGCCGGTGAAGAAGACGCTGACGCTGGGCTGCTTTGCCGATGCCACAGCCAGCGGCTATGAGTACAGCGACACAGACTACACCTGCCCGGAGCGTCTGCTGGACGCGATCATGCGCTTCAACCAGACCGACCCCGAATACCGCATCGTCCTCAAGCCCATGGTCTGGCATGACGAGGGAGAGCGAAGCAAACTGATGATCCAGCTTGCAACCGACAGCAACATCGACGTGCTGGACACAAGTCTCCTTCCGCAAGGCGCGGTGGATCGGCAGCTTTTGGTGGATCTGCTGCCCTATATAGACGCTGACCCGGATATCAGCCGGGAGGACTTTATCCCGAGCCTCTTTGCATCCCTCACCGAGAGAGGCGGCCTGTATGAGTATGCAGACCGGTTTACGATGCTGACCATGCTGGTGGCAGACCACGAAGGCGTTAGCCGGGAGGATTGGACGACTGACCGGGCGATGGGCCTCCTTTCCCGGGAAGACAGCGCACCCTATCTGACGCAGGAGGAAATGATTCTCCTGTTTTCCTGGGCTGCGACCGCGGAATTCATGGACAGAGCAAACGGCACTTGCAGCTTCGACAGCCCGACCTTTGTCGGCTGGCTGGAGCTGATGAAGCACATCCCGCTCAGTTCACCGGAAGGAGCCTCCTCCAGCCCCGGCTGCGACTGGTTGATCTCCTATGATTTCGCAAGTGAAGCCGGTTACGGGCCGCGCATGACTTTTCAGGATGAGGCAGTGGCAGTCGGCTTCCCCGGCTCTGCGGGAACCGGCGCTTACTTTATGAAGCTGCTGCCGGCGGATGGACTGGGCCATACCGGACAGCTCAAGCTGGGCGACGGCTTTCTTTGGACAGGAGGCTGCAATACGAGCCTTGGCGTGATGGCCTCCAGCGAAAGCAAAGACGGCGCCTGGCGCTTTGTCAAGACCTTTATGCAAGGCGAGACGGAACCGACGCTCAACGACGGCATTCCAGTTTTACGTGCTGTCTTCGAGCAGGCGGTGGAGAACAGTATGCACCGGCAGCAGAGCAACGTCAGCGACTATGCCTCCTTCAACGAGAAGGACGCCGCTGTGATGCGGGAGTTGGTCTACGGGACGGATCGCCTGGTGATCCGGGACGATGTGGTCATGGACACGCTGAAAACCGAGATCAACGCCTTCCTTGCCGGGAAAGAAAGCGCAGAGGAAGCGGCAAGGCTGATTCAGAGCAAACTGAGTCTCTACATGGCTGAACACTACGGCTGAAGACAATAGGAGCAAAGCAGAGCCTGTTACAACGGGCTCTGCTTTTTTGCGTTCCTGTGCTATAATGATCATCGAATGGCGAAATCAATCGAGGATTCGATTGATTTCGCTGCCAAACGACAAGTTTGGCAGCGAATGATTCTCAAAATCATTCGCCCGATGCTCATTGCAATGAGTATATGGCAAAACAGCCATGCTGTTTTGCTGCGCAGCAAAGCTGCGCGGCGAAAAGCTTTTTGGCTTTTCGCCATCCTATAATCATTATGAGCAAGCTGTGAAAAAAGAGGAGTAAACATGAAAAAGAAGTGGAATCGTGAAAACCTGACGCTGGCGCTGTGCATCGCGCTGTTTCCGCCGATCTGGGCCGTGCTCTCGCCCCACTTCGGCGTGGAGGTCGGAGCCGTCGCGCTGATCTGCGCAGGCGTATACGCCGCGGCGGGCAACCAGACAAAGCTGGCTG
Source organism: uncultured Oscillospiraceae bacterium (assembly GCA_905233785.1). GTDB lineage: Bacteria > Bacillota > Clostridia > Oscillospirales > Oscillospiraceae > Limivicinus. The sequence goes on from CAJOCV010000024.1 coordinate 4,706, forward strand.
TGCCGATGTCCCTGGGCGGTTGCGGCTCTTTGGATGATGGAGCTGCTGCCCTTCGGGCAGAGCGCTTCGGTGTTCCTTACCCTGTTTTTGATGGGCGGGCTCGCGGTGCTCATCTCCTCGCTCCTGCCGAAGGTCTTTTACTGCCCCGCCTGGCTCTGCGGCTGGGCCATCGGCCTGACCGTCATGGGGCCGATGGAGATCAAGCTCCTCGGCAGCATGCCGCTGCAGATCGGCGCGGCGATGCTGGCGGGCGTGTGGTACGTGGGCGTCGCGGTGGAGTGGATCCATCAGAAGCTGTGCGGGAAGTAATACTAAAACCTAATAAGAAGAAGACAAAGATTTGCGAGATGGATTTGTGCCAGACAAGGCGCCTTCCGCAGAGCATAATGGAGATATATGGTCAA
>CAJOCV010000024.1:5116-19676 GCA_905233785.1 uncultured Oscillospiraceae bacterium
CCGAGCTCTGCGAGGCCTCGCGCCGACCAACCGAAGGGCGATAAGCGCGAGTATCCCCCTAACTGTTCAGTCCCCTCGCATGGGGACTGAACAGTTACGGTATTCGTATCATATCCCGGCAGCCCAGACAAGCGCCGGCAAAAGACTTGTTTTCCAGAACGCCCAGTCGTGCAGGCCGGGACGCTCCGCTGCCTGAACGGAAAATCCCTGCTTTTCCGCTTCCCGGACAAAGCTGCGGTTGGCTTCCCGGAACCAGTCCTGATCGCCCCAGGCGAGATACAGCGCGCTCTTCGCGGCATCCTGCGCAAGCAGCGCCTCCCATTGCGCCTCCGGCCGCGCAGCGGCGGCGCGCAGGTCGCCGGGCGGCGAGAGCTGACAGATGCGGAAAAGCTGAGAGGCTTTTTTCAAATCCAGCGCGCCGGAGAGACTGAAGGCGGCGGCAAAGCGATCCTTCTCGCTGAGCGCAAGGCTCACGGCGCCGAAGCCGCCCATGGAGATTCCGCCGACGGCGTTGGATTCGCGCCCGGGCGAAACACCGCTGCGCTCCTGCGCGGCGGGGAGCAGCTCCTCGAGCAGGGCCGAACGGGCGTTCCGCCCCGGCCCCCAATCCAGATAGAAGCTGTTGCCCAGTGCGGGCAGCAGGATGGCAAGCTGCAGCCTTTCGGCAGCAGGGTAGAGATCAACCGCGTTCAGAATGGTTTCCGGCGTATCCTCCGCGCCGTGCAGCAGCGTCAGCAGACGGCGGGGCGGGGTGGTCTCCGACGGCAGGACCAACAGCGCGCGCACGCCGCTGCGGAGAAAGCGGGACTCCATTTGAAAAGAGAGCGTTGCCATTGGCAGACTGCCTCCTTGAATTTGTCTGACTTGAACAAAAGAAAAGATGGAATTTTTAACCCATGAAGTGACAAGTGTCACTACAAAGGCCTCGTCTCTTTTATATAATAGAATTGTCAAAAAAGCAACCAATACTTCCCTACCAACACATTAAAGGAGGACCCCCTACATGAGCTACAAAATCATGGGCATCACCGCCGGACGAAAGAACAGCAACAGCGAGATCCTGCTGAAAGCTGCCCTGATGGCCTGCGAGGAGCAGGGCGCCGAAGTCCGCATGATCAATCTGCGCGACTTCAACATTCTCGACTGCAGCGGCTGCACCGCCTGCACCGAGGCCATGGCCCAGGGCAAGTACGTGGGCTGCACGCTGGAGAAAAAGGACGACAAGAAAAAGATCATGGACGTGATGCTCGACCAGGACGCGATCATCGTCTCCGTCCCGACCTACGATCTCATGCCCGCCTCTCCCTATCTCAAGTTTGCGCAGCGCAGTTTGAGCTATGAGACCTCCTTCCTCGAACACATCGGCGTCATCGAGCACAAGGACCGCGTGGCCGGCCTGATCTCTGTCGGCGGCTCCACCCGCTCCTGGCAGGCCATGGCTCTGGAGGGCCTGCAGGCCACCATGTTCACCACCGACTTCAAGGTCGTCGATATGCTGCTGGCGACCCGCGTGCCCGCCCGGATGCAGTGCCTTGCCGACGACGAGCTGCTCGCCCGCGCCCGCAAGATGGGCCAGAACATCATGAAGGCCGTTGCCACCCCGCCCGAAGAGCGCGGCTGGCTGGGTGAGGAAGACATGGGCTGGTGCCCGAACTGCCACTCCAATCTGCTGGCGCTGGGCGAAGTGCAGTGGGACGGCACTTTCTATCCGATCGAGTGTGCGGTCTGCGGCGCCGGCGGCACGCTGGAGAAGACCGAGGACGGCAAGTGGAAATTCGTCATTCAGTCCGACGGCCTGCTGAAGGACCGCACCACCGTGAAGGGTCGCGCGCTGCACCTCGACGAGATCGGCGAGACGCAGATCGGCCTGTTCCGCAGCCCCGAGAAGCAGGCGAAGATCGCCGAGCGCAAGGGCATGTTCATCGAAAAGAAATTCAAGGGCCTCGACGACTGAAAAGGAGCGGGAACGATGAATCAGACGAAGGTGAATCCCTACAGACGCAGCGTATCCATCATCGGTGTGGGCTGCACGCCGTTCATGTACACGGTGGACAAGGAAGAGACCAACGGCCTGACCGAGGGCGAGCTGTTCGGCTATGCCGCGCTCAAAGCCATGGAGGACGCCGGGGTCAATCCGCAGGACGTGGACTTCTACTTCCACGGCGAGGCCAGCCCTCTCAACGGCTCCAACTATCTCACTCCCAACATCCATGTCACCAACTGGTTCGGCATGAAGGGCAAGGCCAGCATCCACCACTCCGAGGCCTGCTGCACCGGTTACTACGCGGTGGAGGAGGCGGTCAACGCCGTGGCCTCCGGCAAGTACAACTGCGTGCTGTCCGGCTGCGTCGAGTTCGGCGACAGCCTGGCGGTACCCAATCACCCCTATAAGCGCGAAAAGATGACCATGGACAAGTTCCTGCAGACCACCGCCTGGCTCTATGACCGCGCCTACACCCGCAGCCTCATGGCCGGGCAGGAGCTGATCTACGACGATGCGGCTGAGTGGTACAAGCGCACCCGCGGCCTCACCGACGAGCAGATGGACGACACCCTGAACTGGATGTGCATCAACAACCGCCGCAACGCCTCGAAAAACCCCCTCGCCATCGAGCGCAAGACTTACGAGGAGTATGCGAAGGAAGCGGGCTATGACAATGTCATGGACTATATGCGCTCTCCCTACAACCCCAAGATGGGCGACTTCCTGCGTGCCGGCGGCCTGGAGCTCAAGTGCGACGGCGCCGCGGCCGTAGTCGTCTGCGCCACGGAACTGGTGGACAAGTACATGGGCAACAAGAGCCACAAGCCCATCGAGGTCCTGGGCATCGGCTGCGCGGCCTGTGAGGCCACCACGCCGCACTTTGAGGTGCGGGCAACCGAGGAGGCCGTGCGGCAGGTCTATGAGGTCACCGGCGTCAAGCCCGAGGAGATCGACATTTTCTACGCCAACGACTTTATCATCACCTCCCACCTGGTCGCCGCCGAGATCGCGGGCTATCTGCCCTACGGCGAGGGCTGGAAATACATCTGCGAGGGCCGCACCGCCTACGACGGCGACAAGCCCATCAACACCAACGGCGGGCGGACTTCCTTCGGTCACGCCCACGCGGCCTCCGGTCTGGCCGACCTCTACGAGGCCGTGCACCAGATGCGCGGCGAGGCCGGCGAAGGCCAGGTGAAGAAGCTGCCGAAGACCGCGATGCTGCGCGGCTACGGCGGCGCGCAGAACATCTGCACCTACATTATTCGGACCAAGGACTGAGGGGAGGAAACGAAATGGCGATCAAGCTTGAAAAAGTCGTAGAGACCTTCTACGAGAACCTGGAAAAGGGAAAGATCACCGGCAAGAAGTGCACGAAGTGCGGCGCGGTGGAGTTTCCCCCGGTCTACGCCTGCAACTCCTGCGGCTGCTGGGACATGGAATGGGTGGAGATCAGCGGCAACGCAAAGCTCCATTCCATCGTGATGCCCGCACCGCTGTCCAACAAGCCCGAGTATAAGGCGATCGGCAAGTTCGCCTACGGCGAAGTGGAACTGGAGGAGGGCAGCCGCCTCAACGCGGTGGTGCGCGGCATCAACAAGAAAAAACGCAGGGAGATCCTGGAGGCGGGCAAGCTGCCCGTGCCGGTCAAGGCGGCCATCTACCAGCGCGACGGCTTCAAAACCGTGGTCTTTGATCTGGTCGAAGAATAATCAAATACACTGTCAGGAGGAACACATCATGGATAGAAAAGAACTCGAGAGCAAGATCCTGGAGCTGGTTGCCATCTCCTACAAGAAGAACGTGGAAGAGCTGAGCCTGGAGACCAGCTTCAAGAACGATCTGGGCGGGGCCTCCGTGCAGATGGTCGCCCTGGTGGCTGAGATTGAGAACGAGACCGACGCCTGCATCACGCTGCAGGACGCCGCGGCCTGCGAGACCATCGGCGACCTGGTCGATACCGTCGAAAACGAACTCTAATACAGTAAGCCGGGCAGATCCATGCGCTGCCCGGCTTTTCAGGAGATTGCTATGAATATTTTGGATACGATCTACGCCAAGGCGAAGGAAAATCCCCAGAAGGTGGCCTTCCCGGAGGCTGCCAACGAGAAAATGATGCAGGCCGCCTTTGAGGCCGGGCGCGACGGGTATATTTACCCTGTTCTGGTGGGCGACGCGGAGGAGCTGCGCGCCCTCGCCGCCGAGCGGGGCTATGACGAGTCGGTGTTTACCTTCGTCGACCTGAACGACGAGGAGTACAAAAACAGGATCATTGCCGCCTATGTGGCGCTGGAGGACACGCGTCTGAAGGAAAAAGCGCTGGCGCGCCGGATGCAGAACCCCCTGTATTATGCGATGGCCATGCAGAAGGTGGGCGAGGTCGCCGTCACCTTTGCGGGCATCGACAACACCACCGGCGACGTGCTGCTGGCGGGCCAGATGATGATCGGTCTCAAGCCGGACATCAGCACCGTGTCCAGCATCGGCCTGTGCGACATCCCGGGCTTTGAAGGCAGCGAGGGCTCGCTGCTCGCCATCGGCGACAGCGCCGTCTGCACAAACCCCAACGCGGAGCAGCTGGCGGACATCGGCATCTCCGCCTGTGAGACCGTGGAGAGCCTGCTGGGCTGGGAGCCGCGCTGCGCCTTCGTCTGCTACTCCACCCTCGGCAGCGGCCAGGGCGAGCTCATCGACAAGGTCACCGAGGCCGTGAAGATCGCGCAGGAAAAGCGTCCCGACCTCGCCATCGACGGCGAGTTCCAGTTTGACGCCGCGATCAGCCCTGCTGTGGCCGCCAAGAAGGTCAAGCGCGAGAGCAAGGTGGCGGGCCGCGCCAACGTGGTCATCTGGCCCGACCTGAACGTCGGCAACGTGGCGGTGAAGCTGATTCAGCAGTTCGGCCATGCCGACGCCTACGGCCCGATGCTGCAGGGCTTCAACAGCGTCGTCTGCGACTGCTCGCGCGGCGCGCCCGTGTCGGAAATCAAAGGCAATATCATCATCTCTGCCGTCCGCGCGGCCGGGATGAAAAAGTAAAGGGGAGGGGATCGGAGCATGAGTATTCGCGTTTTCGCCGTCAACCCCGGTTCCACTTCTACCAAAATCGCGCTTTTCGAGGACGAAAAGTGCCTGTTCTCCAAAAACGTGGCCCATGATGCGGCGGAGCTGGCCAAGTATTCCGATATGCCCGCGCAGCTCCCGTACCGCCGGGACATGATCCTGCGCCTGCTGGAGGAAAACGGCGTCACGCTCGAGGGCGTGGACGTCTTCGTGGGACGCGGCGGCGGCCTTGTGAATATCGAAGGCGGCGTCTACGACATCAACGAAACCGTTTTGGAGCATGCGCGCACCTGCGCCAACGGCGTCGTCCACCCGGCGACGCTGGGGCCGCAGCTGGCCGACGAGTTTGCCCGCCGCTTCGGCGGCAAGGCTATGGTCGTGAACCCGCCCGATACGGACGAACTGCAGGATCTGGCCCGCATGACCGGGATCAAGGGCGTCTACCGCACCGTCCATCTGCACGCCCTGAACCTCAAGGAGACCGCCATCCACCATAGCAAAGAGATCGGCAAGCGCTATGAGGACTGCAATTATATTGTCTGCCACATCGGCGGCGGCATCTCCGTCTCCGCCCACCGCAAGGGCAAAATGGTGGACGGGAACGACATCGTCGGCGGCGAAGGCCCCATGGCTCCGACCCGCTGCGGCAGCGTACCCGTTTACGGACTGCTCGACTACATGGAGCGGGAGCACGCGGATATCAAAGCCCTGCGCAATCTCGCCACCCGTACCGGCGGCTTTGTGAACCACATCGGCATCTCCGACGCGGTGGAACTGACCCGCCGTGCCGCCGAGGGCGACCGATACGCAGAAATGCTCTGGAACACGATGATCTACCAGATCGAGAAGGCCATCGGCGCGATGGCGGCGGTCCTGCACGGGAAGGTCGACGGCATCCTGCTGGGCGGCGGCATGGTGCACAACCCCGATCTGGTCCGCCAGATCACCGAGACCTGCGGCTGGATCGCACCGGTCACGGCCTATCCGGGCGAATTCGAAATGGAGGCTATGGCCGCTGGCGCCATTCGCGTCCTCAAGGGCGAGGAAGCGCTGAAAACCTACACCGGTGAAAAGGTCTTTGAGGCCTTTGATTTTGCAAGATGACAGAGAGAAAGACAAACCGTACGCTGGTGTTGATCGCGAGCTGCTTCGTGGTGCTGTGCGTGGGCTCGCTCTACGCCTGGAGCGTCTTTGCCGGACCGATGGCGGAGCATCTGTCCGCCCTCACGGGGAAAGAGATCGCAAGCCTCGCCATCGTCTTTACGGTGGCCAACGCCGTCGGCCCGGTGACGATGATCTGCGGCGGCGCGATCAATGACCGCCTCGGCCCGAAGCTGGTGATCCTCGCCGGCGCGCTGCTCTTCGGTCTGGGTATGATCGGCGCAGGCTTCAGCCGTTCCGTCGCGGCGCTGATCGTCTGCTACGGTCTCGGCGTCGGCCTCGGCAACGGCATGATCTACGGCACCGTCGTTTCCAACGCGGTCAAGTTCTTCCCGGACAGGAGCGGCTTTGTCGGCGGGCTGATCACCGCCTGCTACGGCAGCAGCTCGATCCTGATCCCGCCCATCGCCAACGCGCTGATGCAGCGCATGGGCGTGACGAGCGCCTTCAAGCTGCTCGGCACGGTGATGCTCCTCATCCTCTGCGCCTCGGCCTTTGTCATGCAAAAGGCGCCGGAGGGAGAAAAATCGCAGGCCGCCGCCGGACAGCGGGAGCTCGGCTGGCGGGAGATGATCCGGGAGAAGAGCTTTGCGCTGATGCTGCTGATCCTGTGCTGCGGCGCCTTCGCGGGGATGATGCTGATCTCCCAGGCAGCCGTGATCGCAAAGAACATGATGGGCTTTCCAGCGGCCGCCGCCGCGGTGGCGGTTTCTCTGCTTGCCCTGTTCAACACCCTCGGACGCCTCGCGGCGGGAAGCCTCTCCGACCGTCTCGGCGCGGTGGGGACGCTCCGCGCCACCTTTGCCGCCTCCGCCCTGGCGGGGCTGCTGCTGTTTTTCTGCGTTGAGGGACGCCAGGCTCTGTTCTATGCGGGGCTGGCCCTCACGGGCTTCAGCTTCGGCAGCATCATGGGGATCTATCCCGGCTTCACGGCGTCCCGGTTCGGCCGGAAAAACAACAGCGTCAACTATGGCATCATGTTCATCGGCTTCTCTCTGGCCGGCCTCTTCGGGCCGAGCCTGATGAACGCCCTGCACAGCGCGACCGGGCGCTACCAGCCCGCCTTCCTTGTATCCGCAGGGCTTGCGGCGCTGGGCGAAGTGCTGCTCGCGCTGATGAAAAAACAAACCAGACAGGGGTAAACCGCTTATGAATGTTACCATCACGATCGACGGCCGCGCGCTTTGCGTTGAGGAGGGCATGAACGTCCTCGAGGCCGCACTGCAAAACGGCATTTACATCCCCCATCTCTGCCACCATCCCGATCTGCCGGAGCTGGGCTCCTGCCGCCTCTGCCTTGTGGAGGTGGAGGGGCAGGAGGGCGTGCAGCCCTCGTGCAAGCTCAAGGCGGCGGAGGGCATGGTCATCCGCACGAAATCCGAGCGGATCAACAAGCTGCGCAATCTCTCCATGGAGCTGCTGCTGGCGGCGCATCCCGAGGACTGCTCCACCTGCCCCAAATACGGCAAGTGCGAGCTGCAGACCCTCATTCAGTACATGGGCGTGTCCGCCACGCGCATGACCAGCCGCATCAAGGGCCTCAAGATGGATGAGCGCAATCCCCTTCTCGTCCACGACATGAACCGCTGCGTCCTCTGCGGGCGCTGTGTGCGCGCCTGCAAGGATCTCAGGCAGGTGGGCGTGCTGCAGTATAACAAGAAGGAGCTGGAGACCTATGTCGGCACGCTGCACGACAAGCTCCTCAAGGACGCCGACTGCCGCTTCTGCGGCGCCTGCGCCGAGGTCTGCCCCACCGGCACCATCCGCGACGCCCTCAACTGGAACCCGATCGAAAAGCGGGACACGCTGATCCCCTGCTCGGCGGAGTGCCCGGCGCACGCCGATGTGCCGCGCTATGTGCGGCTCGTCAAGGAAGGCCGTTACGACGAAGCCACCGCCGTCATCCACGAGCGCATCCCCTTCCCGGAGTGCCTGGGCCGCGTCTGCGCCCACACCTGCGAGGGGAAGTGCCGCCGCGGAGAGGTGAACGAGCCGGTCTCCATCCGCAACATCAAGCGCTATGCTGCCGAGCATACGAACAACGAGCTCTGGAAAAAGAATCAGAAACGCCTGAGCGCCACCGGCAGGAAGGTCTGCGTGGTCGGCGGCGGCCCCGCAGGCATGACCGCGGCCTTTTACCTGGCCAAGCAGGGCCACAGCGTCACCGTCAAAGAGGCCTATCCCACGCTGGGCGGCCAGATGGCTTACGGCATCCCCTCCTACCGCCTTCCGCGCGAGGTGATCGCAAAGGAGGCAGCCTACCTCGATGAGGTCGGCGTCAAGGTCGAGTGCAATACCCGCGTAACAAAGCCTGCGGAGCTGCTGGGGGAGTATGACGCCGTTCTGATGGCCGTCGGTACGCACGAGGGCAACCGCCTGAAAATGCCCGGAAACGAGCTCCCCGGCGTTCTGCTGTGCAGTGATTTCCTGCGCAGAGCCGCCATGGGGCAGGACACCGGCATGGGCAAACGCGTCGTCATCATGGGCGGCGGCAACGTGGCCTTCGACTGTGCCCGCACCGCCGTGCGCCTCGGCGCCGAGGAGGTTTCCCTGGCCTTCCGCAAAAAGCGCGTCCAGCTCACCGCCGATCTGGAGGAGATCGAGCAGGCCGAGCAGGAGGGCGTGCATATTCTGGAAGCGCGCACCTTTGACCGCATCCTCGGCACGGAGCATGCCGAGGGCGTGGAGTTTTCCATTGTCAAGAGAAACTACAAGGACGAGAGCGGCCGCACGGTCACCGAGAAGGTGGAGGGCTCCGCCCACGTCGTTGAGGCCGATACGGTGATTTTTGCCGCCGGCCAGCACACCGATCTGCCCGCGGAGGCCGGACTCGAGCGCGGCAAGGCCAATTCCATCGCCGTGAAGGAGGGAAGCCTCCAGACCAGCGTCCCGGGTGTTTTTGCCTGCGGCGACGCGATCTACGGCACCAAGACCGTGATCAAGGCCGTGGCCTCCGGCCGCTGCGCTGCCGAGGAGATCGACCGCTGGCTGGGCGGAAGCGGAGACATTTCGGAGACGCTTGTCACCACCGAGGCCCCCAGCCAGGCCATCGGCAGGATCGAGGGCTTCGGATACCGTCAGCGCGCCGAAGAGCGTTTCCTCGACCCGGCGGAGCGCAGGCAGGACTTCCGCCCCATCAGCGGCGGCATCTGCGACAGCGCCATCTGCGGCGAGGCCGAGCGCTGCCTCCAGTGCGACCTGCGTTTCGGTATCACCGGGCACCGGCTGTGGAGCGATTATTCGGCGGATAAGGAGGCGACAAAATGAGTCTTCTGAACAACAACACGAAAGCCCTCGCAATGGTCTCCGGCATGAGCGCGGAGGAGCTGGCTGAAATACTCGGCCCACGCCAGGCTGTCAGCGGCACGGTCACTGCCGCCGTCTGGAATACCGACACCGAGCGGCGCAAGGAAAAGCTGCTCTCTGAGAATCCGGCGGGCGTTGTCGCCGGGCTCAAGGCGCTCGCTGTGCTCAGCGGCGCAAAGGGCGCGGTCATCGTGAGCCCGATGGAGGGTGTAGAGGATGCGCTGCTCGCTGCTGCAAAGCAGGCGGATCTGCCCCTCTGCCTTGAGAAAAAGGCCGATCTTGTGAAGTTCGATCACCGGGACGATCTGTTGGTCGCGCTCGACGAGGCCGCCGCGGTCGCGGCAAGGCTCTGCGGGGAAGACCCCGGCATTCTGATCGCTGTGGACGACGGCGAACTGCGGGAGCTGCCGGAAGAGACGAAAGTTGCGGAGCTGCTGCCCGCAGGAATCAAGGCTGTGCTGACCGATCACCGCTTCTACGCGCCTCAGGAGCTGGAGGGACTGAGTCTTGCGTCCCTTGGCAGCAAGAGCGGGGTACTGCGTGTGCTGACGGATCAGGACTGTCTGGTTGACCGGGCGAAGAAGGAAGTGCTCGCGCTTCGTCAGAAGAGCTGCGGCCGCTGCACCTTCTGCCGCGAGGGCCTGTTTCAGCTCAGCGCGATCCTCCAGGATCTCAGTACCGGCCGCCTCAAGCCCCAGGCGCTGGATCTTGCCGGGGAACTGACGGAGGCCATGCGCGTCTCCACCAGCTGCTCGCTGGGCGAGGACGCCGCCTGCCCCGCGGCTTCGCTGCTGCGGGCCTTCCCGCAGGAGGTCGAGGCGCATGCCCGCCGCAAAGAGTGCCCTGCCGGCGTCTGCGCTGCCTTCACGACCTTCTATATCGACCCCAATCGGTGCGTCGGCAGCCGCGACTGCGTCAAGGTTTGCCCCGCCCGGGCCATTGAGGCGCGCCCCGGCTTCACTTCCGTGATCGAGAGCTTCGACTGCACCAGGTGCGGCGCCTGCCTCACGGTATGCGCGCAAAACGCCATCGTCAAGGTGTCGGGCAAGGCCCGCATCCCGGACAAGCCCGCAAGGCTGAAAAACGCCCCGGTTGAGGAAGCGCCGGTTGAGACCGCAGCTCCCGCGCGCGAGAGTGCCGGCAAGCGCAAGCGCAGCTTTGCCCGCCCGGCCGGAGCCGCAGCGCCTGCCGCTCCTGGTAAACCGGCAGAAAACGCCCCCGCTCTCACCCCGGAACCGATGCCTGTTCCCATTCCAGAACCGATGCCGGTTCCCACTCCGGAGCCGGCGCCTGTTCCCGCCCCGGCGAGACCGGCTGCGCAGAGCGCTGCCGAGAGCAGCCGCAGCGGCAAGCGGAAACGCACCTTTGCCAAGCCCATCAAACCTGAATAAAAAAGGAGAGTATACAGCATGAAACAGCTCAACACCGATGTCGTCATCATCGCCGGCGGCCCTGCCGGTCTGGCCGCTGCCATTACAGCGGGCGAACGCGGCCTCAAGTCCGTCATCCTTGAAAAGTCCAGCACCACAGGCGGCGCTGCCAATATGGGCATGGGTCCCCTTGGCATCGGCACCAAGATCCAGAAGGACCAGTTCAACGACATTTCCGTGGCAGAGGCCCTGGATCTGCACATGAACTACACCCACTTCCAGGTCGACAGCGACCTCGTCGCCACCTACTTCGGCAAGAGCGCGGAGACCATCGAGTGGCTGCAGGAGATGGGCGTGGAGTTCGCCGGCGCGTTCCGCTACTTCCGTGAGTCCGAGGCTACCTGGCATATCGTCAAGCCCGAAAACGGCGTTATCGGTCCCCGCGCCGCCAGCGCCATGGTCAAGATCATGACCGAGCGCGCCAAGGAACTGGGCTGCGAGATCCTGCTCGAAACGCCGGCCAAATCCCTCATCGTCGAGAACGACAAGGTCTGCGGCGCCGTTGCCGCCGACAAGACCGGCGAGACGCTCGAAGTGCGCGGTCAGGCGGTCATCGTCTGCACCGGCGGTTTCGGCAACAACAAGGAAATGATCAAACAGGAGTTCGGCCTGAACCTGGCCGAGGACTTCTTCCCCTTCATGATCCCCGGCATCACCGGCGACGGTCTGCGTATGATGTGGGCAGTCGGCGCGAAGAAGTGGGGCGCCAACATCGAGGCTATCTACCAGATCCCGGACAACCTCAACTGGTTCCTGCTCGACGCCGTGCTGCGCCAGCCGAACCTGATGGTCAACCAGAACGGTGAGCGTTTCATGAACGAGGGCTATATGGGAAACACCACCTTCGCCGGAAACGCCCTGCATCTGCAGCCGGGCAACTACGGCTACTGCATCATGGACCGCGGCATTTTGCGCGAGTACCAGAAGCACGGTCCGGACATCATGGACATCGTCCATCCGGCCGAGGCCTTCTTCGGCTTCGATCAGCAGGCCGCGCAGGCGCTTGAACAGGGCTATGAGGCCTACTTCGAAGCGGAGACCATCGAGGAACTGGCCGAGCAGCTCGGCATCGATCCCGACGTGCTGCAGGACACGGTCGACCAGTACAACGAGTACTGCCGCTGCGGCGTGGACAGCCAGTTCCACAAGGATCAGAAATTCCTGCATGAGATCACCGGCAAGGGCCATTACATCGTCGGCAAGTTCTATCTGGGTGCTTACGGCACCGTGGGCGGCGTACGCATCAACAAGTACTGCGAGGTTCTCAATGACGACCTGCTTCCCATCGAGGGGCTGTACAGCGCCGGCTCCGACGCCAACACCATCTACGGCGACAGCTACAACTTCACCCTCCCCGGCAACACCATGGGCTTTGCCATCAACAGCGGCCGCATGGCCGGCGAGAGCGTGGCGGACTACATCGCCGATCTCGAAGGCTGAGCAAAGACTTTCATACGAAAAGAGCGGGGATCCTCCCCGCTCTTTTCGCCCGGAGTGACTTAAAATGGAGAGAACACCCATCCTGCTGAAAATGGATATTCGCGGCATCCCCCTGCCCGGGTTCTCCGAGATGACGGACCAAATGCCCCCGCTGAGGCGGGAGAAGATCCTGGCTCTTCGCGATCCGCAGGATCGCCTGCGCTCCCTGGCCGCCGGGCTGCTCTGCCGGGAGGCTCTGGACAGATGGAGCCTGTCGGATCTGTTGATCCGCTATGATCCGCGGGGCAAGCCCTATGTGGAGGGAGCGGCGAATTGTTTTTTATCCCTGTCTCACTCCGGCAATTACGCGCTGTGTCTTCTCTGCGCCGAGCCGTGCGCGGTGGATATTCAGGAGCATCTGGGCGTGATCGAAGCTGTTTTGAAAACCGGCTATTCGGACGCTGAGCGACGCTATTGCGAGACGGCGGAGGACCGGGAGGCCGCTTTCTATGAGCTCTGGTGCCGCAAGGAATGCAAGGCCAAGCTGCGGCCATACGCGCATCTGCGGGACATCGACAGTCTGACGGCCGAGGCGGGAAATGTCTTTTCCCACTTTTCTTTCCCGGGATACGGCTGTGCAGTCTATGGCAGCAAGAGGGAGATCGCGGACCTACCATTGTGGGAATATAACCTGTAAACAACGGGAAAGAGAGCCTTTTGAAAGGCTCTCTTTCGCATGGTTAACAAGGCGGGGCACTGTCCCTCAAAAAAGGCCGAGTGCGGCGCAGGCATGATAGATCCCGTCTTTGTCAACATCGGAAGTGATATAATCTGCCTTCGCTTTCAGTTCCGGAGATGCGTTCCCCATGGCAACTTTTGTCCATTCGTCAAGGAACATGGACAAATCATTTTTGGAATCTCCGAATACAACGACATCGCGATAATCCGCATGGAAATAGTCCATGATTGCCTTGATGCCCTCTCCTTTGCAGGCCGGCTCGACGAACAGGCAGTCTTTTTGATAACGGCACCACGGCAGAGAGGAAAGAGAAGCGAGAGCCTGCTCCTGCGGAGACTGACACGCAACGTAAACTTTATATATGTTTTCCGTTTCTTCCGGACGAAGATCCGGTGTTACGACCGTTTTCATATAGTCGTCATGAATCGCGTCCGGAAACCGCTCATCCGGAGCGACCCTCGTATCACTGTCATCCAGCTGAAGACTCCATGGCAGCTTTTGCTCATCGCATTCGCGCAGGAGAGGCAGGACTTCTTCTTTGCGGAGCGGCTTAATACCGAGCAATCGGTTCTCAACGGTGATTCCATGCCCCCCGTCGCTCACCATGTTTTCAAACCCCAGGGCGTGCATGGTTTCTTTCGCCATGGCATGGGACCTGCCGGTCGCGATGGCCAAAAAGTGCCCTTGATCCCGAAGCCGACACAATGCCTCTTTTGTGGACAGTGGAATATAGCTGTTTTCATACCCGCCGGCCAGTAAAGTGCCGTCAATGTCAAAGAACAAATAGCGTTTTCTCACGCATCATCACCCTGCTCATGTCTTATGCCAATAAATGAAACTATTATACTACAGATACCACACATTTGAAATAGCAGAAGGCGTCTTTTCTCACGCGTGAAAGAGCATGCGGGTAGTTCTTTATCTGCGCTTGCGCAAGCGAGAATATGCCGCAAAAAACAGAGCGTTAAGGGGGTTGCTTTTGCAAAAACGCGAAAAGTTTCCCCCTTTAACCGGTGCTGCTTGTGTCACAGGCAATCTATCTGAGGGAAGAGTCGGGAGCGTTCCCGGCTCTGCCCGCTGTTTGTCATACTGCGGCTCAATATTCGGTAGTAAATCGGTAGTAAAATTCAGACTGCACCGTGGATTTTCGCGGTGAAACGGCGCAAAATGGGGCTGGTTTGTGCCCTGCCATGGCAAACGAATAGTATTTTCATCATAACGCATCACCGATCCGCTCGAATTCGACTTCCATCCTCTCAGAATTTGCCGGGCTCCTCCACCGCCGCGCCCAGGCGGTAGCCCTGGGGGGTGAAGCCGGTGGCCTCCCGGAAGACCTTTCCGAAATAACTGAGACTGTGGAAGCCGCAGGCCTCCGCAATCTCCCGCAGAGACGCGTCCGGCCGCTCCATCAGCATGAGCTTGGCCCGGTGGATGCGGATGCGCCGGAGATAATGGGAGATG
>CAJOCV010000025.1 GCA_905233785.1 uncultured Oscillospiraceae bacterium
TTGAGCAGGAATACTTTGTGTATTGCAAGAAAAAGTGACGAAATCAGGGCGCGGTTTTTCCGGAAGATGCCGCAGGCGTATTGTGCGGTGTTGCCTTAACGCCGATTCGGCTTTTTTTCGCGATATTCCGCAATGTACTTCGCCATGGTATTGTACAGGTGTTCGGGCTCGATCGGCTTTGTGAGGTGGGCGTTCATACCGGACTGGAGGGAGCGCTCCACATCCTCGCCGAAGACATTCGCAGTCATGGCGATAATGGGGATCGTCTTGGCGTCGGCGCGCTCAAGCTTGCGAATTTCGCGGGTGGCGTTCAGGCCATCCATCACGGGCATACGCACGTCCATCAAAATCGCATCAAAATACGAGTCCGGAGACTCACGGAAAAGACGAACGGCAACTTCTCCGTTCGGCGCTCGGACGGATTCCATTTCCTCCAGCTCCAACAAATCCGCCAGAATCTCCGCATTTTGGTCAATGTCTTCCGCCATCAAAATGCGCTTACCCCGCAAAATACTGCTGATCTCAAGCGGCTGCTCCGTATCGCCGCTGTCCGCTCCCTGTATTTTATCGCCAAGAACATTGCGCAGTGTTTGCAGCAGCTTATCTGAGAAAAGGGGCTTGGAAAGAAAGGCCTGGATGCCGGCCTTACGGGCTTCGCTTTCAATATCCTCCCAGTTGTAGCCGGTCAGGAGCACAATGGGCGTTTTGCCGCCGTCTACCTGGTGAAGACTGCGGGCAAGATCAATCCCGTTCGGCTCCGGCATCTTATAATCCGTCAGCACGAGATCGTAGGGAACGCCGTTTCGATAAGCGTCGATCAGAATACTTTGAGCCTTGCGCGAGTCGGTCTGTGTCTCCGCCTTGATGCCGGCAGCTTCAAGAAGATCCAGAGCCGCTTCGCAAGAGATTTCGTCATTGTCCACGACAAGAACGCGCAGATTTTCCGGGAAGCAGTAGCTTTGCTCGTTGCGGAAGCTGCGGCCGGAGCTCTTGAGCGTGACTGTCACGGTAAATGTGGAACCGACGCCCTTTTCACTGTCGATATGAATATCACCGTTCATCATATCAACAAATTTCTTGGTGATGGACATCCCGAGTCCGCTGCCGCCGTAACGGTTGGTAGTGGTATCGTCCTCCTGACTGAAGGCCTCAAAAATTTTCGGGATGAAATCCTTTTCCATACCGACGCCTGTATCCTTCATCACAAAACGCAGGGTACAGTAGCCTTCGAACTGCGCGGTCTGCTCTACCGTGAGGGTAACGTTTCCCGGAGGATCGGTAAACTTCACGGAGTTGCCGAGAATGTTAATCAACACCTGCTTGAGCTTCATGGCGTCCCCGAAATAATATTCGGAAACTTTCCCGATAATTTGGCAGTCGTAGCTGAGTCCCTTATCCACGCACTGTCCGTTAATCATAATGTTGATCTGATCCAGAAGCTCCTGGAAGGAAAATTCCTCGCTCTTGAGCACCGTGCGGCCGGATTCAATCCGGCTCATATCCAGAATGTCGTTGATCAAGCCCAACAGGTGCTTGGCGCTGGAACCAATCTTTTCCAAATTGGAGCGCGTGCTCGGAGAAAGTGCGGGATCACGCAGCGCGATGTTGTCAAGACCGATGATCGCGTTCAGCGGAGTGCGGATCTCGTGGCTCATATTGGATAGAAAGCTGGTCTTGGCTCGGCTTCCTTCCTCTGCAATGCGCTTTTCCACCTCGATCTGCCGCTCGCGCTTTTGAATCTGGGAATAAATGTCAAACAAGATCAGCAGAGCAAAGACAATCACACCGGTCTGAACCAGACTGTTGCGATCCAGCACGTTGCCTATGTACTGCATTTCCTCGCGCAGATAGTCAAAGGAGGGCTTTGACGCGTTTGTCACCATGTCCACGCCGGCTTCCTCCAGCTTCCGGATGTAGTAATCCTGAATTGGAGCAATGGAATTATCAATGGCGTTTTCCGTGACTTGACGCATCCAAATCGTGGTAGAAAAGATGATCAGGCCGAAGAGTACCACCCAGGCGATCACCGAACGGCCAAAACGGCGTTCCTTGTCCAGATGCAGAATGATACGAAAATACAGAAAACCGAGGATACCCCAGGCGGCCAGAATGAAATAGGATTCCGTAGACATCGTTTTGACCATACTGATGCTCGGGATCATAAACACCAGCGCAAAGAGCGCGGAAATGATCAGGCCAATGATTCCGCTGGCAATAAACAGCGGCTCCTCCTGTTTTTTTCCCAGCTTCCATGCCGCGGCGGAAGCGTAGAGATACGCAATCGTTGCGCCGACCGTCGTAACATCTACGATCCAGCTGATGGCAGTCCGTCCGAAAAAGGGCAGAACGACCGACACGGCCATGACGGTCAGAATCGCGTTGCGAGGTACTTCATTTTGGTCGAGCCTGCCCAGCCACGCGGGGAGCATCCCATCGTCGGTGAGGGCGCAGATCAGACGACTCAGAGCGATGTAATTGCCGATCAGTCCCGTAAAAATCGCGCAGAGCGCGGCAAGCGCCAGCAAAGCGGAGCCAAAGCGGCCAAGCGCGGTATGCGCGGCAAAAAAGCTCGGTTGCCCGACTATGCCGCCATACATGTCAAGATGGAAGAGATACTCCACCCAGGAGGGGCAGCCCTCGGGCAGCGCCGTAACCGAGAGCAGCGCCAGAAGGCTGTAGACCAGTGCCGCGAAAAGAATCGCGAGAGCGCTGATCCGGAAGCTGTTTTGTAAGGGAAACTTTGCCTCTCCGGCAGAATGGGAAATAGACTCAAAGCCTACATAAGCCCATGGCGTGAGTGCAAAGACCGTGATGACACCGATAGTCGGGCGCGTGGTGGGAGAATACGCGGGAGAAAAACCAACATCGCTCTTCTTTGCCGCCGCGACAAAACAAAGCGTAACTCCCACCAGGAGGAGCATTGCCATCACGATCTGAAGCTGAACTGCGCCTCTGCGATTCAGACAGAAGAGAGCCGCAACCAGAAGCGCACCGACAGCGAGCAGCATCTCACCCAAATAAATCTGGTAGCCAGCGATCTGATAGTGAAAGCCGAATTGCATAGCGTCTCCGAAAACCATTCGGAAAACCAGAGGCAAAGCCGTTGCGTTGGCCCAGATGATGGCTATGTACGTTAAAATCAGAAACCATGCGCAGAGAAAGCCCTGATCATAGCCGAAGGTGTATTTGATATAGGCATAGGTACCGCCGCATTCGGGATAGCGGTTCATCAAGAAGTGGAAATTCAGCGCCAGCACCAGCATCGCAAGAGCGCCCAGCAGCATACCGAGTGCGGTACCGATCGGCCCGGCGATGGGGAGCATGGTCGAACCGGGCAGCATAAAGGCGCCCCAGCCGACACTACAGCCGAAGGCCAGCGCCCAGGCGCCGAGACCGCTCAGGTATGGGGTTGAGGAACGCACTGTCGATGCGGACTTTTCATTCATAAGACAATCCCCCGACGAAGAATACAAAAACCCCAGTGTGCGGCAAAGCACGCCGCGAAGTAAAAGCTGAGGAGACGAAGATGAATTCGGGTAGATCCCGGAAAAACCGTGGTTCGGATGATTGTGCTCATTGAGCAGAGCGCCTTTGCGCACCGCAAGAAAAAGCGGCGGACTCAGGTCATGATTGTTCCGGGAGACACCGCAGTCGATTGCCTGTGAAAGCTCCGCTTCACAGGCAATATTTGCTGCAAGCGCCTGTTTCTCGCCCCTGACGGGGCAACCGAAACAGCTGCGTAAAAACACCCATGCGTTATGAGCTTTTATGCCTCGCGGCGCGGATGAAGACGCATGGGTGATTCATCAGCGTTTACCTGCCGCACGGAGATTTCCTTGTGTGTAAAATCCGGGATGGTGAACTGGCCGAAGGCCGGGAGAGACCCGCCTGACCATTGCCGTATCGGTTGCAAAGATAACGCATGTTCAAAAAACACTTATGACATTGTGTAGCATCGGATACCGTCGAGTGTTTTCCCGTAAAGCTCTTTAATCGCGCAAAAGGTATCCGCAAGCTCAGCATCGCTCATTGCGCGGGCATGGCCGGGACGAAACTCGTCAGCAACGGTGGAGGAAAGCGCCGCGAGCTTCACGAGCCCCAGATTGGCGCAGACGCCCTTGGCCGCGTGTGCGGTCTCGAAAATTGCGTTAGCATCTCCGCTGTGCTGGCTGCGCAGAAGCGCGTCAATCACACCGGTATCCGGAAACTTCTTCACATACTTATCCAGCAGCTTTTCCATGCGCAGCACACGCATCGCCTGTTCGTAGTCGCCCTCGATTTGTTGGTACAATTCAGACAGCGTCATTTTTCGCCAATCTCCTTTCTACTTCGATTTCCCGTACAAGAAGCTTTTCAAATTCCTCCGCTGGAAGCGGGCGCGAGAAGAAAAATCCCTGCACAAGATCACAGCCGGAGTCCCGCAGCAGCGCAAGCTGCCCTTCCGTCTCTACTCCCTCGGCCACGACGTTGAGCTTGAGGTATTTTGCAATATCCAGAATGAGCTTTACAAGGCGCAGGTCGATTTCGCTTTTGTCAATGTTGCGTACAAATTTCATGTCCATTTTAAGCACGTCAATGGGCATGGAGGAGAGCATATTCAGCGAGGAATAGCCGGAGCCGAAGTCGTCCATTTCGATCTGAAAGCCGATCTCACGCAGGGTATGGATCACATCCAGGAGTTGGGTTGCATTGTCAGTGTAGGCCGATTCCGTGACCTCCAGCTTAATATCCTGATACTCCAGCCCATTATCGTGCACCAGACGGGTCAGTCGCTCCACCAGTGTGGGGTCGAACACATCTGCGCGGGAGAGGTTGACAGACACCGGAAGCTTCACGCCGTATTTTCTATGCCACGCTGCGATTTGTCGTGCCGCCTCGTCCCAGACAAAGCTGTCCACCATGCTGATAAGGCCGTTGCCCTCAAAGAGCGGAATGAAGACCCCGGGAGAGATAAGCCCCAGTTCCGGATGCTGCCAGCGAATCAGCGCCTCTGCGCTGCTCAGGCGCGGCGGTTCACGCTGTACGTCGTACTTGGGCTGATAGTAGACCTTGAACTGCTTTTCTTTGATCGCGTCCCGCAGGTCGTTGAGAAGCCGCTGATTGAGCAGCTCACGCTTTCGCATCTCCTCGTCATAGATCATCAGCGGGTTCTGGAAATCGCCGCGTACCATACCGCTCGCAGCCCTCGCACGGTCGAAAAGGAGCACCGGCTCCGCCCCCTCCTGCCATTGGGCAACGCCCATGCGCAGGTGAATGCTGACCTTGGAGGAGTAGCGGTTGAGCCGATCCTGGAAGCGCTGCAGCAGTGCGCGGTAATCCTCCTGATGCTCGCAGTAAATATCAAAACGATCCGCCTCCACACGGCTTGCGATGCCGAACACTTCCTGAAGAAAGCCGCGAATCTCATCGCCGATGGTGCGCAGAACATCGTCGCCAAACTCGCGCCCGTTGAGGGCGTTGATGGAGTGGAACATCTCAATATCCAGGACAATGGCATCCAGCTTCTGATCCGGATGATAGAGATGCAGGCGGTTTGCATACTCAAAAAAGAAGTTGCGCGTATAGAGCATGCTCAAACGGTCATATTCCGCGGCGGAAATCAGCTGCCGTCCCTCGCTGAGCTCGATGATCCTGGCAACACGGGTCAGAATCACCTCCGGAATGTCAAAGGGCTTGGTTACGAAATCCACAGCGCCCATTTGCAGCGCTTTGAGCTCCGCGCTTTTATCGGCTGTCAGCACAATGATCGGCAGATGCTTCAAATCCTCATCGGACTTCACAGCCTCCAGCACCTCATAGCCGTTCATCACCGGCATCATCAGATCCAGAAGCACCGCGGAGAGCTCACTGCTGCGGGCACGGATAATCTCCATTGCTTCCTGCCCGTTTTCAGCGTACAGAACACGATAATTATCTTCCAGGATCATGCCGAGAACGTCTCTGTTAAGCTCCTGATCGTCTACGACCAGAACAAGCTTGGAGCGTTGAATCTGAACGGATTGCAGCATGAAATCTCACTCCTTTGGAACGATCGCGCAGGCGATATTCCTCTTTTATTTTCTTTTGTGCCACTTTGCTTCGTACATCTTCTCGTCCGCGGCAGAAAACAGATCACGCAGGGTATAGCTCTCTGAGACAACCGCGTTGGTGTATCCGGAGGAAAAGCCCGCAGGCTCCTGCTTCCCATTCATCTCAACAGTCGGGGGCTTTTGCATCACGGCCTCCAGCTTCCGCTCAAAGTCGGTACTGGAAATCTCGGGAACGATCACAAGAAATTCATCACCGCCGTAGCGGTAGCAATGCTCCTTCCCAAACTCGCGGGACAAAAGCGCGGCGGTCTCCTTGAGCACACGGTCGCCCTCTTCGTGACCGAGACTGTCGTTGATATATTTAAAATTATCCATATCAACCATCATAACCGTAACACTGCGGTTAAAGTAGTTGGGATAATCCCTGCGCAGAGCCATCCGGTTTTTCACCCCGGTCAGACCGTCCAGCAGAGAAATATTCTGAAGGTGCTCATTCTCCTTTTGCAGCTCCTGGCTGAGCAAATTGATTTCTCGGTGAGCCAAAAGCTCCGCCCGCTTGAGCGTGCAGACAAAGAGCATGTCCGCCAGTATACCGATCAGAGAAACCGTGACCTTCTGCGCGTTTATGGCGGTAAAGGAAACAAAGTCATTGCCGGTAGAGAAAAAGTACAGCGTATAGAAGAACATAATGACGCCGGCGGTAATACCGCCGCCGTAGCCGAAGATGGCCGAGCAAAGCACCAGCCCCGCAATCAGAATCATGTTCGGATTTGGGATTTTACAGAAGAACACCAATGCGATCAGAACTGACATCATCAGCACGGAAAGCAAAATCTGATACGGTTGTCTCACTTGAATCTGCAGCAGAGTACGCTTACGATCCTGCTTGACCATTTTTATCCTTACATCTTCTTTCGATTGTGATCAGAAAGCCGCGGTTAAACGCTCAAGGCGACGAAAATAACACGAAACTGCGCAGCTGTCTAAATCAATATTATACTATGCTGCCCTGTTTAAAGCAATTGTAAAAACGCCAAAATTTTCTTCAAATCTGCGAGGCTCCGCCCTTACGGCGCGTTTTCGCCATCGGAAAAATGCACCCCGACAATCAGCTTTTTCCCGTCCGCCTCGTCTGACAATCCTGCGCGCAAGCTCACCGGATGGGCTTGCCCGTCGATCATCAAGCGATACTTGAAGACGAAAACGCCATTCCTCGCGATCTCGCCCAGAATATTCTCCTTGGTGATCTGCTTTTGAAACTGCGGCAAATCCTCAGGCGCGACGATGCGAAGACCCTCCCGCTGCGAAGCGCCGAAGAAGTCCTCCCCCTCTGCAGCAAGTCCAAGGCTTGTGTAGATGCCGGAAGCGTTGTGTTGCACATATTTTCCCGTCTCGGGTTCGACATAATAGAGGCAAATGTAATTGTCGGAAAGTGCGATGATGCGTGTGTAGGCGAGCTGCTCCTGACGGATTTTGAGCAGATCGTTACTCTGCTTGATTTGCGCGTCAACATTGCTGACGCCAAAGATCACATAGTCGCTGTCGGCGCCCAATCGCTGTCCCTTCAGCCGCACATACACCGGTTCCCCGTTATTTTGCAGGCGATAATGGATGACAAAACTTCCCTGTTCGTTCAAAGTCCGGAGAACATTTTCCTTGGTAAACTTCGCCCGGAAGTTTTCCTGATCGTCCGGGTAGAGATAGCGCGAGGCGTCCGCCGCGCTCTGGGCAAAGAAATGCTCGCCGTGCCGTTCGTTGCCCAGCTCTTCCCCGCCAACGCTGGAGGTGTACTCAATAAACTCCTCCGTTTTGAGATTGACATAGAAAATATTGTAGTATTCGGAGGCAAGCACGCGGGCGATGTTGCTGTAGGTCGTGCCCTGTCTGGCGTCCATCACGGACAGCACGACCGCTGCAACAGCCGTCGCCCCGGTCACGGGATTGACGGCAAGACGGCGCACAAAGGTGTGAACGGTGGCGCCGCTGGGCAGCTTTTCGTCCACAAAGCCGCGGTTTCCGCTCCGACAGCACTCCTTCACCATGTTCATAAAGCTTTTGCCCAAAAGCTCAGGCGAATCGGTGAAGGCAGCACCGGGACGATCCAGCTCCATGTGGAAATGGTGCCGCATGAAATCACGGTAGCTGGGATTGCTTCGGACAAAACGCACATTGCCTTCGTTGATCTCCAGCACCGCGACGGGAAGCACATTATAGAATTGACCCATTGTCTGCTGATCCTGGCTTGCAATGACGTTCAGATCGTAGAGATTTACACGCCCGATGACTTCGTAGTACGCCGACTCCTTCGGGTTTTCGAAGCCGATTTGGCATCCGGTTTCATAGCGGTAGAAGATTTCCTTCTCCGGAACCGCACGCAGAAAGTAAAAGCCCTGGAGCTTGGAGCAGCCGATCTCCTGTAAAAAACGCATCTGCTCCTCCGTCTCGACGCCCTCGCAGATGGTGTCCACACCGAGAGCTGTGGCCATGCGCATCAGCTCTGTGAGGATGATTTTTCCGCGATCCCCCTCGTCCAGCTTCTGCATAAAGCTCATGTCAAATTTGATCAGATCAAACTGTACACTCTGCAGAACGTCCAGCGAGGAATAGCCGCTTCCGAAATCATCCATCCACACGGGAAAGCCTAAAGAGCGGAAGCGGTCGATCTGCTCCTTGATGAAGGCAAAATCATTGCCGATTACGCTCTCCGTGATTTCTATCGTGAGCAGGCTGTGCTCCAGCCCGGCCTTGTCCACACGGCGGCAGATTTCCTCCACCATGTCGCAGGAATCAAAGTCCGAGCGGGATAAATTCACCGACTGCGGCACCAGATGCAGCCCGGCCTCCTTCTGCCGATGCAGCTTCTCGATGATTTGCTCCACGACAAAGAGATCAAGCTTATATAACAGCCCCGCGTCCTCCAGAATCGGAATAAACTCCCCCGGAGAGAGGAAGCCGCGCACCGGGTCGATCCAGCGCGTCAGCGCCTCTTCATCGCAGACGCGGCCATTCACCGCGCGCACGATCGGCTGATAGTAAACCTGTGTCCAGCCCTCGTCCAACGCCTGATCCAGATGTGAAATAATATAGTGCCGTTTTTCGGCCTCGCCCAGCATGGAGGCGTTATAGTAGCGGACGCCGGAGATAAAGGTGTTGCGGATCGTATCACAGGCAATCTTTGCCCTGTCACAGGCCACGGAAATCGCAACCGGTTCGATCCTCCAGTTATAGACGCCGACACGCAGCGGAAGCGAATTTGCGTCGTTGAGCGCCTGGCTTTCCCGAAGCAGGCGCGGCAAAGTCGTCGTGAGCGTGCGCGATTCGGTCATTACCGCAAAATGGTCGCCGCTGAAGCGGCTGCAATTTTCGGTACCGTAAATGCGTGAAATCATGTGTGCAAATTCACGCAAAAACCGGTTTCCTTTCTCGAAGCCGTTCTGCCGGTTAAAGAACTTCATGCCGACCATGTCCAGGAAGAGGATCGTCGGCTCCTCCCCTTCTTCGAGCATGCGCTCCTTTCTGGCTTCCGCAAGCTGGAAGAAGTTTGTCATGCTGGGCAGTCCGGTCAGAAAATCATAGTAGTTTGCCTTGGAAACGCTGTCCTCTGTCAGCGCGCGGCTGAGCCCCTTGTTGAGCTTGCCGTTGGGAAGCTCCCCATTAGCGCCGATCACTCCTTCGTCGGTGTACCAGACCTGCGCAAGGCGCTCCCCGGTCGCGGTATATACGTGCTCCCCCACCGCATGGATGACGCGATAGCCCTCGCCGTTTGTATTGCGGCTTCGGTAAAAGGTCTCGTATTTCCCGCCCTCTGTGGCGAATACATAGGCGGCGTTCGAAATGCGCGCCACATCGTCCGGATGCGTGTCCATATACATGGAATTATCCATGTCATACATGGCCTCCGCGCGCTCTGTGTACCCGAACAGCTCGCAAAAACCATCCGACAGCAGCAGCGTCACCACACGTTTATCCAGAAACTGATAGACCGCAAGCGGCACCCGCATTCCCTCGAGAGCCGCGCGTTCCTCTTGGCTGAAATTGTACTTTTCCATAAGCTCACCGTGTTACATGTCGAGGGATCGACGGAATGAGGTCTCAAGCAAAAAAACCACTGTTTCGAGGAGGAAAGACATGCAAATCCATTACGAATTTATAGTAACATATTCCTCACTGAATTGCAACCAATTCACGTCAGTAATAAACGGTGTAGATTCGCATCTGTAATGAACAGAGCGTAACCGATCTGTCCGCGTCCATCGCTTTGTGCAGCCTCCGCCAAGAGGGTTCTAAGGCAATACCGCACAATCCGTCTGCGGCATCTTCCGGAAGGCGAGGGATTCAGTGCTTCTCTAAATAGCTCAGCGCAGCGACGGCAGCAACGGCACCGTCGGCAGTGGCGGTGGTCAGCTGGCGAACTTGTTTTTCCCGACAGTCCCCCGCCACAAACAAGCCCGGCGTCGGAGTCAGGCAGCGTTCATCCGACGCGGCATAGCCCGCGTCACTCAGCGTGAGATATGGCGCAAAGACGCCCAAATCCGGCTGATGTCCGATGGCGACAAAAACGCCCTCGACCGCAAGCGCGCGCTCCGCCCCATTTTGCGAAACCAGAAGACCGCTTACCTCTTCCTCTCCCAGCAGGGCTTTTATCTGAGCATTCAGAACAAATTCCACGTTTTCACGTTTTTTCAGCGCGTCTACAAGCTTTTGCTCCCCACGAAAGCTGTCACGCCGATGTACAAGGAAGACCTTACTGCAGCGCTCGCTCAGGAGCAGCGCGTCCTGCAGGGCGCTGTTTCCGCCGCCGCAGACGGCGACCGGCTTTCCGGCGTAGAACGCGCCGTCGCACACCGCGCAGTAGCAGACACCGCTGCCGACAAGCTCCTCTTCCCGCTCGATGCCAAGCATCCTCGGCTTGGCGCCGGCGGCGAGGATCACAGCCCCGGCGGTGAAAGTCGCGCCGGATTCGCAAACGATCTGCCAAACGCCGTCAAGCGGCGCAATGCCGGTGACCTCCTCCAGCTCGACCTCGCCGCCCTGCTCCATGGCCTGCTCCAGCAGCTTGTCTCCAAGCTCTGCTCCCGTAATGGACAGATAACCCGGGAAATTTTCCACCCGCGGGGACCAGGTAATCTGACCTCCGAAGGCGTTTTTCTCGATCACCAGCACGCTTTTGCCCGCGCGGCAGGCGTAGATAGCCGCGGTCAGCCCCGCGGGGCCGCCGCCGATCACAACAATATCGTACATGTTTTCTCCTCCGATACCACACGGCAGCGGCAAAGAGCCGCTGCCGTGTGGTGCTTTCTTCGATTATGCAGTCTTGGTCACGAAAGCCTTGATCGCGCCGGCGCCAGCGATTTTGCTTCCGTCGGCGAGCACCAGCGTGGGCGCCTGCTTGACGCCGTAACGCTTGGCAAGCTCCGGATTCTCTGTCGCCATGATCTTCTCGTAGACAAAACCGGCCTTGTCCATGTACTGGCACGCGATGCGGCAGTTGGGGCAGGTGGGCGTAGCGAAGAGGATGGGCTTTGTGCTCTCGGCGGGTGCCTCCTTGCTCTTTGGGGCTTCGATGCGCACCGGGGCGGTCTCCTTCTCAGGCAGAGGACCTGCGTGCTTGAGTGTGGAGTGCTCGATGACATACTCCCTGCGCTCCTTGTACTCCTGCGTCTTGCCCACATTCCAGTTCTGCACGGGGCGGTAGTAGCCGGTGATACGGCTGTAGACCTCGGCGCTCTTGCCGCAGTGGGGGCAGGTAAACTGCTCGCCGTTTAAGTAGCCATGCTCCCTGCAGACGGAGTAGGTCGGGGACATGGTGTAGTACGGCAGACGGTAGTTCTCCGCGATCTTGCGCACAAGACGGGCGGCGGACTCCCAGCTTGGCAGCTTCTCGCCCAAAAAGGCGTGGAAGACAGTGCCGGAGGTGTAGCGGGTCTGCAGATCATCCTGAATGTCAAGGGCGGCAAAGATGTCGTCGGTATAGCTTACGGGCAGGTGGGAGCTGTTGGTGTAGTACGGATCGCCGCCGGGCTCGGCCGCCGTGATGATGTCGGGATAGGTCTCCACATCGTGCTTGGCGAGGCGGTAGGAGGTGGACTCGGCGGGCGTGGCCTCAAGGTTATAAAGGTCGCCGTACTGCTCCTGGTAATCGCTCAGACGCTCGCGCATATGATCGAGCACCTGCTTGGTAAACTCCTGGCACCTGGGATCGGTCATATCGGCGCGGATCCACTTGGCGTTGAGCCCCGCCTCGTTCATGCCCACAAGGCCGATGGTGGAAAAGTGGTTGGCAAAGGTGCCGAGGTAGTGCTTGGTATAGGGGTAGAGGCCCTCGTTTAAAAGCTTGGTGATCACGTCGCGCTTGATCTTGAGGGAGCGCGCGGAGAGATCCATCAGCTTGTCCAGACGGTTATAAAAGTCTCTTTCGTCTTTCGAAAGGTAGGCCAGACGCGGCATATTGAGCGTCACAACGCCGATGGAGCCCGTAGACTCGCCGGAGCCGAAGAAGCCGCCGGATTTCTTGCGCAGCTCGCGCAAATCAAGACGGAGACGGCAGCACATGGAGCGAACATCGGAGGGCTCCATGTCGGAGTTGATGTAGTTGGAGAAGTAGGGCGTGCCGTATTTCGCGGTCATCTCAAAGAGCATCTTGTTGTTCTCGGTGGGAGACCAGTCGAAATCGCGGGTGATGGAATAGGTGGGGATCGGGTACTGGAAGCCGCGGCCGTTGGCGTCGCCCTCGATCATCACGTCAATGAACGCCTTGTTGACCATATCCATTTCCGCCTTGCAGTCACCGTAGGTGAAGTCCATCTCCCTGCCGCCGACGATGGCGGGCAGGTCCTTGAGGTCGGAGGGCACCGTCCAGTCGAGCGTGATGTTGGAGAAGGGCGCCTGGGTACCCCAGCGGCTGGGCGTGTTCACACCGAAGACGAAGGACTGGATGCACTGCTTGACTTCCTTGTAGCTGAGCTTGTCCACCTTCACGAAGGGAGCCAGATAGGTATCGAAGGAGGAGAAGGCCTGCGCACCGGCCCACTCGTTCTGCATGATACCGAGGAAATTGACCATCTGGTTGCAGAGGGTGGACAGGTGGCTCGCGGGAGCGGAGTTGATCTTGCCGGGAATGCCGAGACCCTGCTGAATAAGCTGCTTGAGGCTCCAGCCGGCGCAGTAGCCGGTGAGCATGCTCAGATCGTGCAGATGAATGTCGCAGTTGCGGTGGGCGTTGGCGATCTCCTCATCATACACTTCGCTGAGCCAGTAATTTGCGGTGATCGCGCCGGAGTTGGAGAGGATCAGACCGCCGACAGAGTAGGTGACGGTGGAGTTTTCCTTCACACGCCAGTCGGCGACGGACAAATACTTGTTGACCGTCTCTTTGTAATCCAGATAGGTGGACTTCATGTTGCGCATTTTTTCGCGCTGCTTGCGGTAGAGAATGTAGGCCTTCGCGACCTGCTCATAGCCGCCGCGGGAGAGCACCGCCTCCACACTGTCTTGAATATCCTCGACGGAAATCTTGCCGTCCTTGATCTTCGGCAGAAAGTCCGCCGAGACCTTGAGCGCCAGAAAGTCGATCACGCTGTCGTTATAGGCGGTTTCGGTGGCGTCGAAAGCCTTCTTGATCGCGTCGGCAATCTTCTTAATGTCGAAATCAACGACCTTCCCGTCGCGCTTGCTCACATAGTACATTATCTCTCTGTCTCCTTTCAGATTCCCCTCACACGGGTCGGTACAAAGTCGCAGGCCGCTTTTGCAAAGCCCTGCATCTCATTCTCTTCAAAAGCGGCAAGTCCGCTCACATTCAAAATCTCACCGGAGTCGCGGTACTGCTGCAAGTACCAGCACTTTGCGCCCTTGATCCATTGGGCGGCCTTCAAAAGGCTCTGACGATCGTGGAGTCCCTTCACCACCGTGGTGCGGAATTCATACTCCACTCGCCCCTCCATCAAAAGCGCCCTTGAGCGCTCGATCGCGGCAAGATCCAGCGCGCTGACACCCGCGGTCTCCGCGTACTTTTCCGGGGCGTTTTTGATGTCCATCGCCACATAGTCAACAAGCCCTTCATCCATCACGGCCTTGAGCCGTTCGGGAAAGCTGCCGTTGGTGTCAAGCTTGACCTGAAAGCCGAGAGCGCGAATCTTGCGCAGCAGATCAGGCAGATCCGCGTGCAGCATCGGTTCGCCGCCGGTGATGGCAACCCCGTCCAGCACTCCCTCCCGCTTGCGCAGAAAAGAAAACAACTCCTCTTCCCTGATCTCGCCCCCAAATTTTTCGGGCAGGACAAGCGAGGCGTTCTGGCAAAACGGGCAGCGGAAATTGCAGCCCGCGGTAAACACCGTGCAGGCGACCCTTCCCGGATAGTCAAGCAATGTCAATTTTTGCAGTCCGGCAATGCGCATGGCGTCTTCCTCCTCTTGCGTACGCGAGCTATCATAGCCCCATATCCCGGGCTTGTCAA